>NZ_CAJXIP010000017.1 GCF_913054395.1 uncultured Roseovarius sp.
CCGAGCTTGTCGCCGAAATAGTAATAGATCATGCGCTTGGATGTGCGGGTGCGGGCCGCGATTCTGTCTACCCTTGCGCCTGATAGTCCGTGTTCGGCGAATTCTGTCACGGCCACCGCAAGGATGTCCCGCTGCACTGCTTCAGGATCCTGTTTCCAGCTGCGTTTTTCCTCTTGGTTTTTTGTCGTCATGCGGCCTCCTTGGTTTCTTATAACACGGGATAATTAACCGGCCAGAACAATTGCCTTGACCAAATATACCAACTGGTTCATTTTGAACGGATCACGCGGAAGGGGGAGGTCTGCTGGCATATGGGTACCGTGCGCAGGCAGGATGGTCAGGCGACGACCCCGCGCAGGGGGCTGTTACGCTTGGGCCTTGTCGGGCGTGGCATCGCCCTGTCGCGCACGCCGGCAATGCATGAGTCCGAAGCATCGGCGCAGGGCTTGACCTGTCGCTACGACTTGTTGGACACGGATATGGAAGTATCTGCAACGCTGCACGACATCCTCGATCAGACAGAGGCGGAGGGTTTCGCCGGTCTCAATGTTACCTACCCCTACAAGCAGCAGGTCATGCCGTTGCTGCATGAGCTTTCGGACGCCGCCCGTCAGGTTGGCGCGGTCAACACGGTCGTCTTTCGCGACGGCAGGCGGTTTGGTCACAACACGGATTTTCGCGGATTTGCCGATAGCTTTGGTGCGGGCTTGCCCGATGCCGATCTTGGCGCCGTCCTTTTGATCGGCGCGGGCGGGGCGGGTGCCGCCGTCGGGCATGCATTGCGAGGCCTTGGCGCGGGGCGTATCCTGGTGCATGACACGCATATTGCTGCCGCCGAAGAACTGGCTGCAAGTCTCCGGGTCTCCGGCGGGCATGCCGAGGCGGTAGAGGATGTCTTGGCGGCGTCTGCCAAGGTTGCCGGACTGGTCAACGCCACTCCGGTTGGCATGGCCAAGCTGCCTGGGCTGCCGATCCCCGCCGCAGCGCTGGAAACGCGCCATTGGGTGGCCGATATCATCTATTTTCCCCTCGAAACCGAACTGTTGCGCCGCGCGCGCGCCATCGGCTGTCCTACGCTTGGCGGCGAGGGGATGGCCGTGTTGCAGGCGGTTCGCGCGTTTGAGTTGTTCACCGGCCGGCCTGCCAATGCCGGGCGGATGTGCGCCACCTTCCGCAGTTTCGACCCGGAGGAGGCGAAGGCACGCGGGGAAGCATAATATAAAATTTTCAAGATCCACTTTGAAGAACAGGTCAACCAAAAGGGAGGAAACCAATGACACACTTAACCCGCCGCACCGCAATTGCGGCTGCAATCGCCGCGACGACCGCACTCGCGTTACCGGGTGCATCGCTGGCACAAGACAAGCCGGTGCTGCGTTTCAGCTCGGTCGTTTCGGAAAACGATATTCGCGCCGAGGCCTTTGCCGAAATCGCCGCGGCCGTGTCGGATACGTTCGACTTTCAGGTTTTCAACGGTGCAACGTTGGTCAAGCAAGGGACCGAGATGACCTCGATCCAGCGCGGCAACCTTGAAATGGGGCTGATCGCGCCGCAGGCCATCGCGGAGCAGATCCCCGAATGGTCCATCGTGACCTCGGCCTATTTGTTCAGCGATGCCGCCCATCTGAAAGCCACGTTCGACAGCGAAGTCGGGGATCAGCTTAAACAGATGGCGGCAGATGCCGGCATTCACGTTCTCGCACCGGTCTATTTCGGTACCCGTCAGGTCAACCTTGCACCCGATAAGGAAATCATGACGCCGGAGGATCTTAGTGGTGTGACCTTGCGCATGCCGGGCGGAGAAGCCTGGCAGTTCCTTGGCGAAGCCATCGGGGCCAACCCGACCCCGCTGGCCTATGCAGAGGTATACACCGCATTGCAGACCGGGGCCATCGACGGTCAGGACAACCCGCTGCCGAACGACTACAACATGAAGTTCTACGAGGTGACGAGCCAGATCGTCCTGACCGGGCACCTGATCGGCTTTGACGTGATCGGGATAGGCAAGGAGCTGTGGGACAGTTTCTCGCCCGAACAGCAGCAAACGCTGCAATCGGCCGTCGATACGGCAATCGCAAAGAGCACGCAGCGCCACCTTGACCGTGAAGCGGAGCTTGTACAGTTCTTCAAGGATCAGGGCTTGAAGGTTTATGAGCCCGACCGGATCGCTTTCCGTGACCATGCCCAGAAGAAATATCTCGAATCGGACTTTGCCAAAAGCTGGCCTGAGGGCATGATCGAAGCAATCAACGCGCTGGCGAAGTAACTCGCCGATCAAACTGCCTCGGCGGGCCCTTCGGGGCTCGTCGACCCACCGGAAAGTAACGATGACCCCTGCATCCCGATTTGCCTCCAGGGCCCGGGCTTTGGCCGAAGCGGTTCCTGCCATACTCCTGGCGATGATGTTCGTATCCTTTATCATTCAGGTGTTCATGCGCTATGTCGTCGGAAGCCCTGTCGGGTGGACTGTCGAGGTCTGCGTCATGGCGTGGCTCTGGATTCTCTTGTGGGGACAATCCGTATCGGCCCGCGAAGAGGACGAGATTCGTTTTGACATTCTCTACGGCGCTGTCTCGCCGCAATGGCGCCGTCGGTTTCGGTTGACCTTTTCGGTGCTCCTGGTGGGCATCTATGCATGGTCTCTGCCCGCTCTGTGGGATTTCGTCACTTTCATGAAGATCCAGAAGACGACATACCTCGATATCCGCTTCAACTGGGTCTATTCCATTGCGATCCTGTTTTCGGTCGCCTCCATTCTGCGCTATCTCCGTATCTTCTGGGCATCAGCGCGTGGAAGCGGTGAACCGAAAGACGGGACGGATACCGTGACGCGCGCGGACTTCAACGCATGAGCTGGGAATTCTACCTCACAGTCGCGGCCATCATCCTGACCGCCCTGATCGGCCTGCCGATCGGGCATGCCATGCTGGCCTCTTCCGTGTTCTACCTGCTGTTGCAGGGACAGGACATGTCCATCGCCTTCGAGCAGATGCTGACCGGGCTCTACGGCTCTTACGTGCTGCTGGCGATTCCGCTTTTCATTTTTGCGGCCGACCTGATGAATGTCGGATCGCTCTCCGACCGCCTGCTGGATTTCTGCAAGGCACTGGTCGGCCGGTTCCGCGGCGGGCTAGGGCATGTCAACGTGGTCTCGTCGCTGATCTTTTCCGGCATGTCGGGCTCGGCTATCGCAGATGCGGTGGGGATGGGGCGGATCATCATCAACCTGATGACCAAGGACGGCAAGTATCCCGGCGCCTACGCCGGGGCGATTACCGCCGCTTCGGCGATCATCGGGCCGATCATACCTCCGTCGATTCCGATGGTCCTTTTCGCGCTGGTGTCGGACACCTCGATCGGCTTCCTGTTTCTCGCGGGGGTCGCACCGGGCCTGATCCTCGGCGTGCTTCTTATGGCGACGAATGCCTGGCAGGCCCGGGTGCACAATTATCCGGTCGAAGAGCCTGTGCCATTGCGCGAACTACCGCAGATCACCTTGAGGGCCATTCCCGCGCTCCTGATGCCGGTCATCCTGTTGGTGGGCATCTATGGCGGTATCACAACCCCGACCGAGGCGGCGGCGCTTGCCGCGCTTTATGCCTTTGTCGTCTCTACGGTCTTTTACCGTTCGGTCAGTCTGCGGGAGGCATATGACACTGTTCGCTTGTCCGCCAAGGCGACCGCGTCGGTGGGTTTCCTTATCGCCGGTGCGCTCGCGTTCAATTATGTCGTGACCATTGAACAGGTTCCGAATGTCATTCGTGCGGCCTTGTCGGGCGTGGAACTGTCGCGGATCGGTTTCCTGTTGTTGGTGAACGCGATGCTTCTGGTACTGGGATGCCTGCTTGAAGCGAATGCCATCCTTCTGGTGATCGTACCGATCTTCCTGCCCACCGCGGTCGCTTTGGGGGTGGACCCCGTGCATTTCGGAGTAATCGTAGTCGTCAACACGATGATTGGCCTGGCGACACCGCCCTATGGCTTGCTCCTTTTTGTTGTTACTTCGATTACGCGCGCGCCGATCCGGGACACGATCCGCCACCTGCTACCGTTCCTCGCGCTGATGATCGCGGGGCTTCTCATCATAACCCTCTTGCCTGACATCGTCCTGTGGTTGCCCCGCCTCTACGGGTACACGGGTTGATACCGGAGAATTCAAATGACCAATACCATCCTTGTCATCAACGGACCGAACCTTGATATGCTGGGCACCCGGCAACCAGAGGTTTACGGCTATGACACTCTGGCCGATGTAGAGGCGCTATGCCGCAGGATTGGCAAGGAAGAGGGCGTCGAAATCGACTTTCGCCAAAGTGACAGCGAGGCGGAAATCATGGGCTGGATCAAACAGGCCCGCGGCACCGCTGCCGGCCTGCTGATCAATCCGGCCGGGTTCACATCGACATCAATTGCGATCCTCGACAGCTTGCTGATCTATGAGGGCCCGATCATCGAGGTGCATATCTCGCCGCTGTTCCGGCGAGACGAGTTTCGCCACCTTTCCTATGTCTCCAAGGCCGCGACGGCCAAGATCGAGGGGTTTGGAATTCGCGGTTATGACTTTGCCATTCGCAAACTGGCCGAGTTGGCGCGGGGCTAGACCTTAGCCGTACCGTCCGGTTGCCAGCAAAGGCGCGCGAAACGTTCAAAGATCGAGGCCGTAGAGCGCGGGTTGGGGAGCCATGCAGTGGACTCCAAAGGGGGTTTATCTTGAGACGCCCTGAATTCAGACAAAGAAGCGTTTGCTGTTGCGCACTATGTGGTCGACGAACAATCGCACCTTTGGGTCCTGGAGCTTTTTGTGCGGATATAGACAGCCGAAGATCGTAGGCATCGGAGGGCTGTGCGGGAGCACTTCAACAAGGCTCCCCGTTTCCAGATGTTTGCGTACATCAAATCGCGGTTTATTCACAATGCCCCGCCCGGCCAGCGCCCAATCCGTCAGGACATCGCCGTCGTCGGCGTCATACCTGCCCCGAACCTCCAGTTTCCTGGGGCCCATATCGGTCTGAACGGTCCAGAAATATTCAGGAGATCCCGGAAATCGCAACAACAGGCAATTGTGCCTGGCGTCCAGCAAGTCATCCGGCGTAGTTGGCGTACCACAGCGCGACAGGTACTCGGGGGAGGCACAGAGGACCCGCTCGCAATCCGCGATTTTCCGTAGCTTCATAGTGGAGTCACCGGGGTCTCCGACAAAAAAGGCGATGTCCAGCCCGTCGGCCATGATGTCAACCTTGCGGTCCGACAGGCGCATCCGAATCTCGGTATCCGGATAGGTTTCGGAATATTCCGGCACCAAAGGCGCCACGATTCGGCGTCCAACCCCAAGAGGGGCCGTGATACGCAGGACGCCGCGCGGTGCCTCGGAAAAACTCGCGACTCGGGCTTCGGCATTGTCCAGTGCCTGCAATACGGCTCTTGCCTCATCGTAGAATACCGTGCCGACCTCGGTCGGGGTCATGGAGCGTGTCGTTCGGTTGAAAAGACGCACGCCTAGATGTTTCTCTAGCTCTTTCAAGCGTTTGCTTGCGACTGCGGGCGTCAGTCTCAGGTCGCGGCCACCCGAAGTAATGCTGCCAAGCTCCATCACGCGGACAAAGATACGCAAGCTTTCGATGTTGGGCATTTGTCGCCCCCCTTTGCCCGAAGTATGCAAAACGACCGATTCATTTTCAACGTTTTGTTGAAAGAATTTTCTGTTTGCAGCGATTTTTCGACGGAATACTTGTGTCTATGGTCGTTTCCAACATCACAGGCCGGACCTGGCGATTGGGAGGCAACCATGACCTATCGACGTGACATTCGTTTTGTTCTCAACGGCACCAACGTGTCGGTGCCCACCGTTGCGGCCAGTCAGACACTTTTGGATTTTCTGCGGCTTGAACGCCGCCTGACCGGTACGAAGGAAGGCTGCGCAGAGGGCGATTGCGGGGCGTGCACCGTTCTGGTTGGGCGTCTTGGCGAGGCGGGGCTTGTGTATGAGCCGGTCAATGCCTGCATCCGGTTTCTGGCTTCGGTCAACGGCTGCCACGTGGTCACGGTTGAACATCTCTCCGGCCCGAACGGGCGGCTGCATCCGGTACAGGAGGCGATGGTTGACTATAATGGCAGCCAATGCGGTTTCTGCACACCCGGCTTTGTCATGTCGCTCTATGCGCTTTGGATGCAGACACCCGAACCCACCGTGGGCGAGGTTGAAACGGCGTTGCAGGGGAACCTGTGCCGTTGCACCGGCTACGAACCAATCGTCAAGGCGGCGGTTGCCGTGTCCCGTTATGGCACGCCTGCGTCGGATTACCTGAACACGGAGCGTGAAACGATGGCAACGCGCCTGAAGGCGCTTCAGGACAATCAGCGCATCGTGTCCGGCCCTGATGACAACCTGAGCATCGTCCCCGCCGACCTGGATGATCTGGCAGAGTGCCTGCTGACCTACCCGAACGCGACCATCGTGGCGGGGGCAACCGATGTGGGTCTTTGGGTGACGAAATTTCTGCGCAACATCGGACCGGCGATCTTCACCGGTCATTTGAACGAGATGAAAACAGTTGAACGACAGGGCTCTCTCCTCAAGATCGGGGCCGGCGCGAGCTATTCCGATTGCCAATCCCTCCTGTCAAAGCACCTGCCGCACCTGATCCCGTACTGGGGCCGCATAGCGGGGTGGCAGGTGCGGAATATGGGCACCGTGGGTGGCAATATCGCCAACGGGTCCCCCATCGGGGACACACCCCCGGCGCTTATCGCGCTTGGGGCCGAGATCACACTCCGGCACGGAAACGCGCGACGCAGCCTGCCATTGCAGGCGTTTTTCATCGACTACGGCAAGCAGGATCTCGCGCCGGGCGAGTTTGTCGAGAGCATTCAGGTGCCCTTGCCCGGCCCTGATGATCTGGACGCCGCCTACAAGATCTCAAAACGGCGGGACGAGGATATCTCTTCGGTGGCCGTTGGTATCCATATGACGGTGACGGATGATGTGATCCGCAAGGCCCGCATTGCCTTTGGCGGCATGGCGGCGACACCAAGGCGCGCTATGGCGGCCGAAGCGGCGCTCAACGGCCAGCGTTGGACAAAAGAGAATTTTGAGGCCGCCGCAGAGGCATTGGCAAGCGATTTCTTACCGCTCACGGATTGGCGCGCGTCGTCCGAGTACCGGATGCTCGCCGCCCAGAACCTGTTGCGCCGCTTTTACCTGGAGCAGGACGCGCAGACAGACTTTCCCGCCCAACTCGCCATCGCTTAAGACAAGGAGCCGAGAGATGAAGGACGCCGTTTCCATCACCGGGGCTGCCCATATGGACCGCATCCACGACAGTGCCGCCAAGCACGTCACCGGCACGGCCGACTATACCGACGATATCGCCATGCCCGAAGGCACGTTGCATGCCTATCTGGGTGTTTCCGATGTCGCCCATGCGAAACTTTTGGGTATCGACTATACCGATGTTCTGGCAACGCCCGGCGTCGTTGGCGTTCTCACCGCGGATGACGTGCCGGGCGTCAACGACATCAGCCCGACCGGTCTGAACGATGAACCGGTTTTCCCGACCGAGTCGATCCAGTTTCATGGTCAGCCGCTCTTTGCAGTGATCGCCGAGACCCGCGACATTGCGCGGCGCGCCGCCGAACTGGCGAGGATCGACTATGAGATCCAGCCCCACGCGCTTGATCCCATCGCTGCCCAAGAGGCCGGGTACGGCTATGTGACCGCGCCGCTAAAGCTGGAGCGGGGCGATGTTGACCCGGTACTGGACGCCGCCACCAATCGGATCAAGGGGCGAATGGCGGTGGGCGGGCAGGATCACATGTACCTTGAAGGGCATATCGCCTTTGCCATTCCGGGTGAGGACGATGATGTCATCGTGCACTGTTCCACCCAGCATCCGTCTGAGGCGCAGCACATGGTTGCCCATGTCCTGGGCGTGCCCTCGAATGCGGTTGTCGTGAACGTGCGCCGTATGGGCGGCGGCTTTGGTGGCAAGGAAAGCCAGATGAACCTCTTTTGCGCCGTCGCCGCGATGGCCGCGAAGAAGTGGAACCGCGCCGTGAAAATCCGCCCCGACCGCGATCAGGATATGACCGCAACGGGCAAACGCCATGATTTCGTGATTGAGTATGACGTCGCCTTTGACGACGCTGGCCGCATTCAGGCGGTGGATAGCAGCTTTGCCGCTCGATGCGGGTTTTCCGCGGACCTCTCCGGCCCGGTCACGGACCGCGCGCTGTTTCACGCCGATAATGCGTATTTCTACCCGAATGTGCGGCTCAACAGCCATCCAATGAAGACCAACACTGTTTCGAACACCGCGTTCCGTGGCTTTGGGGGGCCGCAGGGGGTGATCGCCGCCGAGCGCATGATTGAAGAGATTGCCTATGCCACCGGTCAGGACCCGTTGGACATCCGCAAGGCGAACTTCTATGGCGAAGAAGGTCGAAACCTGACGCCCTATCACCAGGAAGTCGAGGACAACATTCTGGATCGGCTGGTCGGGGAACTGGAAGAAACGTCTGAATACCGTCAGCGCCGCAAGGATATCATCGCTTTCAATGAAACGTCGCCGGTTCTGAAAAAGGGCATCGCGCTGACGCCTGTCAAATTCGGCATCTCCTTCACCGCGACCTGGTACAATCAGGCCGGTGCGCTTGTTCACGTCTATAACGACGGCTCAATCCACCTGAACCACGGCGGCACCGAAATGGGGCAGGGGCTCAATACCAAGGTGGCGCAGGTCGTTGCCGAGGCGTTGCAGGTTGATTTTGAGCGCATCAAGATCACCAAGACCACCACCGAGAAAGTGCCTAACACCTCGGCAACCGCAGCGTCGAGCGGCACCGACCTGAACGGCATGGCGGCGCTGAATGCTGTAGAGCAGATCAAGGCGCGGCTGATCGAATTTGCGGCGACGACCTGGGATGTGGCCCCGGAAGAGGTCAGCTTTCGCGCCAATCAGGTACATATTGGCAAAGAGGCGTTTTCTTTTGACGCGTTTATCAAACAGGCTTACCTCGCACGCGTGCAGCTTTCCGCAGCAGGTTTCTACAAGACGCCGAAAATCCACTGGAACCGCGCCAAGGGTCAGGGCCGTCCGTTCTATTATTATGCCTACGGCGCGGCGTGCTCTGAAGTGACCATCGACACGTTGACCGGCGAGTACCGCCTGGAGCGTACTGACATCCTGCATGACGTGGGCCGGTCGCTGAACCCGATCCTCGACAAAGGTCAGGTCGAAGGTGCCTTCATTCAGGGCATGGGCTGGCTCACCACCGAGGAATTGTGGTGGGACGATGCCGGACGTCTGCGTACTCACGCGCCGTCGACCTACAAGATCCCGCTCGCGTCCGACCGGCCGCGCGTGTTCAACGTGAACCTTGCCGACTGGTCCGAGAACCGCGAACTGAGCATCAAACGCTCCAAGGCAGTAGGCGAACCGCCCTTCATGCTGGGCATCTCGGTGCTGGAGGCGCTGTCGATGGCTGTGGCCTCTATCGCCGACTATCGCAAATGCCCGCGCCTTGATGCGCCGGCCACTCCCGAGCGTATTCTGATGGCCGTTGCCCGGCTGCGGGCCGAGGGGTGAATCATGTCGCTCAGCACCGCCTCTCTGAATGACTTTTTCGTAGCGCATCCTTCGGTCGTCCGCATTGTGCTGACCCGCGTGCGCGGCTCCTCCCCTCGCAACGAAGGGACCGAGATGTTTGTAACGTCCCGGTCGCTCTGGGGAACTCTCGGTGGCGGCCAACTTGAATATCTTGCGATTGATACCGCACGGAAAATGTTGCGTGACGGGGCATTGCAGCGCGACGTGGACGTACCGCTTGGCCCCGAGATAGGCCAATGCTGTGGCGGGCGTGTTGAAATGCGTCTGAAGCGCATGCGCGGCTCTGACAAGCGCGCCGCAGTGAACCGGGCCCTGAAGGCCGACGCGGCATTGCCCCATGTCTATGTCATGGGGGCCGGTCATGTGGGGCGGGCTCTTGCCAAACTGTTTCAGCATCTGCCGGTGAAGTGCATCCTGATTGACACGCGACCCGAGGAAATCGCCCTGAACACCGCTGCTGTCGAGACCCGCGTTAGTGTTCTGCCCGAAGCGGATATCTGGAATGCCCCCGCAGGCAGTGCCTTTATCGTGCTGACCCATGACCACGCGCTTGATTTCCTGCTGACCTCGGCCGCGCTGGAGCGGGAGGACGCCGTTTACGTCGGCATGATCGGATCGGCCACGAAGCGCGCGAAATTCAGGAACTGGACGCATAAACACTGTGATGGCCAGACCATCGAACATTTGAATTGCCCCATCGGGGCAAGCGGTAGCCGCGACAAGCGGCCCAGCGTCATTGCGGCCTTTGTGGCTGCTGAGGTGATCGCTGAACTGACCTCTGAAACTGCCGCATTCGCCCCTGCCGGGGCATCTGAAATGCCCCGCGCGGGCATATATCCGGGTCGGGAAGGGAAGCTGGTCTGATCGGCCAGAGGAGATCCGATCCATCACAGGAGGAGACCGTCATGGACGGGAGGACATACGACTACAAGCTGTTTACGCGCAGCGATTTCAACGCCTTTTGGGCACTTTTTACCGACAACCTCGTGAACCTGCTAATCCTGTCAGGGGTCTGCCAGTTCGTGTTCCAGATGCCAACCGACATCGTCTTTGACCGGATCGTGCCCGGCGCAGCCATCGCAATTCTAGCCGGTGTTGCAGTCTATACCTATCTGGCGAAATGGGCGGCCAACAAGCAGGGCAAGGACGTGACCGCCCTGCCTTACGGCATCTCGACACCTGTGATGTTTGTCTATCTCTTCGGCGTGATCGGGCCTATCTACTGGGCGACAAACGATCCGCTGCTGGCTTGGCAAGTGGGCATAGGTGCGGGCTTTGTCGGCGGCATCGTCGCGGCACTTGGGGCCATCGTTGGTCCGTTTCTCAAGGGTATCACACCGCGCGCGGGCATGTTGGGCACGCTTTGCGGCATTGCTCTTGTGTTCATCGGGTCGGTGCCTTTGGCCGAGATTTTTGAACATCCGCTGATCGGATTCACATCGCTGTTGTTCATCCTTTGGGGTCTGATTGGACGTTTCCGCCTGCCGGGCAATGTGCCTGCGGGCCTTGTCGCGATTGCTGCCGGAACAGTGATTGCCATTTTTCTGGGGGAATCCAGGATTGACGTAAGCGGCATCGGATTCTACCCGCCCGTTCCATATGTCGGTGATCTGATTGCCGGTATTCACTATCTCATCGCCAACCCGGAGCTTTTCCTGGTGCTGATCCCGGTGCAGATATACAATTTCATCGAAACGATGAACAATGTGGAGTCCGCCGAAGCGGCGGGCGACCATTACCCGGTGGGCCTGTGCCAGGTCACGGATGGCGCGGGCACGATGCTGGGCGCGCTTTTTGGCTCGCCTTTTCCGACCACCGTCTATATCGGCCATCCTGCCTATAAGCGCCTTGATGCGCATGCAGGATACATCGTCGGTGTTGCGGCCGTCATCGCCGTCGCAGCGTTCTTCGGCTTCCTGTCGTTTCTGGCTGGGCTAATCCCAATTGCCGCCGCAGCGCCCGTACTGGTGTTCGTGTCCGTCAGTCTGATTACCAACACTGCATGGGCGGTAAAGCCGATGCATATGGCTGCCGTTTCCTTTGCCATCCTGCCGCATATCTCGGCTTTCCTGATGGTGAAATGGGGGTCGTTGATGAACGCATTGCGCAATTTGGATGTCGAAGGCCTTCCCCCCTTGGGTGACGACGGCCTGACCGCAGCCCTGTTGATGGAAGGCGCGCATTACGAAGGTCATCTGGCCCTTAGCCAGGGTGCGATCATCACCGGTCTGATCTGGGGGGCCATCGTGGCAGACGTGATCGACGGGCGTTTCAAGATGGCGGGGGGGTTTGCCGTTGCAGCGGCTGTCATGTCCTCAGTCGGGATCATCCACTCCTACACTTTGCAAATGCCGCAGTTTGACGGAATCACCGTCGGTTATCTGATCGTCGGCGCGTTCCTGTACCTCTATCCGATGTTCGCACTGAAAGAGGACCTGGAGCATCGTATCATCGTTCCGGATGAGCCGGACTTGATCGACGACGACACGCCCGCGCAACAGGCCTGACCCAATCAAGGGGCGGCCTGCGGGCCGCCTCTGTTCACTCACCCGCAGAAATTGAGACAACCATGACCGACAGATTGCTACGCGGCCGCCTTTTGACCTTTCATCGCGAACCGCAGAGCGGCGACGATAGTGATGCCTATACCTATCTCGAAGACGCGGGCCTCTTGATCCGGAACGGGATCATCGAGGATACGGGACCGTTTGAGACAATCCGGGCGAAGGCCCGCGACGTTGTCGTCAAGGATCACCGGCCGCATCTGATGCTGGCGGGCTTTATCGACACCCATATCCATTTTCCGCAGGTGCAGGTGATCGCCTCCTGGGGCTCGCAGCTTCTGGATTGGCTGAACAACTACACCTTTCCCGAAGAAACCCGCTTTGCCTCGCAAGAGCACAGCCAACGCATGGCGGAAGCGTTCTTCGATCAACTGATTGCCCATGGCACGACCAGTGCGGTGGCGTTCTGTTCGGTTCACAAGACCTCTGCGGATGCGTTCTTTTCGGAAGCGACCCGCCGCAACATGCGCATGCTGGGCGGCAAGGTCCTGATGGACCGAAACGCGCCGAGTGACCTGCGTGACACCGTGCAATCGGGGTATGACGACACCAAGGCACTGATCGTTGACTGGCACGGCAAAGGTCGGAATGGTTATGTGATCTCTCCGCGCTTTGCCATCACCTCGACGCCAGAGCAGATGGAGATGGCAAAGACCCTCGCCGCAGAGCATCCGGGATGTCATATCCAGACGCATTTATCTGAAAACAAGGACGAAATCGCTTTTACCAAAGAGCTTTACGCGCAAGCGCGCGACTACCTTGATGTATACCAAAGCTACGGTCTGCTTGGCGACAAGACGTTACTTGGACACGCCATCCACCTGGAACCGCGCGAAATCGACGCGCTGGTGGAAACCGGGGCGCATCCCGTGTTTTGCCCAACGTCCAACCTCTTTCTGGGAAGCGGGCTTTTCGATCATGGCGGGCTGAGTGCGCGCGGTATCATGAACGGGATTGCAACGGATGTGGGGGCCGGCACCAGCTATTGCATGCTGCAGACGCTGAACGAGGGTTACAAGGTCCTTCAGCTTCAGGGGCAGTCGCTGCATCCGCTGCAAGCCTTCCACTGGGCCACACGGGGCAACGCATGTGTCCTGGGCCTTGAACACAAGATCGGCACGCTTGCGCCGGGGACCGAGGCGGATATCATCATCCTCAATTCCGCTGCCACCGACGCCATGGCCTTGCGCATGGAACGCGCCGAAAGCCTGTCGGAAGAGTTGTTCATTCTGCAGATCATGGGCGACGACCGCGCGATTGACGAGGTCTATGTGAATGGCGTCGCGCAGAAGGCAAAGGCATGACGGCGTCACCCGTGCGCCTGAATGGAAACTTCGCAGTCTAGTTGCGCCTGAGGATCAAGAGCGCGAGCGTTGCTGCGAGTCCAAATCCCGTTGTCAGCCAGATCGCTGACACCCCCCATGCCGTCAGCGCCGCGCCAAAGACGAGCGGTGCCGCTGCCTGCAGGATGCGGGCCGGGGCGTTGAGCCAGCCGATGCGCCGCCCGTAGCCGGCAGTGCCGAACATCGCCAGCGGCAGCGTTCCCCTGGCGATGGTAAGGATACCGTTCCCCGCCCCGTGGAGGAAGGCGAATGCGTAGGATGCGGGCGCCCCGACGGTCACCAGTGCCACGGCGGCGACGGGATGCGCCGCCACGGCCACGCGTGTCGAGACAAGCGGGTGGAACCGGCGCAGCACACCGAACTCAAGCACCCGTGCCGCGACCTGCGCCGGGCCGATGAGTGCACCGGCTGCGATCGCCACGGCTGTGCTGGCCCCGGCAGCCTGCAGCAGACCGGGCAGATGCGCGGCCATCGCTGTCGAGTTGAACGAGGTGACCGCGAAGACGAAGGCGAGCAACCCGAGGGTCAGGCGTGATGGTGGCGGCCCGTCTTTCAGTGGTGCGCTTGGCGTGGCTGCGGTCTCAGTGCCGGTCGGCAACCATGCGTTCAGCGGCAGGGCGACGAAAAGGTGGATCAGCGCCCAGCCGAGGCAGGCCTCTCGCCAGCCCCAAGTCGCCAGCATCAGCCCGGACAATGGCCAGCCCACGGTGCTGGCAAAGCCGGCGATCAGGGTGATGCCGGTGATGGGACCGCGGGCGTCTTTGCCGTAGATACCGGCAAGCGTGGCAAACCCGGCCTCATAGAGCCCGATCCCCATGCCGAGCCCGATCACCGCCCAGCCCGCGAACATCACCACCGGCGACAGGGCCACTGCCAGCAGAGCCAGCCCCGCCGCAAATACGAAGTTGGACGCTATCAGCACGCCCCGGCCGCCAAAGTCGTCGATCCGCACCCCGGCCCATGGTCCGACCATGGCCGAAACCACCATAGCCATGGAAAATGCACCGAAGACCCAGACCGGCGACAGGCCGAGGTCTGCGGCCATCGGCACCGCCAGAACCGCCGGGATGTAGTAGCTGGAAGCCCAGCTGACGGTGAGGGAAGATCCGAGGGCGGCGACGATCAGGCCGCGCCGCGCGGAAGTTAGTCTTGGGATCATGGTGGCGCTTCGATCAGGAAAAGAAAGGCGAGACAAAATACCTCGCCGTTGTCGTTCAAGCCACTCCGGTCCAGAGCTGGAACAGCACGCCCGACGCAAAGGCGCCGGTCAGGGACAGGCCGATGTAGAGTGCAAAGACCTGTGGCCGCGCCAATGCCCAGACCGCCATCGCCGCCGGGATCGAGGTAACGCCACCGGCGACGAGGAAGGCCATGCCGGCGCCGGGCGCCATGCCCTGTTCGATCAGCCCGCCGACCAGTGGCAGCGCCGCATAACCATTCAGGTAGGCGGGAACCCCGACCACCGTTGCCGTCACGATAGGTAGAAGCCCCTCACCGCCGAGAGCGGCGGTCACGGTTTCCGCCGGGATCCAAGCCAGCATCAGGCTCTCGAGGATGAAGGCGAGCGTCAGCCATTTGGCGAGGAACAGCGTGGTGCTCAGCGCGGTCTTTCCGAACTTGGCCCGGCGGCCCGCATCGGCCCAGAATCGCCAGACGACGGGCTTTGGCGCACGGACCCTGGTGCCGCCGCAACCCCCGTCGCCGATCCCCTCGCGCAGCGGATCGGCAAAAGCGCCACCTTTCATCATCAGGTGCACCACCGTGCCGCCGAACACGCCTAGCCCGATGGCCGCAACGGTCTTGGCAACTGCGAATTCGAGGTCGAGCACACCCGCCGTCAGCACGAACATCGACGGGTCCATGATCGGTGACGCCAGCCAGAACGCCATCACCGCCGAAAGCGGCACGCCCATCGCCAGAAGCGCGGCGATCAGCGGGATCACTCCACAGGAGCAGAAGGGCGAGATACCCCCCGCCAAGGCGCCCAGCCCGATCATCAGGAGCGGCGCGCCGGTGAAGGCGCGGGCGATGAGGTTGTCGGCACCCGTCGCCCCGGCCCAGGCGGCGATGGCGATGGACAGGATCAGAAACGGCGCCGTGCCAATGAGTGCGCTACCCGCGAAGAGCACGCTCTCTGCGGCCTGGGACGTATCGAACACCGCCAGCGCCGCAAGGATCAGCGCCGAGGCAAGCCAGACACGCTGATCCTGCCACAGATGACGCAGCACGGACCGGAGGCCCGGCGTCGGGAGGGTTGTATCAGTCATCACCAAATCTCCGGAATTGCAGTTGTTTTAGGGCAAGAAAAAGGGCGCACGCGTATCATGCAGCGTCCTCCGACGGGCGCACCGCGACACCGGTGCAGCACTCGGAGGTCAGGAAACCGACGAGCCTGTGCATCGCCGGAAAATCGACCCGGTTGAACACTTCGCGGCCCTGCCTGTCCTGAAGCACAAGCCCGGCATCGACCAGTGTCGACAGATGATGAGCGAGCGTCGACGGCGCGAGGCCCAGATGCTCACCGATATCGCTGACCCGCAGCCCGTCGTCCCCGGCCTTCACCAGCAGACGAAAGATCGACAGACGAGCGTCATGTCCAAGGGCGGCAAGGGCGCGAGCGTTGGGGCTGGTCGTGGTCATGATGTCAAAATAACTATAATTCTAGTTTTGTAAATGATTCATTTCGGCGGATGTAGACTCACAGCCGAATTAATATTTCGCGGATATGATGCCTCTATCACCAAGTTACGCTCGTTCAGGGTCGTCATGGTAATCCAAGCTTCAGAACGGGAGGAGAGCAAGGCTTCAATATTCGTCGCAGAGGCTTCGTCTGCAAATGCAGTTTCTGTGACCAAAACCGACACCACGAACGCAACAGAAAACGAAATCCGCAATCTCGGCACCAATGAACGCCCTTTAAGGCGACACCTCATGGCTGAGTGTGGTGATGGCTGTTCCCACGGTCAACCCGTTACCAGATGTCCCCCGCGAACAAGGATCACTTTCTGGCATCGCCGGTGCCACTGTCCCCTTTATTCCAATTCTGTATCATTACTCAGGGCACAGTGATCGTGGGCGTGATCATGCGGCATGGATCAGCCCTTCCGCCGGATCGCCTCGGCCAGCGTGTTGGCGATGGTGCCGTATTTGCGCAGGTTGCGATACTCCGGCATCATTCCCATTCCATCTGCTGGAAGGCGGTCTGCGCGTTGCGGCCGGCAAGACTGTCGAACTGCTTGAGATAGGAAAAGGCCGTCTGGTCGACCTGCGGCGCAGTCAGGATGTCGCCCCCCTCATCCAGCAGCGCCCCGATCTGCGCACGCAGGTTCATCAGATAGTCGTAAGTGTCGGCGCGGGCGTGCTCCATCGTCGTGGCCCCGCCATGGCCCGGCACGACATGCGCGGCACCGGTTGCCTCTACCGCGAGATAGGCGTCGGGCCAGTGGGTGATCGAACTCTGGTTGCCGACGCCAAGGATGCGCTCGACATAGACGATGTCGCCGGTGAATACCGTGTCGCGCGCTGGTACCCAGACGAAGCTGTCGCCGGGCGTGTGAGCGGGGGCCGGATGCACGATCTCGAAGCGCACCCCGCCGACCTCAAGCATATGGGCATCGGAGAAGGTCACGTCGGCAAAGCTGGGTTCGGTTCCCTCCAGGGCCATACCGATCAGCTGCGCCAATCCTGTCAGCTGCATCGAGGCGCGAGCCTGCTGGTCCTCGACCGCCGCATCGGGTGCGATCACCGTGGCGCCCTGGGCCTGCCAATAACCATTGCCGAGCCAGCGGTGATCCTGACCGCCCGTGTCGATGACATAGACCACCGGCTGATCGGTGACGGTGCGGATCGTGTCGTGTAGGGCCTTGGCACCCTGCCACGATCCGCCCGGATCCATCAGCACCGCCCCCTCAGGCGTTACGACCAGCCCGAAGGTCGCGTTGTTGGCGAGGTTTTCCGGACTGCGCTGTTCCAACGGGCCGACGATGGCCCAGACATCGTCCGTGACAGGCTGGACTTTGAGGACATCTGCGGCGGCGAGGGTGGGCGCAACAAGGATTGCGGCGGCAACGAAGGCGCGGATCATGCCTGGAGCCAGCCGTCGAGTTTCACCGCATCCGGCAGGCCGCCGGCATGGACAAGCTTGCCGTCCACCGAGATACCCGGCGTCGATATGACGCCCGCCATGGCGATGGATTTGGCGTCAGTGACCTTGACGACTTCGACCTCGACGCCCAACCGGGACGCCGAAACCTTTACCATGGTTTCGGTCGCGTCACAGCGTTTGCAGCCGGGGCCGTAGATCTTGACGGTTTTCATGGGCGTGTCCTTTCTAGGATTGTGTCGAACCGGAGGGTCGTTCAAAGCAAGAAGTTGAAGAGAAAGCCGGTGGCGAGAATGCCCGCCGATACGACCGCGATGAAGATCGCGATCAGGCGGAGTTTCAACACCTGCTTTAGAATGATCATTTCGGGCAAGCTCAGGGCGATCACCGACATCATGAACGCCAGCGTTGTGCCCAGAGCAGCGCCCTTGCCCAAGAGCACTTCGACGATCGGGATGACGCCCGCCGCGTTGGTGTAGACCGGCACGCCCACGATGATCGCCGCCGGGACCGACCACCAAGCCTCGCCGCCCATGATCCGCAGCATCATCGCCTCGGGGATATAGCCGTGGATCGCGGCGCCGATGCCGATGCCGACGAGCACCCAGATCCAGACCTTGCCAACGATCTCACGCACCTGTTCGACGCCGATCCTCAGCCGGTCGACTAGCGTCAGGCGGTCTTGCGGCAGGTCGCTTATGGGGCCCGCGTTCAACTCGCGCACCCAGTCCTGAAGATAGCGCTCCAGCCCCATCCGGCCGAGGATGAACCCAGCGAGGGTGGCAATCGTGAAGCCGAACACGAGATAGATCGTGGCGACCCGCCACCCCACGAGACCGTAAAGCAGGCCGAGGCCCACCGGCCCCACCATCGGACCCGCAATCAGGAATGAGAAGGTGACGCCGAGCGGAATGCCCGCCGAGACGAAGCCGATGAAAAGCGGCACCGACGAACAGGAACAGAACGGAGTAAGCGCCCCCAGGAGCGAGGCCAGCGGATAACCCCAGATTTCGCGCTTGCCCGCGAGGATCGCGCGGGTCTTTTCCGGGCTGAACCAGCTCCGCAAGACGCCGGTGACAAAGACGATGCCCGTCAGCAGTAACAGCACCTTCGGAACGTCATAGACGAAGAAGGCAATGGCCTCGCCGGTGTGGCTGTCGCGCGCCACGGGAAACAGCGCCGTCACCCATTCCGAGATCGGAATCAGCCGACCATAGAGCAGGTACAGGACCGCGCCGACGACGGGCACGCCAAGATACCAGAGCCAGTCGGGCGCGCCACGACGCGGTACGGGATCATGTGTTTCGACGGTCATGCGACCTTCCTTTCGAGATTGAATTCTGCGGTCAGCACAGCGTGGACAACATCCGCGAATTCTTGTGCAAGGTCGGGGTTCCGGCGATAGCGCACCCATTGCGCGTCGCGCCGGTCGAGCACGAGGCCAGCCTTGCGCAGCACCTTCATGTGCCGCGACATCCGGCTCTGGCTTGTGTCGAGCCTCGCCATCAATTCGCAGACGCAATGCTCACCGCCATCCCAGAGAAGGGCGAGGGCGGCGCGGCGGGTCGGGTCACAAAGGGCGGTCAGTACTTCCTGCATGGATAAGTGAGTATGCGTTCGAGCGCATATGCGCCTTGATCCATATCAACCGACCCTGCGCAGCGTTCTATTCCGCGGCCAACCGCTTACCCTCTATCTGCTCGTCATCAGGCGCTTCGGATTTCCGGCCTGCATCCGCAAAGGGCGTGATCCGAAACCATGCGGCATATAGCGCCGGGAGGAACAGCAGGATCAAGACGGTTCCGGTCGCTGTGCCTCCTATCAGAGTATATGCCATCGAGCCCCAGAAAACGGAGTGGGTGAGCGGGATGAAGGCCAGTACTGCTGCGAGCGCGGTAAGGATGACGGGCCTTGTGCGCTGTACCGTGGCCTCGATGACGGCGTTGTAGTCGTCGAGTCCGGCCGCACGGTTTTCCTTGATTTGCTCGGTCAAGATCAGAGTGTTGCGCATCAGGATGCCCGCAAGCCCGATCAGGCCCAGGATGGCGTTGAAACCAAAGGGCTGGTTGAAGACAAGAAGCATCGGCACCGCACCGACAAGACCAAGGGGCGCCGTCAGCAACACCATGACCATCGTAGAGAAGGAGCGAACCTGAAGCATGATGATGATCAGCGTGGCCGCTATCATGGTCGGAAAGACCTTTACCAGTGCGGCATTGGCCTCGGCGGATTCCTCGATCGACCCTCCCATCTCGATGCGGTAGCCAAGCGGGAGGGAAGTGATCAGCGGCTGAAGGGCCTTCATGACGTCCTTGGACACCTCGGGCGGCTGAGCCGCCTCGTTAATTTCCGAACGGACCGTAACGACAGGTATGCGATCGCGGCGCTTTAGGATGGGCTCTTCCAGTTGGATTTCTGCATCCCCGATCTGCTCAAGCGGTATCTGCCGACCGTTGCGCGTGACCAGCGAAAAATCTGTCAGCCGCTCCGGGTTCAGCCTTTCGCCGCCGGCGCTGCGCGCGACGACCGGCACATTGCGGATATCCTCGCGCACCTCGGTGACGGGTATGCCGGAGAGGAGGAACTGGAGCTGCTGGCCCACCTCGGCTGGCGAAAGACCGATGAGGTTCAGCCGGTTCTGATCCGGGACGAAGCGAAGCACCGGCGTGCGATTTCCCCAGTCACGGTTCGCTTCGCGCACATCGGGGACGGTCCGCATGATGTCGAGCGCTTTTTGCGAAATGGCATAAAGCTGCGCCGGATCGGGGCCCATGATCCGGAACTCGACCGGGAAGGCCGAAGGGGGACCGAAGACGAACTGGGTGGCGCGCACGTAAGCCTCGGGCGCCAGTCCCTCCGCTACGGCCGCGCGGAGCCGGAGTTGCAGGGCGTCGCGCGCCTCGGCATCGGGCGTCAGCACCACGATCTTGGCAAAGGCGGGGTCGGGCAGTTCCGGCGCCAGCGCCAGGTAGAAGCGCGGCGCGCCCTGACCAATATAGCTGGTGACGATACCGGCTTCGGGCTGTTTTTCGAGCCAGCGCTCGATCTTCTCGACGGCCTCACTGGTCGTTTCGATGCTGCTGCCTTCCGGCAGGCGGATCTCTACCAGGACCTCCGGACGATCCGAGGTCGGGAAGAACTGTTGCTTGACGCCGCCCATGCCGACGGCGGACACAGCGAACGCGATGCCGATGATGGCACAGGTCAGGAATTTGTGGCGCACGGCGAAGCCGATAAGCCGCCGCAGGCGCCGGTAGTTCGGCGTAGCGTAGATCGCGTCATGGCCGCCCTCGACGGGTTTGATGGCAGGCAGCATCTTCACCCCGAGATAGGGGGTGAAGATTACGGCCACGACCCAGGAAACGATCAGGGCGAAGCCGACCACCCAGAAGATGTTGCCCGCATATTCGCCAGCCGTCGAGGACGCAAAGCCGACCGGCAGGAAACCGGCAATCGTCACCAGCGTGCCCGACAGCATCGGGGCTGCCGTGTGGCTCCAGGCGTAGGCTGCGGCCTTGATGCGGTCCATTCCCTCTTCCATCTTCACCACCATCACTTCGATGGCGATGATGGCGTCGTCGACAAGCAGGCCGAGCGCCAAAATGAGGGCCCCGAGCGTGATACGGTCAAAGAACTGCCCGGTCTCGAGCATGATGATGAACACTGCGGCCAGCGTCAGCGGGACCGCCGCCGCCACCACGATGCCGACGCGCCAGCCCATGCTGATGAGGCTCACCAGCAGAACGACGCCAAGCGCCATCGCGAATTTCAGCATGAATTCGTCAATGGCCGATCTGATGTTGACGGCCTGATCTGTCACCTTGTCGAGTGTCATCCCGAGTGGCAGTGCCTGGGCTATGGCTGCCGTGCGGGTCTCCAGCGCAGCGCCGAGGGAGAGCCCGTTCCAGCCGTCCTTCATCACCGCCGCAAGCATGATTGCAGGGTCGCCCTGATGTCGGATGAGATAGGTCGGTGGATCCTCGTAACCGCGATGAACATCCGCGATGTCGGAAAGCGTTAGCGTCCGCCCGCCTGTGGCTATGGGCGTGTCGGCGATCATCCGGACGCTGTCATAGGCACCGTCGATCCGGATAAAGACCTGCGGACCCCGCGTATTGATGGAGCCCGCAGGGGTGAGGCTGTTCTGTCGCTGCAAGGCGGCGATGACATCCGGGACCGAGACGCCGAGGGTCGCCAGCTTGGTGTGGGAAAACTCGACGAAGATCTGCTCGGGACGTTCCCCGAGAATGTTGACCTTCTTGACACCGGGCACGTGCAGGAGGTCCTGCCGGATCACCTCTGCCTGTCTGGCCAGCTCGCGCATCGGCAGGCCCTTGGCCTTGAGCGCATAGAGGGCAAAGCTCACATCCGCATATTCGTCATTGATGAACGGACCCAGGACGCCGGGTGGCAGGCGGGCGGCTTCGTCCCCGAGCTTCTTGCGCGCCTGATAGAATTGCTCCTGCACCGCCGGTGGCGGCGTGCTGTCCAGCAATGATAGCGTCATCAGCATCAGGCCCGGACGTGTGGTTGTGTCCACTCGGTCGTAACAGTCCAGTTCCTGAAGCCGCTTCTCGAGCGGCTCTGCCACAAGGTCCTGCATCTCGCGTGCCGTGGCGCCCGGCCACACCGCCGTGACCGTCAGGTTCTTGATGGTGAAGCTTGGGTCTTCCGCCCGTCCGAGCTTGAGAAACGCAAAGGTCCCGGCGGCCACGATCACGCAGATGAAGAACAGGGTGACGGCCCGTTCGCGAACGGCGATTGCCGAAAGGTTAAGGCTCATCGGACGCTCCCATTGCCGGGGCTGACCCTGATGCGCGCACCTTCTTCCAGCAGATGGGCCCCGAGTGACACGACGGGTTCGCCCGGATTGAGACCCGAGACCACAGCGGTTTCGCTGCTCAGCCTGACCAGTGTGACCGGCCAGAAATGAACGGTGGAAGTGGCAGTATCGACAAGCCAGACGCCGGTTTTTGTGCCGTCATCAAGAACGGCGCCGATCGGCACCTGTACTTCCGGATCACTCAGGCCGGTTGTCAGCCGCAAGGTCACGGTCGCGCCAAGCGGCGCCGAGGCGGCCGCGCCATCAAGCACATAGCGCGCTTCATAGGTGCGGGTCTGAGGGTCGGCGGCATCTGAAAGCTGTCGGAGATTTGCTTCGTAGATATTGTCGCCGTCGCCATAGATACTGGCCCTTGCGGGGCTGCCAATGCTCGGGCGCACAGTCTCGGGAAGCGTCACCACGGCTTCACGCGGGCCGGCCCGCGCGATCCGCACCACCGGCTGGCCAGCAGAAACGACTTGCCCCGGCTCTCCAAGGGTTTCGACCACAGTTCCATCCGTATCGGCGATCAGGACGGCATAGGTCGTTTCATTCTTCGCGAGCCGGGCGTCGGCTTCGGCCATGGCAAGCTGCGCGCGCGCCGTATCCAGGGCCGCCTTGACCTGTTCGTGACGCTGCTCGGAAATCCACCCGTTATCGAGCAATTTGGCATGTCTGCGTTCATCCGGTTCCAGCTGGCTGACCGTTGCGCGCGCGGCCTCGACCGCCTTCTGCTTTGCCGCAAGCGCAAGATGAAGATCGGTATCGTCGATCCGCAGCAACGGCTGACCCGATTTGACGTCCTGGCCCGCATCTACAAGCCGTTCCGTGATCATTCCGGGAACGCGGAAGCCGAGATTGCTTTCCACCCTCGCGGCGATGAAGCCTGTGAAGCCACGCTCACGGGACTCCACCGGATTCGCAACTGCCAGCTTGACGACCGGAGCTTGCTGCCTTGGGTCACTTACATCCGGGGCCGTGTCCTTTCCCTCAACGGAAAGCATTGCGAGTGCCGCCGCCCCAGCCGCGGCAGTCAGGAAACAGCCTAACAGCAACATGCGTTTGATCTTCATGCCCGACCTCTTCGGAGTTGATTGCTTGCGAACAGGGTCGCCGTACAGACCGACAGCCCGAGGCGTGCCGCGCCGCTGCTGAGGTGAACGGCACTGATCTCATCCGGCAACCGACGGGGCCTTCGGAAACGGTGTGATCTTTTCGCGAGTGGAGAGGTGTAAGACATCATCCTACCCTAAAGTTAGCGTTGCTTACATATGTAAGAGTCGCTAACTTAGTCAACGGAAAAATTTGAGAACTCTTGCTGGGTCAACAGGAAACACTTGGAAAGTAACCCAAAATCATATCATCATGGCGATCTGCGCGAGGGGCTTCTGGAGGCGATCCGCAGTTTGATCGAGCGCGATGGTCCCGACAAATTTCGCATTGCCGAGGCGTGTCGAATCGCCGGTGTGTCAACCGCCGCGCCCTATAAGCACTTTTCCGACCGGGACGAGATGCTAAGGGGCGTCGCGCTGCGCGGTATGATGCGGCTGCGCGACGCGATGCGGGTGGCGGTCGAAGCTTATCCTCCTCGCGATCCGCGGCGCGTTGCCGGGTTGGGAAAGGCCTATGTGGATTTTGCCCGCAGCGAGCCCGGCATTTTCCGCCTGATGTTTGGCCTTGCCGAAAGCCATCACTCAGACGACGCGCTCCGGCGCGTAAGCGACGCGAGCGAGGCACTCGTCGAGCGGGTCGTAGCCGAACATATCGGCGCTGATCCGGGTTCGGACGACGTCCGCCTGCGGGCTTACGCACTGTGGTGCTTTGTGCATGGCCACTGCTTCCTGACCCTCGATGGCAAGGTCGATCCCCACAAGCCCGGTGTCGAAGATCGGCTGCTGGCACTGGTTGGCGATCGAATGCTCCCGGCGTGGGAGGGTGCCGACCGTAACCCCTCAGGCGCGGCCTAGGCGGCTTTGAATTCATTGAACGGGTCGTGATTTTCATGCGGACAGGGCAGGGGCCAAATCAGCCGGCTTCAACCCGCGTGCCTCTGACAGCGCTCCTCGCACGCAAAAAAAGGGCACGCCCAAACGGACGTGCCCCCTTATTGTCAAAGCCCGAAGTCCTAGCTTTTCGGCCAGTTGCCCTGCTGTGCCTGATAACCGACATAGTCATAGGCGAAGTCAGAAATGTTCGTGAAGGTTCGTGCCTTGTCCATGAAATCGAACATGTGATCGTGGATCTTCTTAAAGCTCGCGCTCTGTTCCGACATTTCCGCATAGAGCATGTGAGTCTGGCGATAGCTTTCGCGCAGAATTTCCTCTGGCATGGTGCGGACCTGTACGCCCTCGGCCAGCAGACGTTGCAAAGCCGCCGCGTTGCGTGTGTCGTAGCGGTGCATAAGCTGCGCGCCACTGGAACGAGAAGCGTGTTTCAGCGCGGCCTGGAAATGTTTGGGCAATGCGGCATGCGCATCAGCATTGATGAAATAGCTAAGTTCACCCGATGGCTCCCAGAAAGCGGGGGCGTAGTAGTATTTCGCGACCTTGTAGAAGCCCAGTTTCTCGTCGTCGGCGGGGCCAACAAACTCGATCGCGTCCAATACGCCGCGCTCCAGCGCAGGATACATATCCGCGCCAGCGATCTGCTGGGGAATGGCACCCATGCGGCTCATCACGGTGCCGCCAAGACCACCAATACGCATTTTCAGACCTTTCAGATCGTCCAGCGAATTGATTTCCTTGCGGTACCATCCGGCCATTTGGGTGCCGGTGTTGCCGGCGGGCATGTTGATCAGGTTGAAGTTTGCCAGAACCTCGTTGATCAGGTCGTTTCCGCCGCCTTCGTGCATCCACGCCTGATACTGACGGGCGTTGCCGGACCATGGCATAGCTGTCCCAAAGGCAAACGCAGGGTCTTTACCCATGTAGAAATACGATCCGGTGTGTCCCATTTCGACGGTGCCATCGCCCACGGAATCGGCAATGCCCAGTGGCGGAACCAATTCGCCTGCGGCGAAGACCTGAATTTCGAACTGGCCGTCGGTCAGCTCATAGACCGCCTTGGCCATTTCTTCACTGGACGCAAACAGCGTGTCCAGCGATTTGGGATAGCTTGACGCCAGACGCCAAGTCACGCTGGGGCTGGCCTGTGCGATGGCCGGCGCCGCCAATGTAGCCCCTGTTGCGGCGATTGCGCCGCTTCTCAGGAAATTTCTGCGATCCATGGATGTCTCCTCCTGTTCCATGTGAATACTGGTTGTAAAACGGTCTTTTGGCCGGTGGTTGTGTGCACTCTCCAACCCGGTGGGGCGTTCTACGGTCGACGCCGCAGTCTACGAGCGCGACCTTTGCCGGACAATGCAGGAATCCTGAACAGGTATGCACAACAAAGCGGCACCCTGCGGGCGGATGGCCCGCAACGTGCCGCTATGTCTACCTATTGAAACGCGGGTCAATCCGTTTGAAACCACACGGCCTTGGTGTCCAGATAGGCTTGCATATGCTCGATGCCGCCTTCCTTGCCATAGCCCGACATTTTCAGCCCTCCAAAGGGCACGGCGGGATCAATCGCGTGGTACATGTTGACCCAGACCGAACCGGCCTTGATGCGTTTGACCATTTTATGCGCAGTCGACAGATCGCGGGTAAAGACGCCGCCAGCCAGCCCATAAGGCGTGGCATTGGCGCGGGTAACGGCCTCGTCCAGCGTATCAAAGGGCATGGCGGAAATAACGGGGCCGAAAATCTCTTCGCGGGCGATGGTCATGCTGTCGTCAACACCGCCAAAGACAGTCGGGCGCAGGAAGTTGCCCCCCTGATAGGCGGTTCCCGTGGGGCGATCACCGCCTGTAATCAGCTGCGCGCCTTCCTCCTGACCAGAGGTGATATAACCCTCGACCTTGCAGGTCTGGCGGTCATTGATCAGGGGGCCAAGTTCGGTGTCGGGGTCAAGCCCGTGACCGATTTTCAGCGTTTGCGCGTATTCGGACAGGCCATGAATGAACTCGTCATGGATTTCGCGCGCTACGAACAGCCGCGATCCGGCGATACAGATCTGGCCGGAGTGCGCATAGACCGCCATGGCCGCCACGGGGATTGCCTTGGCGATGTCGGCGTCCTTGCAGATAATCATGGGGGATTTCCCGCCCAGTTCCAGCGTGATTCGCTTGAGCGTATCAACACCGGCACGTGCAATGGTCTGGCCCGTCGCGGTCGAGCCGGTAAAGACAACCTTGTTCACATCCGGATGTGACGCCAGCCGCGCGCCAGCCTCTGAGCCGATACCTGTCACCACGTTGACAACGCCGTCGGGCAGGCCTGCCTCTTGCATCAGCTGGGCAAGGCGCAGGGGCACCAGAGGCGCATCTTCGGAGGGTTTCAGCACCACAGTACAGCCGGTCGCCAGAGCCGGGGCAATCTTCCAGACCGAGGCGGCGGTAGGGGCGTTCCAGGGGATGATCGCACCCACAACGCCCACGGGTTCGCGCGTCGTATAGGTTACCATCGACTGAGAAACCGAGTTTTCGATGTAATCGCCATGCAGGGCGGTGGCTTGTCCGGCATAAAACCGCAGCATCCCGATCACCCGGCGCTTGTTGCCCAACGTTCGCGAAATCGGCAGGCCCATGTCCAACGTGTCCGTGACACACAGCTCGTTCCAATTCTTCTCGACCAGATCGGCGATGCGCAGCAACACTTCTTGCCGGTCGTAGGGGGTGAACTTTGACCACTCGCCTTCAAACGCGCGCCGGGCTGCGGCCACGGCAGTATCGACATCGACTGCCGAGGCGCGTGGAACGGTGGCGATGCCCCGTCCGCTTGCCGGATCGATGACGTTCAGAACCTCGCCCGATTGGGCCGGCACGTGTTTGCCGTCGATGAACATGGGGCAGAATTGGCCGCTATAAAGGGCGTCAGCCATTTTCCGGGGGTCAAAGGTCAAAGTCATGGGAACCTCTTTGCAACTTTGCGTTCTCCCTATCACCCCCGAACCCCGAGGTTAAACGCGGAAAAGCTGAAGGGGCGTTCAGAATATGCGGTTTTGAAAACCCGGCCCTGTGGGGGATTGTCCGGTCAAGCAGGCCGCAAGCGGGGTGCCGCGTCTCGATCAATGTATGCGCCCCCGACGATCGAAAGGGAAAAGACATGAAAGATCAATATGATATTGCTGTCGTACATGGTGACGGTATCGGGCCAGAGATTTGCATAGCCTCTCTGACCTTGCTGGATTCTGTCCTGCCCGGCGGTGTCCTGCGCTTTACGGAGCATCCTGCCGGCGCTGAACATTTTTTGAAAACTGGCGAAAGCCTGCCGCAGGCTACCTATGATGCCTGCGCCAAGGCCGACGCAGTGCTGCATGGTGCCGCCGGCATTCCCGGTGTCGTCGGCCCGGACGGGACAGAGGTGGGCGTTGATTTCACCCTCAAGCTGCGCTTTGGGCTGGACCTATATGCGAATATCCGCCCCATTCGCTTGTTTGACGGCGTCACCGGACCGCTGTGCTGCAAGGGTGCGGACAAGATAGATTATGTCATTCTGCGCGAAAACAGTGAGGGCCTATATGCCTCGCGCGGGGGTGGTACCTTGCTGCGCGAGGAGGTGGCGACAGATACGCTTGTCCAGACGCGCAAGGGGATCAGGCGGATCGTACACAAGGCGTTCCAACTGGCGCGCCTATCCAATGGTGCGCCTGCCGACGGTGTCCGGCGTGTCACCTGCTGTGACAAGGCCAACGTCTTGCGCAGCTATGCGTTTTTTCGCAGCGTCTTCGATGACGTGGCCAAGGAATACCCCGATATCGAGTGCGATTATGCAATCGTCGATGCCATGACCATGCATATGGTTCTGCGTCCGAACCACTATAACATCATCGTCACAGAAAATATGTTCGGTGACATCCTGTCCGATCTCGGGGCTGCTACTGTTGGCGGTCTGGGATTGGCGCCGTCTGCCGAGGTGGGTGACAATAACGGGCTCTTCCAGCCCTCGCACGGCTCTGCGCCCGATATCGCGGGGCAGGGGGTGGCCAATCCTTACGGAATGGTTTTATCGTCAGCGGCAATGCTGGACTGGCTGGCGCTGCGTTATGAGGACCAGCGGCTGTTGACCGCAGCGACACAGATAAAAGCGGCCTGCGCCATGGCGATGACCGAGGGATGCTTTACCCCCGACCTAGGTGGTGATCTGTCGACCACCGACGTGGTCGGTGCATTGATCGACAAAGTAAAGGCGATGGGGTGACGCAAAAACCAATTGTCAATCTGATCGGTGCGGGGAATGTGGGGCAGACATTGTGCCACCTGCTGGTGCGGGCGGGGCTTTGCGATGTTCAGGACATCACCAACCGCACCCCGGAGAAATCGTCCCTGGCGGCGGAATTTATCGGGGCCGGGCGGCCTGTGACCAGGTTGCAGGATATGCGCCCCGCCGATATCTGGCTGATTACGGTCTCTGACACCAGCGTCGCGGCTGTCGCTGCTGATCTGGCCGCTTGCGATCAATCGCCTGCCATCGCAGTGCATTGCAGCGGCTTTTTGTCCGCGACCGAAATGGCGCCGCTGGGGGCCAATGGCTGGCAGTTGGCCAGTGCGCATCCGGCAACGACATTCGCCAATCAGGCGGTGTCGGTCGCGCAATTCGCAGGCACATATTGCGGGCTAGAGGGCGACGAAACTGCCGTCGCGACGCTAGAGTTGCTGTTCACCGGCATCGGCGCGCGATGCTTTCCCGTCCGGACCGAAGCAAAGGCGCTGTACCACGCGGCCGCCGTCCTGTCGTGCAACCTGACGACCGTGCTGCAAGCCATCGCGCAAGAGGCCTGGGCCGAGGCCGGGGTGCCGCAGGACGCCATGCACGGGTTACACGCAGCGTTGCTAAAAAACACCAACGACACCATTCTGACGCTCGGCCCCGAGGCGGCGCTGACAGGCCCGGCGGCGCGCAACGACAGAGATGTCGTCACCCGCCAGCATGCCGTCGTGGCCGATTGGCACCCCGAAGCAGGGGGCGTCTATGAGGCGCTCAGCACTATGGCAACACGGCTCAAACAGACCGGCAAGACGCGTTAGGCACCCCTGCGGAAAATGCGCACCAATTCGGGCAGGTAGGCGTCGCCTTCACCGCTGTCAACGGCGTCTGACAGTGCCCGATGGATACCATCTGCGATCAAGTGCTGCGCGTCGGCATCGGCCGACATGGTGCGGTAATAGGTGAAATCTTTCAAAGCGTTGCTGATGGCAAATGGCAATGCGTCGCGGTCGCCCGTGGTGATGAAGGGCGCCAGACGATCGAGCGCAATGCTTGCGCCGCCGCCGCCGGCCAGAACATCCACGAAGGACTGCGGATCTATCCCTGCATCTGCGGATTGCGCCGCCGCTTCGGCCAGCAGAGACATGAACCCGACCGAGACATAGTTATGCAGTAGCTTCAGCCGGTGGCCTGCGCTGATCCCGCCCACATGCGTCACCGCCTCGGTGAAGGATGCCAGCACCGGGCGCACCCGTTCCAGCACGTCGGCATCGCCCCCGACCAGCAGGTTCAACTTGCCCTCATGGGCGAATTTGGCGGTTCGGGTCATTGGCGCATCTATGAAATTGCCACCCGCCGCCTTGACCGCTTTCGCCATCTTCACGGTTGAGGCTGGCAGTGCGGTCGAACAATCGACGACCACCGTGCCCGGACGCAACCCGGCAATGACACCGTCCGGGCCGGTCAAAATCGTTTCGACCTGGGGCGAGCCGGTCACACAAAGGATCACCACATCAGAGGCCTGGGCCACCTTGGCCGATGTGTCCTTCGCTTTTGCGCCAAGGCCCAGCAACTCTTCAGTCGGCTGGTTTCCGGGGTGATCCAGAAAGCTCAGGGCAAAGCCCCCGCGGCGCAGCACGTTGCGCGCGATTCCATGACCCATCAGGCCAACACCGATTATACCTACGTTCATGTGGTGTCTCTTTCTTCAATAACGGCAGCAGGGCAAGGGGCCGCGCCGGTTCATACCTAACTGGAAAGGTGTTCGACCCCACAAGTCAAATGCTCGCACTGGATGCAACCCGGTTTTTCTGACGCAGTGTTCGACTTTTCTGAATTGGCTGGCGAGGGCGTGGGGCAATGAGCGCACATAAGAGCGATGATATGAACAAACCGGCGCAACAGGTCAGGTTGGTGCACCGCTCGGCAGGAAGATATTCGACGTCCTGAACGCTGGGGCAAAGCGATGAGAGGCGGGATTGCCGTCAATAACCTGACGATTCCCGGCGGTGAATATGCCGGGTTTATGGCAATTGTGGAACGGGTTAACAAGCCCGCAATCTAGGCCGCGCGTCCGATCCCAGCACACAAACCTGATCGCTAAAGCGTCTGCCATTTTCCCGGTTTCAGGAAGAACGCAAATTGCTTTGGGTCACATGTCGAATATCAATTTAAAACTTCTTCAGACGTTTTTGCTCGCCTCCGAACACGGCAGCTTTCGGCGTGCCGCGGAAGAAAGCAATCGCTCGGCTTCGGCTGTGAGCATGCAAATTCGCAATCTGGAAGAGCAGATCGGCATCAACCTGTTTCAGCGCACCCCGCAACGGGCGCTGCTGACCGCCGAAGGGCAAATTCTGTTTGAACAGATTCGCAAGTCGATGGCAGACGTTGAATCCAGCCTGGACCGGCTGACACATCTGGCCGAACAGCGCAAAGGCAAGATCCGCATCGCCTGTGCGCCGACCCTGGCCTCGGGCCGGTTGGGCGACATCCTGGCGACCTTCAAACAGCGCTATCCGCGTAGCGTGGTCCAGGTGACCGAAGTGCCCACCGCCGCCGCCCTGCTGTTGCTGGAGCAGCAAGAGGTCGAATTCTATATTGGCCCCGAGGTTCCGAACCTTTCTGATTTCTTCTTTGACAAGATCATCGACGATCCGCTGATTGCATGTGTCCCCAACGCGATGAATGACAATATCAAGCAGTTGACAGTGACACAGTTGCAAGACTTTCCGCTGATCCTGTTGAACAAGGCGACCGCCGTGCGAGCGCTGTTTGATCGGTTGGTGGCTGCGGAAAGCGCGCAGATCAAGGTTCAATACGAGGTGGTCAGCGCGCAAACCGCGCTTGCCTTTGCCAGTGCCGGTCTCGGCGTTTGTATCCTGCCAAGCATCGCGCTGGCGGCGGAAACCCTGAGCGGGTGCGGCATAATTCCGATAGACCATGCGCAGGCGCATCGGGCCGTGGGGATCATCACGCCGCGCGGGTATGTGCACCACAGTTTTTCGGAACAGTTGATGGCGCTGGTGCGAACCGATCTGGAGGCGATGCAAGAGGCATTAGCAGCACGATAGTAACGCAGGCGGGGCGGCAAGGGGTGGACGATTTGGCGAGGGCATGCGCATAGGCTGTCAGCGTCGCAAACATGCCGATAAGCGGGGGTTTGCTTCGTCGGCCAGGTTTTATAATGAACGATCATATGCCTGGGCGGCTTGGTCTGAGGTGTGCAACAACGGCGGGAATCCGGAAAACAGGGGGGGCAAAAGTGATGTCCTTGATATTGAAAATTTCACGCGCCATCGACGCCGTGACCGCGCTTTTTGGCCGCTACGTGTCGTGGTTCGTGTTGGCCGCAGTTCTGGTCAGCACGGCCAATGCCATTTCGCGCAAGGCCTTCAACGTCTCGTCCAATGCCTGGCTGGAGCTGCAATGGTATCTCTTTGGAGCGGTGTTCATGTTGACGGCGGCAGACGCGCTGCGCCGCAATGCCCATGTGCGCATTGATATCGTGACCAGCATGCTGAGCCAGAAAACCCGCGATGTGATCGACCTGATCTGCCACATCACGTTTCTGATGCCGTTCTGCATCCTGATGTCCTGGTTGAGTTGGACGTTTTTTCTGCGCGCCGCGTTGTCGGGTGAAACCTCGTCAAATTTTGGCGGGTTGGTGATCTGGCCGGCAAGGTTCCTGATTCTGCTGGGGTTCGTGTTGCTGCTGTTTCAGGCCGCGTCGGAAATCATCAAACGGATTGCAGTGCTGAGAGGCGTACCAATCCACACTCCAGGCGACGACGGGCTTGATCAGCTATGATTGATTTGATTGCACACAACCTTGCGCCCATCATGTTCTGCTCGGTGATGGCGATGCTGCTGCTGGGTTACCCCGTGGCTTTTACCCTTGCCGCAGGCGGTCTGGCCTTTTTCGTGATCGGCGTCGAACTTTCGCCCTACTCGAACGAGATAAACCTGTCTTGGCCCTTGCTGCAATCGCATCCCAGCCGTGTGTTCGGGATCATGTCGAACGAAACGCTACTGGCGATTCCGTTCTTTACCTTCATGGGGCTTGTGCTTGAACGATCCGGCATGGCCGAGGATCTGCTGGACACGGTCGGCCAGTTGTTTGGCCCCGTGCGCGGTGGGCTGGCGTTGGCGGTGGTGCTGGTGGGTTCGCTCTTGGCGGCGACAACCGGGATCGTTGCGGCGTCAGTCATGGCGATGGGGTTGATATCGCTGCCGATCATGCTGCGCTATGGTTATAGCCCCGCGATCGCGTCGGGCACGGTTGTGGCCTCGGGCACGCTGGCACAGATTGTGCCGCCGTCGCTGGTGCTGATCGTCATGGCTGATCAGCTGGGCCGCCCCGTGGACGACATGTATGTGGGCGCCTTTGTTCCTGCGATGATCACCATCGGTATCTATTGCGCGTTTGTGGTCTGGTTCAGTATTTTCCGCCCCGGCGTGATGCCGGCGCTGCCGTTGGAGGCGCGCAAGTTCAAGGGTGGTTTTGGTTCCTTGGCCGGGATCATCATTCTGTCGGTCGGCCTGGCCCTGGCCGCGCAACGCTGGGGTTTTACCAGTTTTGCTTCCGAAACGCGGCTGGTGGCATCGGTTTCGCTGGCGGCGCTGTTTGCACTGTGTGCGACACTGCTCAATCGCAAGCTGTCTCTGGGCCTGATGTCCTATCTGGCCGAGGAAGTGGTGATCGTGCTGATCCCGCCGCTGGCACTGATCTTCCTCGTTCTGGGCACCATCTTTCTGGGTATCGCCACCCCAACCGAGGGTGGCGCGATGGGGGCGACCGGGGCGCTGGTGCTGGCGTTCATCCGGCGGCGGCTTAGCTATGGGATGCTCAAATCCGCGCTGGATTCAACCGCACGTCTGGCGGCCTTTGTGATGTTCATCCTGATCGGCGCGCGGATTTTCGGCCTGACCTTCTATGGCATCAATGGCAACCTTTGGGTCGAAGAGCTGTTGTTGCAGTTGCCGGGGGGGCAGCTTGGGTTTCTGGTTTTTGTGACCCTGATCGTTTTCGTCCTTGGCTGTTTCCTCGATTTCTTCGAGATCGCCTTTATCGTGGTGCCGCTGTTGGTACCGGTAGCCGCTCAATTGGGCATCGACCTGATCTGGTTCGGGGTCATTCTGGGTATCAATCTTCAGACATCCTTCCTTACCCCGCCTTTCGGGTTCTCGTTGTTTTACTTCCGCTCGGTCGCGCCGCATGAGGATTGGACCGATCCCGTCACCAAGCGCCGGATGAAGGCGGTTCGCACTATCGAAATCTATAAAGGCGCGCTGCCGTTCATTGGTTTGCAGGCTCTGGTTCTGGCCATCGTCATCTCCTTTCCTGGGCTTGTGACCCATTACAAGGATGTAGCACCGCCAATCCCGGGCGGAATCCAGCAGAACCTGCCCGGTTTGCCGGGGATGAGTGGGGGGGCGTTACCCGGCCTGCCGGGATCGCCCAGCGGGGGTCTGGCCCCGTTGCAACTCGCGCCTCTGGGGACATCGCAGGACTAACAGGGCCATCCGCCCAGGGTCACGCCGGTGCTGTCCACAAATCGCAATGCCGCTGCTGGCTAGGGGCTGCGTGCAGCACTCCGTGCCAGTGCCGCAATAAGGTCTGTCCGGGTGACGATGCCGACGATCCTTCCCAATTCGATGATGGGAACGGCATCGGTATCGCCGTCCGCCATCATGGGCAGCAGCGCGCCGATAGGGGTGTCGGTCGTCGCGCGAGGTACCGCCACGCTCATGATATCGCCCGCTGTCATTGGCTTGGCTCGATCCCGGTCCAGCAACCGTCGAAGCGCCGCGCCGTAGCCGCGATCAAGGCGCAGCGCGTCAGCGCGTGCCTGACCTATGAGATGCATCTGGAAGATGACCCCCAGGAAAGTCTTGTTGGCCGCCACGACGGGAAGCGATGTAAAACGATGCCGCCGGAATAAGTCAGCAATATCGCCCAGTGCGGTCTCAGAGCGCACCGTCACGAGATTTCGGGACATGATGTCCTGTGCCGTCAGCGGCCCGGAGATATGGGTGGCGGCCTGAAGCTCGGCCGCACCAATCAAGCGGGCCAGGTCTTCCGCGCCAAGGTTAAAGGACTGGCTATAACGTTCCAGGATAGCTGTCAGTTCTTTTTCCGACAGCCCAAGACGCTCGACTGGGTTGCGGTCCAGTGTGCCATGCTTGCTCGGATCATCGAAGTGCCGGAACGGATAGTGGCGGCCGGTCAGTCGCGCGTAAACGGTCGCCAGAAGCACGAGGATCGTTGTCCCCAAGGCAATCGGCGTCAGGGCGAACCAGAAACCGAGATGCGCAATAGCGTCAGGAGACATGGCGGCCGTCATCGCGACCGCTCCCGCAGGAGGATGCACGGCCCGGCACAGGATGGTCGCCGTGATCGTGAGACCCACAGCCAAGGCAATCCGCAAGGCAGGGTCCGGAACGGTCAGGCACACAGCAACTCCGACGATGGCCGCGACCGTATTGCCGACAACAGCTGACCAAGGCTGTGCCAGCGGGCTGTTCGGTACCGCGAACAAGAGAACCGAAGACGCGCCAAATGGAGCGACGAGATACAAGCCCAGTTCCGTGTCAACCTGTGGCGACAGGAGAAACAGCCCCGTCAGTCCCAGTCCGGCCACGGCGCCAAGTCCCGCACGCATGGCCTCTGCGCCGGAGACGCGCGATACTGCTGGGCCAAGCGATTTCAGAATTTGCAACGTTGCGCCTCCTATCTGGATTTTGCGCAAAATTTCATCAGCTTGCAAAAAGATCAACCTGCCGATTTTAAGAAGGACACAACATCCATAAGCAGGCCGATTGCGAGAATAAACGTCCGCAATAGCTTGCTATGGGTCCGTTGAAATTCTGGCGAAAGTCACGCGGTCCGCTTGTTTGTGATCGTGGGGTGAGATCGCGTCGCGGGGCGCTACCCTGCGGGCGTGTTCCCCTCGCCAATATCCCAGAACAGGCCTGCCATAAGGCAAAGCGCGTCGCGGCAGACCGGTTTGAGCACATGTTCGTCGGGCGCATGTTGCGAACAGCCGCGATAGGAATGCGGGACCCAGACCGTCGGCAGGCCCAGAATATCGGTGAAACAGTCATTGGGCAGCGAGCCGGCCAGATTGGGAAGGATATGCGGTGCCTGTCCCGACGTCTGTTCAAGCGAGTGGGCGACGAATTTGACCCAAGGATGACCGGGATCAAGCCGCGTGGCCCGGAAAAAGCCGCGTTCATGCGGTTCAATGCTCACTGCGTCAAAACCATGCGCGTCAAGGTGACGGCGCAGCGCGGGCAGGATGTCTTCGGGCGTTGTGCCGACCACATAGCGCAATTGACAGGTGGCGCGGGCATGGGCGGAAATCGCATTGACCGGGGCCTCGGGGACGCCGCTTTTCATGGCGAGGATGGCAAAGCTGTTCCAGCCATAGGCGCGCTCGGCCGGGGTCAGGGTTTCTTCGCCCCAATCGGGGTTGATGGCCGGACCATCGCCACCGTCGATCGGCAGGTCACGCAGTGCGGCGCGGACGTCATCGGTCAGGCTGTCGGGACGCCATTCGGGGATCCTGATCTGGCCACGTGCATCGGTGATGGTCGAGAGCGCCTGTGCCAGGATCATCGCCGGATCAGCAAGCAGGCCGCCCCAGTTGCCCGAGTGATGCGCACCCTCGCGAAGGTCGACGACAAGGTCAAAGGTGACCCCGCCGCGCGAGCCCATGAACATGGTCGGCGTTTCGGGCTGAAGGCGCGGTCCATCAGAGGCAATAAGCACATCGGCGGTCAGTTTGTCTTTGTGCGCGGCGAAAAACTCAGCAAGCCCCGGAGAGCCGGTTTCTTCGCCGGTCTCGATAACGATGCGGCAGTTGAAGCCAAGCGCCCCACGGGTTTGCAGCACCGCATCGAGGGCGGCGATATTGATCAGGTGCTGGCCCTTGTTGTCGGCGGTGCCCCGACCGTAAAGGCGGTCGCCTTCTTCAACGATCCTGAACGGGTGCAGGCCTTCGCGCCATTGATCGGTCTGTGCGCGGATCACGTCGCCATGGCCATAGCTCAGGATTGTCGGGAGGTCGTCACCCTCGTGCCGCTCGGCGATCAGGAAGGGACCGGCATTGGCGACGGGATTGGGATAGGTTTCACAGGTAAAGCCCATGGCAGTGAGGCGGGGCGTCATGGCATCCGCCAGATAGCGACCAAGTTCGGGGGCCTGATCGGGGTTTTGGCTTTCGGTCTCGTAGCTGACCAGATAGGCAAGCTCTGTCTGGAAACGTTTATCGTCGAAATAGGCGGAAATAGTGTCTATTGCTGTGCGTCGCGTCATTGGTTTGTCTGGCCTGTCTGTTCGCTGATGGCATCGCCCCAGGGCGACATGATTTCGGTGCAGCCTGAGTTGACCTTGCCCCGGCGCATTACCCCGGCGGGGCAGGCGAAGGCATAGGGGAAGGGGCTGCGCCGTGTGGCGTGAACCGGGTGATCGGCCCGCAGGCGCGCAAGCACGTCGGGCAACAGGGTGTCATCGGCCACGATGGTTTCACCACCCGAAACATCAATTCGCGGATGGTGGAAGGTTTCAGCGATATCCATCCCGAAATCGGCAACGAATGAGGCCATTTGGGCCATCGCAGAGACGATTTTCCGCCCGCCTGAGGCCCCAAAGCCAAAACGGGTATCGCCGGTCTCACCCAGGATCGGGCAGACGTTCATCAGGCAGGCCTTGTCGGGCCCAAGAGAGTTGGGGCGCCCCTGAACGGGGTCGAACCACATGATGCCGTTGTTCATCAGGAAGCCGGTCGAGGGCGACACCACGCGAGAGCCGAAGATCGACAGAAGGGTCTGGGTTTGCGAGACCATGTTGCCAGAACGATCCACCACAGCGAAATGTGTGGTGCAGCCGGGGGCCTTTTCGGTCTCGCCGGTGTCTCCCATCGCTCCCAGCCGCGCGGCATAGGCGGATTTGAGGCCATCGGCATAGGCCGCAAAGGCCTCGGGGCCGGGGCTGTCGCCCAAGGGCCGGGTTTCCATCAGGGCAAGGGCCTGTTGGAAAGTCGGACCCGCGGTCAGGCCGGGGGGGACATGAAAGCGGGTGTTGCGATAGTCAAAGCTGAGCGGGTCAAGCATCCGGGCGTGATAGGCTTTCAGGTCGTCGACCGTGAGGCACCCGCCCTTGGCTTGAATGTCACCGGCCATCGCGGCGCCGAGATCGCCGTCATAGAAGGTGCGGGCGCCGTAGCGGGCAATCTGGTCAAGGCTGTCGGCCATGCGGCTCTGATCCAGCCTTTTTTCGGCCAGGGCGGTCCAGCCGCTGATGGTGGGCCATTGGCCGTCTTCAAGGAAAAGCGCCGCCGCATCGGGGTCCTGGGCAAGGGCGCGGGTGCTCGATGCGATGATGAGGGCGGCATACCAGTCGACCAGCAGCCCCTGTTTGGCGAAGGCGACCGCAGGGGCCAGAAGATCGGCCCAGGGCAAGCGGCCAAAGCGATCGTGCATCTGTCCCATGCCATCGACCAGACCGGGGACGGCGATGGCGGTGGCACCCTGGACGTTGCGATCCTCGACCACCTCTTCCCAGGGAAAGAGATCACCGGCGATGCCCTTGCCGGTCAGCGGATAATTGGCGGGATCAAGCGAGGCAGGCGAGCGCATGCCGTAGTTGAGGGTTTACGCCGTGCCACTATCGGCACGCCAGAGCATGAGGGCGCCACCGCCCGCCGGGCCGCTCATCCAGGGTTCGAGCACGCCGATGGCGAAGGATACGGCGACGGCGGCATCGACCGCATCGCCCCCGGCGGCCAGAATATCGGCCCCGGCCTGGGCAGCAAGTCGATGCTGGGCGGCGACCACGCCGAATTCGGTTTCAATAACGGTCTTGCGGGTGACCATTGTGCGCGACAGGTTGTCGGACATCGTTAACCTTCCTTGGCGATATACATCGGCCCGTCCGGGTCATGCAGGTGACATTCGACATGGCCCAGGGGCGTGGGCAGGGCGCGTGGGGCCGTGGTTTTGCAGAACTCGGTGGCCTTGGGACAACGCGGATGGAAATGACAGCCCGAGGGCGGATCAATCGGGTTGGGATAGGCCATGCCAAGCTGTGTATCAGGCACGCCAAGCCCCGGTTCCGGCGTCAGGACGGATTTCAAAAGCGCTTGCGTATAGGGGTGGCGGGCGTGGTCGAACAATCCGCCAACCTCGGCCTCTTCGACGATGCGGCCAAGATACATCACCGCAACGCGGGTCGCGAGATGCTCGACCACCGCCAGATCATGGCTGATGAACAGGTAGGTCAGGCCAAATTCGCGGCGCAGATCGCCCAGAAGGTTGAGGATCTGACTTTGTACGGAAACGTCGAGCGCCGAGGTGGGTTCGTCGCAGATCACGATCTCGGGTTTCATGATCAGGGCGCGGGCGATGGCGACACGCTGGCGCTGGCCGCCCGACATCTGGCTTGGGAAGGTGTTCATCACGCGGGCCGGAAGGCCGACGATATCGAGGATCTTGCGGACTTCTTTTTGCCAGCTGGCATGGTCGCCGATGCGATGCACCCGAAGTGGAAGCGACACGATGTCAAAGATGCTTTTGCGCGGGTTCAGTGACGAATAGGGGTCTTGAAAGATCGGCTGAATGCGGCGCGCGAGGGTCATGCGATCCTGGGCGCCGATTTCCTGGCCATCGACCAGAACCTGACCCGCCGTTGGGCTTTCAAGCCCGAGCAGGATCTTGGCGAGGGTGGATTTGCCACAGCCGGATTCACCGACGAGGCCAAGCACCTCGCCACGCGGCAGAGAGAGCGACACATCGTTGACCGCTGTCAAAGGGCGGGGCGTGCCGAACAGGCCCTGTTTCACGCGGTAGGTCTTGGTCACGCCGCGCAGTTCCAAAACGGGTGCGGCGGTTTCGGCTTGGGGCGCTTTGGCCGTGGCGGTGGTCATGCGGTGGCCTCCTCTGCGTGGCGTTTGCCGTCTGGGTGGACACAGCGAAAGGCGTGCCCCTCGGCCGTATGGCGCGGAATGTCGCCGCGACAGGCGGGCGTGGCATGCGGACAGCGGGTGCGAAAGGCACAGCCAGCCACATCGCCGATCAACGAGGGCACGATGCCGGGAATGGTGCCAAGGGTGCTTCCGCGTTCGGTCTTGCCGGGCAGCGGAATACAACGCAAAAGCCCGCGGGTGTAGGGATGCGAGGGCGAGTTGAATACCTCGGTTGCCGAGCCGGTTTCGACCAGCTCGCCGGCATACATCACCGCCACCTTGTCGGCGACGCGCGCCACCACGCCAAGATCATGGGTGATCAGGATCATCGCCATGTTCATCTCGCGCCCGAGATCATAGAGCAGGCGCAGGATCTGGGCCTGAATGGTGACGTCAAGCGCGGTGGTGGGCTCATCGGCGATGATAAGTTCCGGCTCGCACATCAGGGCCATGGCGATCATCACCCGCTGGCGCAGGCCACCCGAAAGCTGGTGCGGATATTGCGAGAGGCGGCTTGCGGCGGCGGTGATGCCGACCTTTTCCAAAAGCTCGATGGCGCGGGCGCGGGCGGCCTCTTTTCCGACGGGTTTATGCAGTAACAGAGCCTCTGTCAGTTGATCGCCGATGGTATAGGCGGGATTGAGAGAGGTCATCGGTTCCTGAAAGATCATCGCCATGCGCCCGCCGCGAAGGGATCGCATGGTGCGGGCATTGGCGCGGGTCAGGTCGGTTCCGTCAAAGCTCATCTCGTCGGCCGAGCGCTTGATGGTTTTGCCCAAAAGGCCCATCAGCGCCAGCGAGGTAAGCGATTTGCCCGATCCGCTTTCGCCGACGATGCAAAGGGTTTCGCCACGCTTGAGGTCGAAATCAATGCCGCGCACGGCATGGAGCGTGCCACCGCCAACGGGGATATCAAGGGTCAGGTTGCGGACGCTTAGAAGAGGTTTTTCCATTGCTCAGCTCCGGTTTTCGGGGGCGGTGACATCGCGAAGCCCGTCACCCATAAGGTTGATTGCCAGCACCAGCACAAAGAGGACCGCACCGGGAATAAGGACCATCCAGGGCTCAAACAGCATCATGTTCTTGCCTTCCGAGACCATCAGGCCCCAGCTTGGCGTGGGCGGCTGTACCCCGAGGCCGAGGAACGAGAGGGCCGCCTCGAGCAGGATGGCATGGGCCATTTCCAGGGTGACCACGACGATCAGGTTATTGGCGATATTGGGCATGATTTCCGACAGGATCACCCGAGGGGTCGAGGCGCCTATGGCACGGGCGGCGGCAACGTATTCGCGGCCGCGCACCTGAAGCGTCGAGGCACGCATGACCACGGCGAAGCGATCCCAGAGCAGGAAGCCAAGCACCATGATCACCACCTGAAGCGAGCCGCCGAGGATTGCCACCACCGCGAGCGCGACAAGCACCACCGGCATGGCAAGGCGCACGTTGATCAGGAAGGTCACCACCATATCGACACGCCCGCCGAAATAGCCCGCCGCAACGCCCATGGCAGTGCCGATCACGCCGGAAATCAGGGCGGCGATCAGGCCTATCATCAAGGAAACCCGTGCGCCATAGATCAGCCGAGAGAGATAGTCGCGACCCAAGTGGTCTGTGCCAAGCGGGTGGTCCCACGATCCGCCGAGAAAGACGGGGGGGTTCATCCGGGTCATCAGGCTTTGGGCATAGGGATCATGCGGGGCAAGCAGCGGCGCGAAGATTGCGACCAGTAGCAGCAGGCCAACCACGATGGAGCCGATCAAAAGGCCCTGGTGGCCAAAGACGCGCTTGCGCAGCATCTGGCCCGGTGTGGGGCCGGTAATCTCTTGCAGGAGGGGGTCAGTCATGTCGGTCTGGGTCATCTCAGCTGCTCCGCATGCGGGGATCAAGCCAGGCGTTCAGCACATCGGCGAGAAAGGTGAAGACGATGTAGAACATCGAAAAGACAAGGATCAGGGCCTGAACTGTGGGCAGGTCATTGCGCGCAATGCTTTCCCAGGCGAGGTAACCGGCGCCATGCAGCGCGAAGATCGATTCAACCACGATTGAGCCACCGAGCATGAAACCCATCTGCACCGCCGCCAGCGAGACCACCGGGATGATCGCGTTGCGCAGGGCATGGCGGAAGAGGACACGCATTTCGGGCGCACCTTTGGCGCGGGCGGTGCGGATATAGTCGGAGGACAGCACATCAAGCATGCCTGCCCGCGTCAGGCGCATGATCGCGGGCATGGCGTAATAGCCAAGGACGATCGTCGGCATGATGAAATGCACCGGGGTCGAGGCGCCCGAGGGCGGCAGCCAGCCGAGCTTGATTGCGAAGAGCACGATCAGGATCAGGCCGAACCAGAAGCTGGGCATCGCTTGCCCTGCAACCGACAGGAACAGCGCCACCCGGTCGATGATCGAGTTGGGGCGGATAGCGGCGGCGACGCCAAGCGGCACGGCGGTGAGCAGGGCAAAGGTGATGCCGCAAACCCCGAGGGTCATGGTCACGCTGAGGCGTTCGGCGATCAGAGAGGCGACCGGAAGACGGAAATAATAGCTTTCGCCGAAATCGCCGCGCAGGGCGGAAAACAGCCATTCGCCGTATTGTACCAGCATCGGGCGGTCAAAGCCGTAAAGCTTGCGCAGGGCCTCAATATCTTCGCCGCTGGCGGTTTCACCGGCAAGGGCAACTGCGGGATCACCGGCCATGAACAGCAGGCTGAAGCTTATGAAAGAGACGGTAAAGGCCACCAGAATGGCAAGGCCCAGACGTTTCAGGATGAAATTGAGCACGGCGGCAGCCCCTTTTGTTGGCGCGGGCAGGAATGTGCACGGGCAGCGTGATTTGGTGCCATGACGGCACCCGGATCAAGGCGAGTGAGGATGCGGGGGCAGGAAGGCCGCCCCCGCACAGACCGGGATCAGTTCCAGGTCATCGTGGTAAAGCGCAGCACCTCGTCGGCCGTGGGCGTGTACTCTACCTCTTTCGTGGACACATAGTTTGTGTTGTACGAGAACATCGGCGCCCAAAAGGCCTGATCGGTGATCCGGGCGATGGCCTTGCCGTAATGCTCGATCCGGGTCGCGTCGTCGGTCGCGCTATCGGCGATGGTAAGGTCTGCAAGCACCTGGTCGTCGCGTGCGTCGTCAAGCGAGCCGTGCTTGAAGAACTGGCTGACCATGGCCGACGCATCGTTGATCGAGAAGCTGCCCCAGGTGAGGAAGGCCAGCGGCACGTCGCCGGTCATGTTGAGTTCGCGCAGGGCCGAATACTGCAGGTATTTGAAATCGGCCTTGATGCCCACGGCGTTGAGATAGCTCAGGATCGCCTCGGCATATTCGCGGTTGCGATAGGCGTAGAACTCGGTTGTGAAGCCATCGGGATATCCCGCTTCGGCCAGCAGGGCCTTGGCTTTTTCCGGGTCGTATTCATACTCGGTCGCAGTGTCCTGAACACAGCCGAACTGGCTTGGGAAGCAGGGGGTCCAGACCACTTTGGATTTGCCCTTGAGCAGCGCACCCACCAGCTCTTCGCGGTTGATGGCGTGGTTCACGGCACGACGCACGCGCAGATCGGTGAAGGGCGTATCGCCCGAACGACCGGCGGCATCCATCGAGAGATAGCCAACCCGCATGGTCGATTCGTTGCTCACGGTGAATTGGTCCATCTGGGCCAGTTTCTCGGCCTGATCGGCGGGCACCTGCCAGATCAGATCAAGCGACCCGCTGAACAGTTCGGCCATCTGGGTGTTCACATCCGGGATGGTGCGGATATCGACGTTGGTGATGCTGGCCTTGCCCTTGGGGCTATCGTGATAGCCGTCGTTCTTTTCCAGCACGAAATGCTGGCCGGGGACCACCGAAACCACCTTGTAGGGGCCAGTGCCGACGGGCTTGAGGCCCATGCCGCTCGGGCCGACTTCGGCGTAATATTCGTTAGGGTACATCGAGACCGGACCCGAGAGGAATTCGATCGCGGCGGGGAAGGCCTCTTTAAGGTTAATGCGCACGGTGTAATCGTCGATCTTCTCGGCGGATTTCATCCAGTTCACGTTGCGCTGTGTCTTGACGCCGTTTTCTTCCTTGGAAACGAAATTGACGGTATACACCACGTCATCGGCGTTGAAGACCTCGCCGTTGTGAAAGGTCACGCCCTCGCGCAGTTTGAATTCGAGCGTCAGATCGTCGATCCATTCCCAGGAGGTGGCAAGGTTGCCGGAGTATTCGTTGGTGATCGGATCGCGGTAAATCAGGCCATCCCAGATCGCGCGCTGAAGGACCACGCCTTCGCGCGAGGAATTGAAATAGCTGTCAACATTTTCAAGCTCTTTGGTAAAGCCCACGCGCAACGTGTCATTCGCCTTTTCCGCCCATGCGGCACCGCTTGCCGCGATGAGGGCGACACTGGCGATGGTGGTTTTGAACCAGGATTTTGTCATCGGTTTCTCCCTTGTTGGTCTTGCATTGATCCGCGCGATTATGGCCCCGCGCATTTTCTTGGCCAGTTTATCGTGTATTACATAATAATACTTGATGTTGCCATATGATCCATTAAGATCACGTCAGGGCCATCCGTCAACCCCCCGCATGGGCGAGGTCCCGGGATTTTGTGAGAGGCGCATGAAAACAAAGCAGAATACGCTTTACGTCGGGTCGCTTGCCAAGGGGCTGCGGCTTTTGCGGGCATTCGACGAAAGCCATAGCGAGCTTTCCCTGTCGGAACTGGCCGCGCGAACCGGCCTTGATAAAAGCGCCACGCAGCGTCTTGCCAATACGCTTCATATCGAGGGGATGCTGGACAAGGATTCCGGCACACGACGGTTTCGTCCCTCGCATGCCTGGCTTGAAATGGCCTATGCCTATTACTGGTCCGATCCGCTTGTCGGCCAGGCGATGCCCAAGCTCATCAACCTTAGTCAGGAGTTGGCGGAAACTGTCAACCTTGCGGAAATGTCGGGCGATCACATCATTTACGTGAGCCGCCTGCCGTGCAAGCGGACGTATTTTGCCGCGACCGTGATCGGGCGGCGCTTGCCGGCGCTTTCGACATCCGCAGGGCGCGTTATTCTTGCAACCTATCCCGAGGAAGAGCGGCGCGCAGCGGTGGATGGCTGGCCGATTCGGGTCTTTACCCCGAATACCACGCTGGACCGTGAAAATATCCGCGCCAGTGTCGAGAACGCGGTGCATGATGGCTATGCCATATCGCAAGGCCAGATGATCCTGAACGAGATGGCCGTCGCGACGCCGATCATCGGTCCCGACGGTCGCGCCTTTGCGGCGGTGCAATGCTCTGTTTCTGCGCATACCTGGACCAGGGAAAAGATCGTGGCAGAGATTTTGCCCAAGCTTCAGGACGCCGCCAACGCGATTTCGCCCTCATTCCAGTCGCAGCGCGCTTTAGACGGGCGATAAGCGCAGCAACGGTAAGTTTTCTGTGACGTCACGGCGTTTACAGTGTGAAATTGCGCGCGCCCTGCATATATTCAATAACTGTAATATAGCCCCGTTCCATGGACCGGGGTGCGTAAGGCGAAGGGAAAGAGACTATGACAGGCGTTGAAACGGCGTTTACGCCGCTTTTGTCACTGGTGGGTGGCGTTCTTATCGGGGCGTCGGCGGTTTTGCTTATGTT
>NZ_CAJXIP010000018.1 GCF_913054395.1 uncultured Roseovarius sp.
ACAAGGCGCGCATCAAGATCACCGTGCATGAAAACGGGCTTGATGAGATCCGCGCCTTGGTCGAGGATGAATTCCCGCGCCGCCGCGCGGTCTTTGGTGGCGTCGATCAGGCCCTCTTGGCCGATATCACAGCCTCCTTTGCCCCGCCCGCCTTCAAGCAGAGCGATCCCGCGCCCTATTTTGCCGCGCGCGACGCCGACCCGGTGTTCCGCGCCTGGACTGACACCAATGTCAGCGCGCACCGCGTGCCCGGCTATGGCATCGTCACGATCAGCCTCAAGGCCCATGGCGCGACGCCGGGCGATGCCTCGGGCGATCAGATGCGCCTTGTCGCCGATCTTGGTGAGAAATACGGCCACAACGACATCCGCGCCAGCCATGCCCAGAACCTTGTTCTGCCACATGTGCCGCTCGCCGATATTCCGGCCGTTCACGCTGCTTTGAAAACCCTGGGGCTGGCCACCGGGAATATCGGATTGGCCTCGGATATCATCGCATGCCCGGGTATGGATTATTGCGCCCTTGCGACCGCCCGGTCGATCCCCGTGGCGCAAGGCATTGCCACGCGCATTGAAGAGCTCAAGATCGAGCATGAGGTCGGGCAGCTTCAGATCAAGATTTCGGGCTGCATCAATGCCTGCGGGCATCACCACGTGGGCCATATCGGCATCCTTGGCCTTGATCGCGCAGGTGTGGAAAACTATCAGATCACCCTTGGTGGCGACGCCTCGGAAACCACGGCCATCGGCACACGCACCGGCCCCGGTTTCGCCTATGACGAGATCGTGCCCGCCATCGAGCGGCTTATCTTTGCCTATCTCGACCTGCGCGAAGTCCCCGAGGAAACCTTTCTGGAGGTCTTCAACCGTGTCGGCATGGCCCCGTTCAAGGCCGCGCTTTATGATGCCGAGGCTCGGGCCTATGCCGCAGAGTGATCTTGCACGCAGGGTCAGCGCCCTCAATGACCGATATCGCCACCATTCGGCGATATCGGTGATAGAGCACGCGCTGCGCGACCCGCAAGCCGGGCAACTGGCGCTGGTGTCAAGCTTTGGCGCGGAATCCGTGGTGCTTTTGCATATGGTGTCGGTCACCCGACGCGACACGCCGGTGATCTTCATCGACACCGAGATGCTGTTCACCGAAACCCTCGTCTATCAGCAGGAACTGGCCGAGCGGCTGGCCCTGCGCGACCTGCGCATCATCCGCGCAGACGCGATCGCAAAGACCGCGCAGGACCCCGACGATACATTGCATCAGCGCGATACCGACGCTTGCTGCGCCCTGCGCAAGGCGGTGCCCCTGCAACACGCCCTTGATGGATTTGACGGCTGGATCACCGGACGCAAACGTTATCAGTCAGGCACCCGCGCCGCGCTTGAGTTCTTCGAGCTTGAGGAGGGCACGGGCCGGATCAAGGTCAATCCGCTGGCCCATTGGGCGCCCGAGGATATGCAGACCTATATGGATGAGAACCGCCTGCCCCGGCATCCGCTGGTGGCCAAGGGCTATCCTTCGATCGGCTGCATGCCCTGCACCACCGCCGTGGCGCCCGGCGAAGACCCGCGATCGGGCCGCTGGCGCGATCAGACCAAAACCGAATGTGGCATCCATTTTGTCGATGGCAAAATGGTGCGAAAAGGAGTGACCGCATGAGCGTCATCGTCAATGACCGGGGTTTTGCCCCAGAGGACTTCACCGCCCCCTTCACCGCGTTAGCCGAGGCCGACGGCGCCACGACGGCGCTTGATCTTGGCGCCGATGCCAACCCCGCCGATCTTGCCGGACGGCTTAAGGGCATCACCATGATCCGCGTCGATTTTCCGGGGTCCGCCGACGGGCGCGGCTTTTCCATCGCGCGGCAACTGCGGCTGATGGGGTATGAGGGGCGGCTGCGGGCACATGGGCACGTGATATCCGATCAATACGCGATGGCACGCCGCTCGGGCTTTGACGAGGTTGAGATCTCGGACGCCCTTGCCAAACGCCAGCCCGAGGCGCAATGGCTGTTCCGCGCCGAGTGGCAATCGCATGACTACCAGGCGCGCCTGCGCGGCTAGGCATTATCCGCCCTTTCCCTGACCCAGATCAATGTTTATGCAGAGGTGCCGGTGTATCTGACCGGCAAAAGAAGCTATGAATGAGATGACCCAAGTGACCGATGCCGCCGTAAAACTGGCCCAAAAGCCAACCCTGCCCGATGCGCAGAAAGTGACAGAGGTCACCCACTGGACCGACCGGCTGTTTTCATTCCGCGTGACACGGCCCGCTTCCTTGCGGTTCCGCTCGGGCGAATTCGTCATGATCGGCCTGATGCAGACCGATGAAAAAACCGGACGTGAAAAGCCGCTTTTGCGCGCCTATTCCATCGCCTCGCCGTCTTGGGATGACGAACTTGAATTCTATTCGATCAAGGTGCAGGACGGCCCGCTGACAAGCCGCCTGCAACATATCGAAGTCGGCGACGAGATCATCCTGCGCCCCAAACCGGTGGGCACGCTGGTGCATGACGCGCTTTTGCCCGGCAAACGGATCTGGTTCTTTGCCACCGGCACCGGCTTTGCACCCTTTGCCTCGCTGCTGCGCGATCCGCAAACCTATGAGGATTACGACGAGGTCATCATCACCCATACCTGCCGCGAGGTCGGCGAGCTTGAATATGGCCGCAGGCTGATCGAGGATATCCGCCAGGACGAAATGCTGGCCGAGCTGATCGGCGAAGGCTTTGCCGACAAACTGCGCTATTACCCGACCACCACCCGCGAACAGAGCACCAAAATGGGCCGCATCACCGATCTGATGCGCTCGGGCGAGGCCTTCGAAGATCTGGGCGTGGCGCCGCTTGCGCCGGAAACCGACCGGGCGATGGTTTGTGGCAACCTGGCCTTCAACCTTGAAATCAAGGAAATGCTTGAGGGCTACGGGTTGCGCGAAGGCGCCAATTCCTCGCCCAAGGAATATGTCGTCGAAAAGGCCTTTCTCGACTGATCCGCAGCAATGCCAAAGCCCAAGGAGAAGGATGGACGCGCCTCTGAAGGGGCGCGTCCATCTTTTGCGTCATTGTTCGTGGTCCGAAAAGCCAGGTGATCGGGCAAGACCACATCAAGCGCCTCGGCGCTCTGCGGCAGGATTGCGCCCAAGACGAGCAACACCAGAAGTGCGCCGCATTGCAATGCATATTTGAAAGAGGGGGTCACGGGATTGGCTCCTATGCTTGAAAGGTGACGCTTAGCGCGCGGCGCCAAGCAGGTCGTTCAACCGTGCATTCTCTGTGGTGAGATCGGAAATCTGTGTGTGCAATGCCGCGAGGTAGGGGGCAAGCTCGGCCTCGGTCAGACGTTGCGGAATATGCGAGGGACAGTTCCAGTCGAATGCCTCGACCGTGATCAGGATCGCACGTTCAGGACGCCCCACATAGGCCGGGTCATGCAGCATCGGCAGGATATCGGCGGCGGCGGCGCCTTCGGCGATCCGCACCCTGCCCCATATCTTGATCCGCCTGCGATTGGGATAATCCATCAGGATCAACGCGATACGCTCATCCCCCGCAAGATTTCCAAGGCTCACATACTGCCGGTTGCCGCGATAGTCGGCATAACCGATGGTGCACGCATCAAGTACCCGCAAAAACCCCTTGGGGCCGCCACGAAACTGGACATAAGGCCAGCCGCTTTCAGAAACGGTTGCCTGATAAAACCCGTCGCGGGCCTGAATGAAGGCGGTCTCGTCGGGTCCAAGGATTGCCCCGCCACTGATCTCGGGTGACAGGAATTTCTCATAACCCGCCGCAGAGCCATGGCGGGCCTGCGCAGCACGGACATTGGGGGTAAAGGCGATTTCAGCGAAGGCGCGGGGCATGTCACTCTCCTGTCAGGGGCTAAAGGCCAAGTTCGCTAAGACCGGGGTGATCATCGGGGCGACGCCCCTGCGGCCAGTGAAACAGCCGCTCGCTTTCGGTGATCGCAAGGTCATTGATGCTGGCGATGCGGCGCCGCATGCGACCGTCTTCGGCAAATTCCCAGTTCTCGTTGCCATAGGCGCGAAACCACTGGCCTTCTGCGTCGTGCCATTCATAGGCAAAGCGCACCGCGATCCGGTTGGTGGTCCAGCTCCACAGCTCTTTGATCAGGCGATAATCGTGTTCGCGGGCCCATTTACGGGTGAGAAAGGCCTCGATCTCGGCCTGCCCGGTCAGAAACTCTGCCCGATTCCGCCATTGGCTGTCGGGGGTATAGGCCTGCGCGACGGCCTTTGGGTTACGGCTGTTCCAGCCATCCTCGGCGGCGCGAACTTTCAGGGTGGCGCTCTCTTGCGTAAATGGCGGCAGCGGCGGGCGGGTCATGGCGGGGTCCTTTCAGCGGGATTCGAATAAGTACCAATCGGTACACCTTACACTGACACTAAATGTACCGATCAGTAACCTTTGTCAAATTATTATTGATCAAGGAAGCGGCGATCAGAGTGCAGCATTCACTTTTATGCTTGAATAAAAAGAGAATTATTTTTCTGGAGAAACCACCCTCCCTGCCCTATATTGTGGACAAATCGGTACATTAAAGGCACTCCATGCGACCCAACAAACGAGATGAACTGGTACGAAACGCGCTCGACGTGTTCTATCGCGACGGCTTTCACGCCACCGGGATGGACAAGCTTGTGGCGCAGACCGGCATCTCGAAAACCTCGATGTACAAACATTTTCGCACCAAGGAAGAGATGATCCTTGCCGTGCTCAGGCTGCGCGACGAGCGGTTTCGCAACTGGTTTTGCCGACGCCTCGAAGAGATCGCCGACACCCCCAAAGAGCGCCTGCTTGCGGTCTTTGATGCGCTGCACGAATGGATGACTTCGCCCGGCTTTAAGGGCTGCATGTTCATCAAGGCGGTGGCGGAGTTCCAGAACCCCGAGGACCCGATTCACATTCAGGCCGCGACCCACAAGCGGATGCTGCTTGAATATGTCCAGAAAATCGCCGTGCAGGCCGGTGCGGACGATCCCGCCGGCCTTGCGCGCCAACTCATGCTTCTCAAGGAGGGCGCGATCGTGACGGCGGTCATGTGGGGCAATGGCGACCCCGCGCTTGACGCGAAGGCAGCGGCGCAGGCCCTTATCGCGACGTCGGGCTGTCGCTAACGCCCGCCCTGCTTTCAGCGCATAAAAAAGCCCGCGCCGGGGATGTCCGGCGCGGGGTTCATTCTGTCAGGGCCGATGATCAGTAGCCAAGCGCGCTGCGGGCCGCCTCGAGTGCGGCCTTCAGAAGCTCGGGATCGTCCTGCGCCGCCTGAATGGCCTGCAACAAAACGGTTTCCTTCATCGCCCCAAGATCGGCGCCCTCGATCAGGTCGCGCGCCTTGTCCATGCTGAAGCCATCCAGCGTCAGGGCCTCGGGGGCCTCTTCTGCGGCGGCGGCCTCGGGCGCGGGTGCGGCCTCGACAGCCTCTTGCGAAGCATCGGTTGCGCTTTCGCCGGTGGCGGCATCAACGGCCTCACTTGCAGCATCCTGAGCGGCCTCCGCAGCGTCCTGAACGGTATCGGTCACGGCTTCGGCGGCACTGTTGGTGGCGTCTGACGCGGCCTCGGTGGCCGTATCGGCCAGATTGGCAGCATCATCAACAGCCTCGGTCACCCCTTCAACCGCCGCATCCGCAGCCTCTGACGCGGCATCGGCCGCCTCGCTGGCGGTTTCGGTTGCGGCATCCACAGCCTCGGCGGCGGTATCAGCCACCGCATCGGCCGCCTCGCCAACCGCTTCGCTGGCCTCTTCCAGCGCGGCGGGGGCCTCGACCTCTTGGGCGGTCTCGCTGACCGTGTCGACAACCTCTGTCACCGACTTGCCGGTGAACAACATATAGCCCCCGCCAAGAATGACGACAGCCAGAACAATCCATATCAGGTTTTTCATAACCCTCTCCTCATACATTAGCGGGGTCGGTTCATCGCGGCCCCTTTGGCTCTTGCTCTCAGATGAAGCCGGAATTGGAAAGGTACAAGGGGGAATAACCCCTATATCGGCTCAGATCAGCCTATTTTGGCGCTTGAAAGCTGCCCCGGCCAGGTTTACGTTGCACCCTCGAATTCACCACCAAATCAAAACGATCGAAGGAACAAAGCCATAGCCCGCAGACCTCATAACGCGCCCCCTACACGCGACACCGGCCCCCGTATCAATGAACGCATCCGCTGTGATGAAATCCGCCTGATTGGCGCGGATGGCGAGAACGTCGGCGTGGTCTCCCCTGACCGGGCAATGGAAATGGCCGCTGATGCCGGGCTTGATCTGGTTGAAATTTCGCCCAATGCCGCACCGCCAGTGTGCAAGATCATGGATTTCGGGAAATACAAATACGAGACCCAGAAACGCGAGGCCGAGGCACGCAAGAAGCAAAAGATCATCGAGGTGAAAGAGGTCAAGTTTCGCCCCGGCACCGATACGCACGACTATGAGGTCAAGATGCGTAACGTGGTCAAGTTTCTTCAGAACGGTGACAAGGTCAAGATTACCCTGCGCTTCCGCGGCCGTGAGATGGCCCACCAGGATCTGGGCCGCCAGCTTTTGGAACGGATCGCTGCCGATATCAATGGCATAGGACGGGTTGAGAACATGCCCAAGATGGAAGGCCGCCAGATGATCATGATCATCGGCCCCGGCCCGAAATAAGGCCAAACCCCTTGTCCAAGATGTCATGACCCCCGGCCAGATGGTCCGGGGGTTTTGCATGCCCCCTTGCGCCGGGCGGCCAGTCGCGTAGGATGCACCGCTCTGACAAATCCGGAAGGTTTCATGCCCGTTTACGAATACAAGGTTATCCCCGCCCCGACCCGCGGTCGCAAGGCCCCCGGCGTCAAATCCCCCGAGGCCCGCTTTGCGCTCGGACTCGAAGATATGCTGAATGAAATGGGGCAGGCAGGATGGGAGTATCAGCGCACCGATATCCTTCCCAGCGAAGAGCGTCAGGGCCTGACCTCAAGCCGTACGGTCTATCGTTCTGTGCTGGTGTTTCGCCGTGCGACCGCGCCAGAGACACCGATGCGCGACCCCGCACAGACCGCCGCCACGGCCGACACATCCGAAAACCGGCAGGACCCCGCCGACGAGGTGCCGGAAAATCACAAAACCTAGACGAACAAGGCCAGTTCTGTGTTTCACAACAAGGACTTGGGCGAACATCTCTCATCAGCTAGCGGATTTTGATCCGAACAGGTGAGGTGAAATATTTTTACCGGCCCCCCTTCAATTCGCCGCATTTTTGCATACACTCTCGTCTCCGACTCGAAAAGGTAAGTCCCATGTCCAAGTCAGATCCCTTCGGTTTCGATATGTCCGTTTCTTCGGCCAAGAAGAAAAACCCGCGTGGCCGACGCGGCATGTCGGGCGCATCCGAGACATCGGTGAGGGTCTGCGAACATGAGGGGTGTAACGAGGCCGGCAAGTTCCGCGCCCCCAAGGCGCCCGATGTGCTTGATGACTACCTGTGGTTCTGCCAGCAACACGTGCGCGAATATAACCTCAAGTGGAACTTCTTTGATGGCACCACCGAGGCCGAACTGAACGCGCAGATGTCCAAGGACAAGGTGTGGGAACGTGAAACCAAGGCCTTTACGGACCCCGAGACGCGAGCCTGGGCCCGGCTTGGCATCGAGGATCCGCATCAGGTTCTGGGCGGCAATGCCACGCAGAACCCCGGCAAGAAGCGCGGCGGAAGCCGCAAGCTTCCCCCCACCGAACGGCGCGCTGTCGAGATCCTCGAGGCCGAGGATACCTGGACCAAGGCCGATCTGCGCAAATCTTACAAATCCCTGATCAAGGTGCTTCACCCGGACATCAACGGCGGCGACCGGAGCCAGGAAGAACAGCTTCAACAAGTGGTCTGGGCTTGGGAACAACTCAAGGACAGCCGCAATTTCAGATAAAGTTGCGGCCTCTGTGACCATGTCACAGACCGCCCGGCCCCGGCATGATATCATTCTTGCGTAGATAACGGGCCATTCCGGCCCGATCAGTCAAAGGTGTTATCATGCTCAAGAAAAATGTCGGATCCATCGACCGCGCCCTGCGGATCATCGTCGGCCTTGCGTTGTTGGCGGGCTTTTTCCTCAATCGTGACGGGGCCTATAGCTGGCTCTATCTGATCGGGATCATTCCGCTGGTGACCGGCCTGCTGTCAAGCTGCCCGCTTTATACGATCCTCGGCCTGCGCACCTGCCCGATGGAAAAGAAGTAAAGGCGGCTTTTCGCCAATGACAGGCGGATGCACTTGCCAGGCGCCCTGTTTCCCCCCACCTCAATGAGGAGAAGGAGGGCACCAGCCATGCGTTTCATACTACTTTTCACCGCCGTTACTCTGGCCCTGCCGCCACTCACGGCACAGGCCGATCCAAGGGGATGCCCACCGGGTCTGGCCCAAAAGCATAACGGCTGCCTGCCCCCCGGACAGGCCAAAAAGATATATGGGTATCGCTATGGTATCGGCGACAGGATTGATGGTGATTACATCATCCTGCGCAATCCCGGCCGCTACGGCCTTGGGCGTGATGAAACCTATTACCGCGTTGGCGATTACATCTACCGGGTTGATCGCGACACGCGCCGGGTGCTTGACCTGGTCGGCCTGGCTGCGGCAATCCTGAACTGAGCGTATGATTGACTTTGTCCGGGGCCGCGCCACATTTCAGGCGGCCCCGAAGCCAGACGATCCTATTCCGCGGCGACCCGGCGCGCCGCAAGCATCTCTTTGAGATAATGCCCGGTATGGCTTCTGGGTTCTTCTGCGACCTTCTCAGGCGTGCCCACGGCCACGATCTCCCCCCCGCCATCGCCGCCCTCGGGGCCAATGTCGATAATATGGTCGGCGGTCTTGATCACGTCGAGGTTATGCTCGATCACGATCACCGTATTGCCGCCATCGACCAGTTCATGCAGCACTTCGAGAAGCTTCTTCACATCCTCGAAATGCAGGCCCGTGGTCGGCTCGTCCAGGATATAAAGCGTGCGTCCCGTGGATCGCTTGGCCAGCTCTTTTGAAAGCTTCACGCGCTGCGCCTCGCCCCCTGAAAGGGTGGTCGCCTGCTGGCCAACCTTGATATAGCCAAGCCCGACCCGCGCCAGCGCATCCATCTTGTCGCGGATCGCCGGAACCGCCTTGAAAAAACCCTGCGCGTCCTCAACCGTCATATCAAGAACGTCGGCTATACTCTTGCCTTTAAAACGAATTTCCAAAGTTTCACGATTATAGCGCGCGCCCTGACAGGTTTCGCAGGTGACATAGACATCGGGCAGGAAATGCATCTCGATCTTGATAAGGCCATCGCCCTGACAGGCCTCGCATCGCCCCCCCTTGACATTGAAGGAAAACCGCCCCGGCTTATATCCGCGCGCCTTGGCCTCGGGCAGCCCGGCGAACCAGTCGCGGATCGGCGTAAACGCCCCGGTATAGGTCGCCGGATTGGATCTTGGCGTGCGCCCGATGGGGCGCTGATCGATATCGATCACCTTGTCCAGATGCTCTAGCCCCTTGATCGTCTCACAGGGCGCCGGTGTCTGGCGCGCCCCGTTCAGCCGCATGCTCGCGGTCTTGAACAGGGTCTCGATCGTCAGCGTCGATTTCCCCCCGCCGGACACGCCGGTCACGCAGACAAACTTGCCAAGCGGGAATTCAGCCGTGACCTCCTTGAGGTTGTTGCCCGTGGCCCCGACCACCTTGAGTTTCTTGCCATTGCCCTTGCGCCGCTTTTCGGAAATCGGGATTTCGCGCGCGCCCGACAGGTATTGCCCGGTGATCGACCCGGCATCGGCGGTCACCTCTTCCGGCGTGCCATGGCTGACCACCTGCCCCCCGTGAACACCGGCACCGGGGCCGATATCGAACACGTAATCGGCAGTGCGGATGGCCTCTTCGTCATGCTCGACCACGATCACCGTATTGCCCTGATCGCGCAGGTTGCGCAGCGTGGTCAACAGCCGCCCGTTGTCCCGCTGATGTAACCCGATGCTTGGCTCGTCCAGCACATAAAGCACCCCGGTAAGGCCCGATCCGATCTGGCTGGCAAGCCTGATCCGCTGGCTCTCGCCGCCCGACAGGGTGCCGGAATTGCGGCTAAGGGTCAGGTATTCCAGGCCGACGTTGTTCAGGAACCCAAGCCGCTCGCGGATTTCCTTGAGGATCGCGCGGGCGATTTCGTTCTTCTGTTTGCCAAGATGCTCCGGCACGGTTTCGCACCACTGATGGGCCTCGCGGATCGACATCTGCACGACCTGCCCCACATGCAGGCACTCATCAGGCCCGCCTTTGGCGGGACCAATCCGAACCGCCAGGGCCTCTTGCCGCAGGCGGAAGCCACCACAGCTGCCACAGGGGCGGTTGTTCTGATAGCGCTCGAATTCCTCGCGGATCCAGTTGCTGTCGGTCTCGCGATAACGCCGCTCCATATTGGGGATCACCCCCTCAAACACCCGGCTGACCTGATAAATCCGGCCACCCTCGTCATAACGAAACGGGATTTCCTCTTCGCCCGACCCATAGAGAAACACCTGTTTCACATGGGCCGGAAGGTCCTTCCAGGCGGCGTTCTTGTCAAACTCGTAATGCTTTGCAATCGACTGAATCGTCTGGGTGAAATAAGGCGACTTGCCTTTGCGCCAAGGCGCAATCGCCCCATCACTGACCTTGAGCGCCTCATCGGGCACCACAAGGCGTTCGTCAAAGAACCGCTCGGCCCCAAGCCCGTCACACTCGGGACAGGCGCCAAAAGGCGCGTTGAACGAAAACAGCCGCGGTTCGATCTCGGGGATGGTAAAGCCGCTGACCGGACAAGCGAATTTCTCCGAAAAGGTGATCCGTTCCGGCTCGCCCTCTTTCGGCGCGGTTTCAAGGATCGCGATCCCGTCCGCCAGATCAAGCGCGGTGCGGAAACTGTCGGCAAGCCGGGTTTCAAGACCTTCCTTGATCACCAGACGGTCAACCACCACGTCAATGTCGTGGCGGAATTTCTTGTCGAGCGTGGGCGGCTCATCCAGCTCGTAAAACGCGCCATCAACCTTGACCCGCTGAAAGCCCTGCTTGCGCAACTCAAGGAATTCCTTGCGATATTCGCCTTTGCGGTCGCGCACGATCGGCGCCAGAAGAAAGGCGCGCGTGCCCTCTTCCATTGCCATGACCCGGTCAACCATGTCCTGCACCTGCTGCGCCTCGATCGGAAGCCCCGTGGCGGGCGAATAGGGCGTACCGACACGGGCAAACAAAAGCCGCAGGTAATCATAGATTTCGGTCACCGTGCCAACGGTCGAGCGCGGGTTCTTCGAGGTCGTCTTCTGCTCGATCGAAATCGCCGGACTCAACCCGCTGATGTGATCCACATCCGGCTTTTCCATCATATCAAGGAACTGGCGGGCATAGGCGCTAAGCGATTCGACATACCGCCGCTGCCCCTCGGCATAGATCGTGTCAAACGCGAGGCTCGACTTGCCAGACCCGGAAAGCCCGGTGATCACAACAAGTTGGTCACGCGGAATATCAACATTGATATTCTTGAGATTATGCTCGCGCGCGCCGCGCACCTCGATATACTTGAGATCGGCCATTCTGCCCCCCGGGGTTCACGTCGACTACAAATAGGTGAGACTGGCCACAGTTCCAAGCCAAAATCGCGAACATTCCATGAACACGTACCGTCAACGGATTATTTCTGCGCGAGCGCCCAGGAACAGATCGGGAAATCCGGGTCATCCGTAAGATCATCGGTCTCAGGGTCATAAACCGGCGGCCATTCGCCCTCAAGATTGCGCCGCGCCGCGTGGCGATTGCCCCATTGGCGCGCATTGATCTTGCTCTCGTCAAACCCCGCCTCGATCAACAGGTTCTTCAACCCCCGCGCCGTCCAGCGCGAGCAATCCACCGGGTCGCCGTGATAGGGAATGAAAAACGGCACCGCCACCCAGAAATACCCGCCCGGGCGCAACATCTCCAGGACATGGCGCGTCGCGGCGTAGGGGCGGTCCAGATGTTCCCAAACCTGATTGGCCAGGACCAGGTCAAAGCTCAGAACATTGCCCTGTGCGTCACGATAAGGCCCCTTGCAGATGTCATATTTCGGATAACGAAACCGCTCGTAACTCCTGAACTCGAAACGCCGCCCGTATTTGCCCGACACCTCGGCTGCATCCATCGTCGCCGGATCAAGCGCCGCCATCCACCGGCGCGAGGATTTCTGCATCACGATCCGATTGATACTCGCCACTGGCCGTCCCCTGCTTGCTCCACGCCTCATAGTGCAGGTGCCGGAAAAAAGGCGCAAGCGTCACCCGCCCGCGCCCTTCTGTTTCTTCTTGCTCTAAATATCCCGGGGGAGTCGCGCTTGCGCGACGGGGGCAGCGCCCCCGGATTCAACCCTAGATATGAATTGCCCGGCCATAGGCCTCAAGCACCGATTCATGCATCATCTCGCTTAGGGTCGGATGCGGGAACACGGTGTTCATAAGGTCCTCTTCGGTGGTCTCAAGCTGGCGCCCGACCACATAGCCCTGGATCAACTCCGTCACCTCGGCCCCAATCATATGCGCGCCCAAAAGCTCGCCGGTCTTGGCGTCAAAGACGGTTTTCACAAGACCCTCCGGCTCGCCAAGAGCAATCGCCTTGCCATTGCCGATGAACGGGAAACGCCCGACCTTGATCTCGTATCCTGCTTCTTTCGCCTTGGCCTCGGTCATGCCGACGCTGGCCACCTGCGGGTGACAATAGGTACAGCCAGCAATGCTCTCGGGCTTTACCGGATGCGGATGCCCGCCTGCGATAAGCTCGGCCACCATCACCCCCTCGTGGCTTGCCTTATGCGCCAGCCAAGGCGCCCCGGCGATATCACCGATGGCATAAAGCCCTTCGACATCGGTGCGGCAATATTCATCAGTCACCACATGGGTGCGATCCACGGTCACGCCAAGCGCTTCAAGCCCAAGCCCCTCGACGTTGCCGACGATACCCACGGCCGAAATCACCGTGTCAAACTCCTGCTTTTCGACCTTTCCGCCCACTTCGATATGCGCGGTGACCTTGCCCTTGCCGCGATCAAGCTGCTTGACCATGGCCTTTTCCATGATCTTCATCCCCTGTTTGACAAAGGCCTTCTTGGCAAAGGCGGAAATCTCGGCGTCTTCCACCGGCAACACCCGGTCCATCACCTCGACCACGGTCGTATCGGCGCCAAGCGTATTGTAGAAGCTGGCAAATTCGATCCCGATCGCGCCCGAGCCGATCACCAAAAGCTTTTTCGGCATCCGCGGCGGAACCAGCGCATGTTTGTAGGTCCAGACCAGGTCGCCATCGGCCTCAAGCCCCGGCAATTCCCGCGCCCGCGCGCCGGTGGCCAGAACGATATGCCGGGCCGTCAGCTCTTCAACGCCCTTGTCGGTCTTGACCGTTACCCTGCCCTTTGCGGGCACCGTCGCCTCGCCCATGATCGCGGTCACCTTGTTCTTCTTGAGAAGATGCCCGACCCCGCCGTTCAACTGTTTGGCCACCCCACGCGAACGCTTGACCACCGCGTCGAGATCATAGTCGATACCCGTCGCCTTGAGACCGAATTCCTTGGCGCGGTGCATCAGGTGGAACACCTCGGAACTGCGCAGCAGCGCCTTGGTCGGGATACAACCCCAGTTCAGACAGATCCCGCCCATGTGCTCGCGCTCGACGACCGCCACATCAAGGCCAAGCTGTGCCCCCCGGATCGCGGCAACATAGCCCCCGGGGCCCGCCCCGATTACAATCATGTCAAAAGCCTTAGACGCCATGCGGCCCTCCGTTTTCAAATTTAGTTTGGTATTAAACTATTTCCGGACAGACCACAACGGAGCAACGCATGGCGACGACGCAAACACCCGGTCAGGATGTGTTTGCGCGCCATTGTCCGGCATTTCAGTGGGTTAGGCTTCAGGCGGCTGCCTTGAAGCGGCGCAGGGTGGCGCCATAGCCACCATCGGCCACATATTCGCGCTCCTGCGCGGTCGAGGGGCGCGACAGGGCCGTATTACGATAGGGGAAGCGGCCGAACTGTCGGATCACCTCGCGATGCGCGCGCGCATGCAACAGGTTCTCGGGGCCATACTCCGGCATCCGCTCACACAACAGGCGCACACAGCGTTCCTGGTCACAGAGGTTCTCGGAATGCATCAGGGGCAGGTAAAAGAACTGGCGCGCCGGCTCATCGATCCGCAAATCCCAGCCGCGCTTGATCGCGACCTTGGCCGCCGCAAGCGCCGGATGATCCGATGCAAAGGCCTGTGCCTTGCCACGGAACATGTTGCGCGGAAACTGATCCGTCAGGATGATATAGGCGAGCGTTCCCGTCGGGTAGGTCAGCCACAACCCGTATGCCCCCTCCTGCGCCTTGTTCCACGCAGCCTCAAAACGGTCGCGAACCATCTGATCAAGCTCGTCAGAGGCTTCATACCACCTCTTCGGGCCAACTTCATCCAACCAGAAACTCAATACATCTTCGGGCGCAACCATAGGGGACTCCTCATTTTCCTATGATACTTGATTTCAGGATAACGCCATAAAGGCCATTCTTCACAGTAACTTATTACTACAAAAGGGACATAAAACAGGCCTATCAGTCACTTTGCGTCTCCTGCGCGGTCTCAATGGCGTAATCTTGCGCAATTTCGACGGCCATCGGTGAAGAAGAAGGCGATACCGGTGTGTAGCTGTCCGTTTCGCTGACCGAGGGTGCGGCCCGCTGTGTCATCCGATAGATGGCATAGGCGACCAATGCGAACATCAGCACCGCCATGTAGAGGAAATACCCTGCGGGCCCCATCACCCCCATCATCCAGCCGACAAGAAGCGGCCCGGCAATCGCACCGAGACCGTTGATGAACACCATGCCGCCTGCGGCTGCGGCCATGTCGTCATGTTCCAGAAAATCGTTGGTATAGGCGATCAGCAGCGAATAGAGCGGGTTGGATGTGCCGCCCACCATGAAGGCCGCCACCAGAAGCATCCAGAAATTCGCGCCGAACGCCATGCCGACGAGGGCGCCCACACCGGTCACCACGGACACGCAGGCAATCAGTTTGCGACGGTCCATCCGGTCCGACAGCCAGCCAAGCGGATATTGCGCCAGCACCGCGCCGACATAAAACGCCGCCACGAAGGTCGAAATCTGCCCGACGCTAAGCCCCGCCTCAGAGCCATAGACCGCAGCCATGCCGAACTGTGCGGCGAACACGCCCCCGGTCAGGAACATGCCGACACAGCCAAGCGGCGAAATCTTCATGATCTGTCGCAGGGACAATGGCTTGGTCGTGTCAAACGCCGGGGTCGGGCTGACCGAGAGCAGGATCGGAGCAAAGGCCAGCGACACGAGCACCGAGGGAATCACAAAAAGCACATAGCCCGCCGGATCGGCCAGAACCATCAACGCCTGCGCCGAAACAATGCCGATCATCTGCACGATCATGTAAAGCGACAGGGCCTTTCCGCGCGTCTCATTGGTGGCCGAATTGTTGAGCCAGCTTTCGGCGGTGACATAAACGCCGGAGAAACAGAAGCCGATCATCACCCGGCCCACAGCCCAGGCCCAGGGATCGGCAATCGTCGGATACATGATTAGAACCGCCGAGATCAGCGAGCCGAGCGCGGCAAAGACCCGCACATGCCCGACCCGGCGGATCATCTCGGGCGCCATCCGCGACCCGGCCAGAAAGCCAAGAAAATACGAGGCCATGACGATCGACATATGAAAGGTCGAGAACCCTTCCAGCGCGCCGCGCACCCCCAGAAGGGTGCCCTGCATGCCATTGCCGACCTGCAACATCATCATGCCAAGCAAAAGGGCCCATGATCCCGTCAGCACCTTGAACATCGCAGACTCCTGTTTTCTCTTTGCCACCTTATCAGACAGGACATCAACCGGGACGTCAAAGGCGACTCAGTTTAGGTCCTGCGCGGCCCCGGTGACAGCCTTTCAGTCCGGGATCAACAACGAAGCGTCCCCATAGGAAAAGAACCGGTATTCCTGTGACACGGCATGTTCATAAATCTCGCGCAGGCGATCCTGCCCGACCAGGGCCGAGACCAGCATCATCAAGGTTGATTTCGGCAGGTGAAAATTGGTCATGAGCGCGTCGGTGACGCGAAAGTCAAAACCGGGATAGATGAAAATATCGGTCTCGCCCTGCCAGGGGGCGATCTCTCCGGCGGCCCTCGCGGCCGTCTCGATCAGCCTCAGCGCCGTGGTGCCGACCGGGATGACACGCCCGCCCGCCGCTTTCGTCTCGGCGATCTCACGGGCGGCCTCGACGCTCACTTCGCCCCATTCGGCATGCATCTTGTGGCTCGTGACATCCTCAACCTTGACCGGAAGGAACGTTCCCGCCCCGACATGAAGCGTGACATGGCTGAATGTCACCCCCATCCCGGCAAGCTCGGCCAGGAGCGCCTCGTCGAAATGAAGCGAGGCCGTGGGCGCCGCCACCGCCCCCGAACGGCGCGCCCATACGGTTTGATAATCGGTCTTGTCCTGCGCATCCGCCGGGCGACGTGCCGCTATATAGGGCGGCAGGGGCATGGCCCCGGCCTCTGCCAGGGCGGCATCGAAATCCTCGCCCAGCAGGTTGAAGCGCAACCGCCCCTGCCCGTCTTCCTTGGCCTCCAGCCGGGCCGACAGGTCGGGCGAAAACACCACCTCTTCGCCCACCGATATCTTTTTGAGCGGTTTAATCAGCGCGCCCCAGGTGCCATCGGCGCCCGGCTCGAGAAGGGTGACCTCGATACGTGCGGCGGTGGGTCCCTGCGCGCCGGCCCGGTGGCGCAGCCCGCTCAGCCGTGCGGGGATGACCTTGGTGTCATTCAGCACCAGCCGATCCCCGGCGCGCAACCACGTGCCAAGCGCATGGACGCGCGTGTCGGCGATCGTCCCGCCATCGGCCACCAAAAGGCGCGCCGAGGTGCGCGGGCGGGCGGGCCGCGTGGCAATCAGCGCCTCGGGCAGCTCGAAATCAAAATCACTAAGCTTCATCTGTCCTGTCTTTGATAAGCGGGCGGTTCGGCCTCGTCCGGTCTGTCCTGTCCCGAAGTCACCGCCCCCGGCGTATCCCCGAGCACCGGCGCCGGCCTGCGAAATATCTCGCGCAGGAACCCCGGTGCCAGCGCCGAAAGCGGATTGACCGAAACGCGCGGGTCCGATGCGGCCCCTTTCAGCGTATAGTTAAACCCGATCAGCCCCTCGCCCGCGCGGTTGAAAATGCCACCGATCGCATTCACCATATAAACCGGAGAAACAACCCCCTGCATGTCCATCTGCCCGCTCTCCATGAAATAATACCCATCCATCGACACCCCGAGGGCGGCGCCGACCGCGCTGCCTTGCAGCAGGGTAAGCCGCTCTGGCGTCAGGCGGAACTTGGCATCGACCCGCGAAAAATGCAGACCCTCGCCATTGAGCTGTTCCAAAAGGCCGACGACGCTGATCGTGTTGAGCAGGGCCGAAAGCGCGGGCGCTTCCTTGATGCGGAACTGATCGATTCCAAGCACCCCGTCATAGCTTCCGGGTTCGGGTGCCGGGGTCAGGATAAGGTCCATCTTGCCCTTGCGCGCCTGTTTCAAAAGCCCCGCCGAGCGCAGCACCCCGCCCGCATCCTCGGACTGAATGCGAAACGCGCTGCGCCCGTCCATCGGCACCACGCGCCCGGTCACGACCGAAAAGCCGTTGACCTTGCCGGTGAAATTGCCATCGGTGCCGCCGGTCGTGTCCAGTTCTGCGCTAAAATCGTTCAGCGCTATCCCGTCCGAAACCTGAAGGTGGTCAAGCCGCAGCGACACCGGACCGCCTTCGGAGGCCCCGCCACCTTCCCCGCTGAGCGAGGTCTGGCGCAGGTCTATCATACCGCCGCGCACCTCGACGCGCGGGCTTTGCCCGGCCCCGCGCCCGACCAGTGTGACCGGCGCGTCAAGCCAATCACCGATCCTGACGCGCGAAAAGGCGGCGCGGTCGAGATCGCCGCTGGCGTGAAGGGTGACGCGACCGTTCGCCTCGAGCCCGCCGCCGGTAAAGTCGAGCCTCTCGATCTCGGGCGGCTCGCCAATCGTGCCCGCCACCTCAAGCTGCCCGGTGGCGGCGGGCGGCAAGGACCAGCTTAGCTGTTGCAGCCCAAGCCCCACCCCCGCAAGATCGGAGGTCAGCACAAACTGCCCCGGCTGGTCCTTGGCAAAGCTGATCTCGATATTGGCCTCCCCCGCGCCCGAGATGCTGCCCGGTGGCAGGCCGATGTTGAATTCATCGGCGAATTGTTCCGACAGTTCGATCACGCCCGAAACGCTGCTGTCGCCGCCCGTGCCCTCGCCCAGGGGCAGACGCCAGGCGCCGCTGACCGGCACCCGGCCGATGCGGGCATCGCCGCCGATCTCGATGCCCGCGTTACTGGCCCTGACCTGCAATGCGCTCGCCGCAAGTACCCGGTCCTTGACCAGGGTTTCACTGCGCACCTCTTCCAGCGTCCCGGTGACGTCAAACGCCACCTCGGCAGGGGTCAGCTTGGGTTTGAGCAACAGATCAAGCTGACCAGACAGCGTGGCGCGCCCATCGGCAAGCGTCACCGGCTGTCCGGCCTTGCTCAGAAAGCGGAACGGCTTTTCGTCAAGCAGTGACAGCGCAGCAGTCACCGTGCTCTCGGTGTGCAAGCGTGTGCGCGCGGGTCCCTTTTTCAGGCGCACGTCGGGAATGATGAAACTGGTCCCCGCAATGTCGATCCGCCCACCCTGCGCGGCCACCACATGGCCGCTTTCGGCGGTGATTACAAAGCGGTTGTCGTAAATCGACGCATGCCCTGCACCCTCCCTGATCGGCGGCACATCTTTCAAAAAGCGGGTTTGCAACCCCTTGAAATCGAAACCCAAAAACACATCCGGGCGATTATCGGGCGTCGCGCGCAAGGCCAACTGAATATTCCCGAGGTCGGCCTTTTGCACGTTCTCGGAAATCCATTTCCGCGTCTTCGGCTTAAGCGACAGGGGCCACAATTCCATAAGTCGCTCTGGTGCAAGCCCCCCCATCCGGCCATTCAGCGCCAGGTCCCAGCCGTCCGTCTTGCCGCGCACAACGCCATCCAGCACGAAATGCTGGCCCTGATCCGCAAGGCTCAACTCGCCCACCGACAGAACGAAGGGATCAAGCTGAAGCCGGATATCCGCCGCCGCCCGATCAAGCAGGATCGGTTCGGGATAAAACTCTGCCGGGTTGGCGCTTATGTTGCTGACCCGTATCTGGGCCTGCAATTCTCGCGGCCAGCCATCTTCCATCCCGACCAGAAAGGCCGTGCCCTCAGCCTGCGCCGTAACCCATTTGCTATCGACCGAAAGTTCGGTGAACCGGATTTCATTGGCAACAGGATCATAGGTGAAATAGCTGCGCGCGGATTGAAACGCGATCGGCGCCGTGGCCGGGGTCGGCTGTAAAACGCCGGCACCGATCTGAAGCGTCGCACTCAGAGGCCCAAGGCGCCCCGCCCCATCCACCGAGGCCCGAAGCGCGCCCGAAATCGGCGCATCAAGCGCGTCAAGCCAGGCAAGTGCCGGGGACTGACCTGAAATATCGCCCGAGGGCATGTCGTCGAATTTGACGCCAAATTCGGCGTCCTTGCGCCCGATTTCGCCGCTATAGCTAAGTTCCAGGGTGGTGGCATAATCACGCGCGCCCAACAGGGCGACATCGCCGCGAATGCCGATCTGCCCGCCGTCGCGCGTCAGAACCACGCGCCCGCCATCCACACTCCAGGCGCGGCCCGCTCGCGCATCCTCGTAACGAAGCGTCAGATTGCCCGCCTCGACCCGGTTCAGCGCGGCAAATTGCGGGCGCGAAAAGATCGCGTCGATCTGATCGGTGACATTGGCAAATCGCGCCCCTTCCGGCCCGGTCGTGGCAGGCCCCTCAAGCGCAATCGCGAGGTCGCCCTCGGCCCGGCGCCGCAGAATAAGCCGCAGCCCCGAAAGCCGCACCGCCGAGGCCTGAACCTTGCCCTCCAGAAGCGGGCTTGGCGCGACTGTGATTTCAAGCTCGGAGAGGTTCGCCACCTGCCCGCTCTCGCCCCCCGAAAGCGCCACATCGCGCAATAGAAGTCGCGGCACCAGATCGTCGCTGACCACCATCGACATATCGCCGAAGGCCAGTTGATAGTTCGGCAGGTTCGCATTGATCCGCTGCGCAATCCGCTGATGAAGCCAGTCCGGCGCCGTCAGCCGCGTACCGATCGCAAGTATCGCCGCGACCGTCGCCGCCAGAACCAGCGCGCAGACACAAAAAGTCAGGCCCAGCCCAAATCGCCTAAGCCGCCGTTTTCGCGTGACTTGCTTGTCTTTATTGCTCATCTGATCCGTTGGGGGCGGCTTTGCGCCGCCCGATGCTGCCTCTTGCCTTTATTCTCGCCTTTTGCGTCCTAATATGGAACTCACAATTTCGCATCACAAGGAGTGCCCATGCCCGAGACTTCCGATATCGCCCCCGACTTCACCCTGCCGCGCGATGGCGGCGGCACCGTTACCCTGTCTGCCCTGCGCCCGAAGGCGGTGGTTCTGTTCTTTTATCCGCGCGACAACACCTCGGGCTGCACCAAAGAGGCGGTCGCCTTTTCCGGCCTCAGGGACACGTTCGAGGCGGCAGGCGCCACTATTCTGGGCATTTCCAAAGACAGCGTTGCCAGCCACGAAAAATTCCGCGACAAACAGGCGCTTAGCGTGCCGCTTGTCTCGGATGCAGAGGCCGAAACCTGTGAGGCCTACGGCGTATGGAAGGAGAAAAGCATGTATGGCAAGAAATTCCTTGGTATCGAACGCTCGACCTTCCTGATTGACGGCGAGGGGCGCATCGCGCGGGTCTGGCGCAAGGTCAAGGTGCCCGGCCACGCCGAAGAGGTGCTTGACGCAGTCAAGGCGCTATGAGCGTGCAGAGTCTGTCGCAGATGGCCGTCGAGGTGCTTGGCACCGCCGACGGTCGTGAAAAGACCGCCCTGTCGCGGGCCCACGCCAAAACCTGGTTTGCCGCCCGCGCCGCCGGGCGGGACATTCCCCTCGGCAACGCGGTTCCGCCGATGCAACCGGCCCGGCCCGCTCGCCCGGAACTGCTTGATCCGCGCGATGTGCCGCGCCGCCGTCCCGGTTCGGAAAAGGGCCGCATTGCCATGCTGCATGCCGTGGCGCATATCGAGCTGAACGCGGTCGACCTCCACTGGGATATCATCGCGCGCTTTACGGACACCGAAATGCCGATCGGTTTCTATGACGACTGGGTCAAGTCCGCCGATGAAGAATCAAAGCATTTCAACCTGATAAGCGACTGCCTTGAAGCAATGGGAAGTCACTATGGCGCCCTGCCCGCCCATGCCGGCATGTGGCGCGCCGCAGAGGACACCGCCCAGGATTTCATGGGTCGCCTCGCCGTGGTGCCGATGGTGCTTGAGGCGCGCGGGCTTGACGTGACCCCCGGCATGATCGCCCTGTTCACCAAGGCCGGCGATACCGCCGCCGTCGAGGCTATGCAGGTGATCTATGCCGAAGAGGTGGCGCATGTCGCCTTCGGGTCGAAGTGGTTTCACTTTCTCTGCGGGCGTCACAATCTTGATCCCAAGGATGTGTTCCACGATCTTGTGCGACGCTATTTCCATGGCCCCCTCAAGCCTCCCTTCAACGAGGAAAAGCGCGCAGAGGCCGGAATACCGCCGGATTTCTACTGGCCGCTGACCGAAATCGCCCCAGCGGCAAAATAGCCAAACCCTTGGTGATCGGCGGTTTTTCGCCACTCTGGCAAGAAATAGCTCAGAATTTTATCACATTTGGTCAAAATTCTTGCCCAAAGGTTAACCACTGGCTAATCACTTTGCAGGACGCCACACCTGATAATAAGAGCGTCATCCGTTGCGAAGGGTAACAACAGGGACGAGACCGCGTGAGAACACGACTTGCTATCAAAGTGCATGCCATTCTAGAGCGTTATTTCCCCGAACGGCGGGTCTTTCTGCGCTCTGACACGGAAACGCGGTTTATCCGGCTTCGCCCCGCAACTCAGCTTGTTGCCTTCTCGGGTGCCGCGGCGATTGTGGCCTGGGCGATCATCGCAACGTCGATCCTGCTGATGGACAGCATTGGCGCCGGAAACTTCCGTGAACAGGCCAAGCGCGATCAGCGCACCTATGAAAACCGTCTGAATTCCCTGTCGCATGAACGCGACAAACGCGCCGAAGAGGCGATTGCCGCGCAGGAACGCTTTAGTTCGGCACTGGATCAGATTTCGGTCATGCAATCCGAATTGCTGGCCTCCGAGATCCGCCGCCGCGAACTTGAAACCGGGATAGAAGTGATCCAGACCACCCTGCGCCGCACCATGAACGAGCGCGAAACCGCCCGCGAAGAAAGCACCGCCCTGGCGCTTGCGCTTGAAGACGGAGAGGCGTCCGGCGATGGCGCAAGCGGCGGCGCGGTCGACGACGGCACCCTTGATTTCCTCACGGCCGCCCTTCAGGACGCCGCCCGTGAACGCGATGAGACCATCGCCAACGCCCAGGATGCCTTGGTTCATGCCGATGAAATGGCTTATCAGATTCGCCTCATGCAGGACCAGAACGAACAGATATTCAGCCAGCTTGAAGATGCGATGACCATTTCGGTCAAACCGCTCGACAAGATGTTCCGCGATGCAGGCCTAAACACCGAGAGCCTGATAGGCAGCGTGCGCCGCGGCCATACCGGCCAGGGCGGCCCGCTGACACCGCTGTCGTTTTCAACCCGTGGCGAAGCGCCCTCGCCCGATGCAGAGCGCGCCAATCGCATCCTTGGCCAGATGGACGAGCTTAACCTCTATCGGATCGCCGCCCAGAAGGCGCCCTTTGCCATCCCGGTCAAGAACGCATTCCGTTTCACCTCGGGCTATGGCATGCGGTGGGGCCGGATGCATCAGGGCACCGATTTCGCCGCCGCCCATGGCACGCCGATCCACTCGACCGCCGACGGCGTTGTGACCCACGCCGGCTGGCTTTCGGGCTATGGCCGCCTGGTAAAGGTGAAACACGAGTTCGGCATAGAGACCCGCTATGCCCATCTGTCGAAAATCCGCGTGAAGGTCGGGCAAAGGGTCTCGCGCGGGGAACAGATAGGTGATATGGGCAACTCTGGACGTTCCACGGGCACACATCTACACTACGAAGTCCGCGTCGGCGGCAAGCCCGTCAATCCCATGATATATATCAAGGCTGCAAAAAATGTTTTCTAAGAGCAAAATCAACGAACCCGCGCAAAAGCCCACCGAGGCCAAACCGGCCCCGACGGACAACCGGCTTGATTCCGCACGTCCCGATACCTCGGGCACGGAATTCAAGGCCTCGGCCCCCAAGGCCAAGCCGCCAGCTTCGGTTCTCTCTTCGGATCTGCATGTCACGGGCAACCTTAAGACAACCGGCGACATTCAGGTCGAAGGCACCATCGAAGGCGACATTCGTGCGCATCTTCTGACCATCGGCGAAGGCGCGACCGTCAAAGGCGAAGTGATTGCCGATGACGTGGTGATCAACGGCCGCATCGTCGGGCGTGTGCGTGGCCTCAAGGTGCGCCTGACCTCGACCGCGCGCGTCGAAGGCGACATCATCCACAAGACCATCGCCATCGAATCCGGCGCCCACTTCGAGGGCTCGGTCCAGCGTCAGGAAGACCCGCTTAGCGGCAAGTCGAACGCGCCCAAGCCCGCCGCTACCGGCAATCCCGCACCTGCCGCTGCCAAACCGGCCTAACGCGAAGCCTCGACAACCAGTTCAAAAGGCGCCCTGCCCCATGGCAGCGGCGCCTTTTCAAATCTGTAGGCTGGGTGAAACCCACGCGCTTCAGGCATCAAGCTCAGCATCCCAATAGAGAAAATCCATCCAGCTTTCATGCAGGTGGTTGGGCGGAAACTTGCGCCCCAGATTGCGAAGCTGCTCCGCCTCGGGCGGGCGTGGCGCCTTGCGCAGGCTCAGCCCCGCCTGACGCAGGCTTTTGGATCCCTTGCGCAGGTTGCAGGGGCTACAGGCCGCCACCACGTTTTCCCAGCTGGTAACGCCACCGCTGGCGCGCGGGACCACGTGATCAAAGGTAAGATCGCCCTTTGCCCCGCAATACTGACAGCGAAATTCGTCCCTCAAAAATAAATTAAAGCGCGTGAAGGCCACGCGCTTTTGAGGTTTTACATAGTCTTTCAACACGATGACCGAGGGTATGCGTATTTCCGTACTCGGGCTTCGGACCCAGTGATCGTATTCCGCCACGATATCGCCCCGGTCAAGCCAGGCCGCCTTGACCGCCTCCTGCCAGGTCCAGAGAGACAGCGGATAATAGGATAACGGCCGGTAATCGGCATTCAAGACAAGCGCCGGAAACTCTCGTAGCGCGGCCGGTTCTCGGACAAATTCCGTTCTGAAATCGCCGTCCATCTGACTGACTTTCCCCTCACCCGGATCAAGCTTGCGACAGGTCCAGGGGCGGGCGCCCCTGCACCTTCCTAGTATCTACTATATATCGCGTTTGCGAACTGGCAAGTGCGATATGTAGCGACCGATTGCCGATATTCTTAGCCGCCTGGCGTAACCCTTATGTGACAGATCCCGCCATGAGTCAGGCCGCGACCTCATCCTGTTCGCGGGCCTGACGCTGCCAAAGACCGGCATAGCGGCCCTGGCGCGCCAAAAGCTCGGCATGGGTTCCCTCTTCGACCACGCGCCCCTCTTCAAGCACGACAATCCGGTCGGCATCCGCGACGGTGGACAGGCGGTGCGCGATGGTAATCACCGTGCGCCCCTCGGCAGCCTTGGCAAGCGCGCCCTGAATGTCGCGCTCGGTCTGGGTATCAAGCGCGCTTGTGGCCTTGTCCAACAACAGGATCGGCGGGTTCTTCAAAAGCGTCCGGGCAATCCCGACGCGCTGTTTCTCGCCCCCCGAAAGCTTGAGCCCGCGTTCCCCGACCGGCGTGTCATAGCCCTCCGGCAGGCTGGTGATGAAATCGTGAATCTGCGCGGCGCGCGCGGCCTCTTCGATCTCGGCCTGGGTGGCGCCATCGCGCCCATAGCCGATATTATAGCCGACCGTGTCGTTGAACAGAACCGTATCCTGCGGCACCACACCGATCATCGCATGCAGGCTGTCCTGCGTCACGTCGCGCACGTCCTGCCCGTCGATCAGGACCGCTCCTGACTGCACATCGTAAAAGCGGAACAACAGCCGCCCGATTGTCGACTTGCCCGACCCCGACGGACCGACAACCGCCACCGTCTGACCGGCGGGCACATCAAGGGTGACGCCCTTCAGGATCGGTCGCGCATCGTCATAGCCGAATGAAACAGTGTCAAGGCGCACCGATGCCCCTTTCACCTTCAGAACATCCGCGCCGGGTTTGTCCTTCACATCCGGCGGTTGCTCTAACAGTTCGAACATTTCCCCCATATCCACCAGGGCCTGACGAATTTCGCGATAGACCGTCCCCAGAAAGTTGAGAGGCATGGTGATCTGGATCATATAGGCGTTGACCATGACGAAATCGCCCACGGTCATCGTCCCGTCCTGTACGCCAAGCGCCGCCATCACCATGACCATCACAAGCCCGCCGGTGATCAGGAAGGACTGACCGAAATTCAGGAAGGCCAGCGAATAAGAGGTCTGGAGCGCGGCATGCTCATAGCCCGCTATCGCCGCGTCATAACGCGCCGCCTCACGCCCCTCGGCGCCGAAATACTTGACCGTCTCGAAATTCAAAAGGCTGTCGACGGCCTTTTGATTGGCGTCGGTATCCTGATCGTTCATCTGCTTGCGCAGCTTCACCCGCCATTCGGTCACCTTGAAGGTAAAGGCTACATAGGCCGCGATCACGCTCATCACCACGGCCAGATACCAGACATCGAACAGCACCCAGAGAATGACACCGATCATCAGCAATTCAAGCACCAGCGGCCCGATGGAAAACAGCAGGAACCGCAGCAGGAATTCAACGCCTTTCACGCCACGCTCGATGATCCGGCTTAGTCCGCCGGTCTTGCGGGTGATGTGATAGCGCATCGACATCGCATGGATATGGCGGAACGTCTGAAGCGCCAGCGAGCGCAGGGCCCGCTGTGCGACACGGGCAAAGATCACGTCGCGCAGCTGTTGAAAGCCGACATTCATCAACCGCGCCATGCCATAAGCCACGGTAAGCCCGACCGCCCCCGCGCCAAGCATCCAGGCCGCCGATTGCCCCTCAGCGGCAAGCGAATCCACCGCTGCCTTGTAGAAAAACGGCGTGCCCACGGCGACCAGCTTGGCCACGAACAGCGCCAGAAGCGCAAGCAGCACACGCCGCTTGACCCACGGCTGATCCGCAGGCCAAAGATAGGGCGCGACACGCCGGATGGTGCGCCAGCCGTTCTTGGGCATTTCAGAAGTCGTCACCTGGGCGTGGCGCATGAACGGGCCTTTTCAATAACTTGCCACACACATAGGCTGCGCCCCGTTCAATTGCCAGCCCCCCCGTTACGGCAGGGCGAACACCTGACCGGGATAGATCAGATCGGGATCGCGGATGCGGTCACGGTTGGCCTCGAAGACCCGCACATACATGACACCTTCGCCATAAACCTCGCGCGAGATGGCCCAGAGGGTCGATCCCGGCTGAACCGTGACGGCGCGGACCGGTTCGGCTGTAACGGCGTCATCCTGCGCCAGAAGAACCGCCTGATCCTCGCGTTTGAACGGCGTCTCGACACGCGACACGACGGTGCCCTCGCTACTGACCTCATCGACCCGCAGGGTATAAACCCCGGTCCCGACGTCGGGCAACTCGCTGCTCCAGTTGCCATCGGCGGCAACGCGCGAGGTGGTTACGGGCTTGTTGTCAAGGTAGATGCGAACAAAGCCGGTGCCCTTGGCACGACCGGAAAGCTGTACCTCGCCCGCATCAGAATAGGTGATCGCATCAAGCGCGACGCTGGACATGACATCGGGCGACTGCGCATCAGGCGTAGGCGCCTGAAGCACCCGAACGCCGCCCTCGTCAGCCATAAGAACCGTCTGCGACACCGCCGGGGTCGGGGCATCAGAGGCGGCTACGGCAGTCTCTGCGCCCGCCTCGGGCGTGTCCGTCGTCGGTTGCGCGGGCTCAATCGCCTGTGCCTCGGCTGTGTCCGTCACCATGGGCTCTGTCGGGGCAGGCGCCGGTACCACTTCGGGCTGGCTGGCCGTTTCGACGGTCGGCTCGGGCGGTGACGCCACAGGTGCGGCAGCAACGGCGCGCGGGGGTGGGGCGATAATGATCTGATCAACCGAGGTCAGCGTCCGCCCCCCCTCGCCCGACGTCATGCTAAGCCACAGGATACGCGGCTGATCGCTTGCCGGGAGCTCCAGAAACGTCACGAATTTTCCGGCGTTATCAGGGGCAAGCGTCGCAATGCTCAGGCCATCGACAAGAATGGAAATATCCCATCCCGGCGCGCCTTGTCCCGCGACAAGCATCTGCCCGTCCGGGTCAAGCCGAAAGGTGTCAATCGACGGCGGGTCAGGCAGCGGCGGCGCCGGTTCTGCATCCGGCTTATCCGCCTGTTCGACCTGCGCGGCCGGCTCTGTCCAGGGCTGTTCAGGCTGCTCGGATTGCGCGGTGACGCCCGGCTCTGACAGCGGCGGCGGCGCAGGCACAAAGACGCCGCCAAAATACATGGCAAGTCCGGCAAGGCCGACCACAACAGCGCCCGCAGCGACAAGCGCGGGCCCCCTCCCTAAACCGGCGAATTTGCTCATGTTTTTCCTTCCACCCCCGGCACAGTGCACGGTTGCCGCAGAATAGCAACAAGGCTATCACGGGTCAAAGCAACCATTTATCAGCCTGGGGTGATTTCATGACAGTCCTGTCCGTCTGTGTCTTTTGCGGCTCACGTCCCGGTAAGAACCCAAGGTTTAGCGAAGAGGCGACCGCCATGGGCGAGATGTTGGCGCACAACGGCTGGCGCTTGGTCTATGGCGCGGGCGATGTCGGCCTTATGGGGGCGACGGCGCGCGCCGCTCAGGCGGCGGGCGGTGACACCTTCGGCGTGATCCCCAAACACCTGATGAGCCTTGAGGTTGGCAAAAAAGACCTGACGCGCTTTGTGGTGACCGAAAACATGCACGAGCGCAAAAAGGTCATGTATATGAACTCTGACGCGATCGTCGTTCTGCCCGGTGGCGCCGGATCGCTGGACGAGTTTTTCGAGGTCCTGACCTGGCGCCAGCTCGACCTTCACAGCAAGCCGATTTTCCTTTTGAATACAGACGGCTATTGGGCACCCCTAGTCCAGCTAATGGATCATGTGGTCGATCAGGGGTTCGCCGATGCATCCCTTAGGGATTACATGCAAGCCGTTGATACGGTTCAGGATTTGACGATCGCCCTGCGCGCGGCCCTGTCCTGACGCAGCGAAGCGGCGGTATAGATCGCCAGCGCGGTCCAGATCATCGCAAAGGCAATGGCGTGCCAAAAGCTGAACGCCTCGCGAAAGATCAGCGTCGCCACCAGGAATTGCAGGCTGGGGTTCAGATATTGCACAAGGCCGACCGTGGCCAGCCGGATGCGCTTGGTGGCATAGCTGAACATGATCAGCGGCGTTGCCGTTAGCGGCCCGGAAAACGCCAGCAAGGCACTGTCGCGCCAGGAGGTGCCAAAGGCGCCTTGGCCATCCGCATGAAACCACCACAGAACCGCCAGCGCGATCGGTGACAACAACAGGACCTCGGCCGTGACCGAGACCACAGGGCCGACGGGAAGCCCTTTCTTTACAAGGCCATAAAGCCCGAACGACGAGGCCAGAATAAGCGCGATCCAGGGCGCGACCCCAAGTCCGGCGGTCAGCGTCACCACCGCCGCGATGGCAAGCGAAACCGCCATCATCTGTGCCCGGCCAAGGCGTTCGCCAAAGGCTATTGCGCCCAAAAGCACCGCAACCAGCGGGAAGATGTAATAGCCCAAAGACGCCTCGACCGCGCGCCCGACCTGAATCGAGGTGATGAATACGAACCAGTTGGTCGAAATCATCAAGGCCGCAAACCCGATCAGGAGGAACGAGCGCCTCACCCAAAGGGTTTGGCCCAGAACCGAAATCCGGCCCTGCACCGTCAGGACCAGTGCAAAGAAGATACAGGACCACAGTGTGCGATGCGCAAGGATTTCAATCGGCGGAATATGCGCCAACAGCTTGTAATAAATCCCCGACAGCCCCCAGATCGTGCAGGTAGCGACCATCGCGATGATGCCTTTTGTCTCTTCGCGCATGGGGTCTCCTGTCGGGGTTACGGGCTATCGGAGTGCTGCCTGATCCGCCGCGCCAAGGCAAGGCGATAGTGCCCCGCCACGATCATATTCAGGCCAGCCCACGAAAAAGCCCCGCTGACGCGTGTCAGCGGGGCACTCCTGCGGGGACGGTCCTGCCCCCGAAATCTGCGTGGTTCAGAGCCGCGAGGCGACGTTTTCCCAGTTCACCAGGTTGTCGAGGAAGTTGCTGAGGTAAGCCGGACGCTTGTTGCGGAAGTCGATGTAATAGGAATGCTCCCACACATCACAGCCCAAAAGCGCCGTCTGACCGAAGCAGACCGGGTTCACGCCGTTCTCGGTCTTGGTCACCTTGAGGCCACCATCGGTGTCCTTGACAAGCCAGGCCCAGCCAGAGCCGAACTGACCCGCGCCAGCGGCCGAAAACTGCGATTTGAACTCGTCAACCGAACCAAAGCTGTCGGTGATGGCCTTTTCAAGCTCGCCGGGCATGCCGGTCTTGGTCGGGCTCATCATTTCCCAGAACTGGTTGTGGTTCCAAAGCTGGCTGATGTTGTTGAAGATACCATTTTGCGCCACGGCACTCTTGTCATAGGTGCCGGCAATGATCGCCTCAAGCGACTTGCCTTCCCACTCGGTGCCGGCAATCAGCTTGTTGCCGTTGTCGACATAGGCCTTGTGGTGCAGGTCGTGGTGATATTCCAGCGTTTCCGCGGACATGCCATGCGCCGCAAGCGCGTCATGGGCATAGGGAAGATCGGGAAGTTCAAAGCTCATGGGTTATCCCCCTGTTCATTTCATGCAAATCAGATGCACCATACATGGTGGCCCGAACGCCCCAAGGTCAACCCCGTTTGACAGAGTTTATCCGTCAGGTTTGCCCGGATCAGGCGAAATATCCCACTTCACCGCCGGGCTTGGCCGAGACCTTCAACAGGTTGAACGCGTAATCCGCAATCGAGCGGAAACAGATCAGATGAAACGCCCCCGCGTCGTCAAGCCAGAAGGCGGCCGGCACCTGCGCCATGCGGGTGCGGCGGAACATGCCGGGGGTAAAGGCCTCCGGCGAAAGATCGACCGGACAGACCTTGGCCAGAACCTCGCGTGCGCCCGCGCCGCTGATGCGCAGGAAAGTACGCGCGTCGGAAACGTTGACCGCAAGGAAATGCTGGCCCGCAAGGGCGGTTTCAAGCGCCGCGATCTTGTCGTTCACCTCGTCATAGGGGCACATCAACAGCAATTCATCCGGCGACATCCAGAGCACCGCCGTATCGCCGCCACTCAGCGCCTGACGCTGGCCCGGCACGCCAAGGCCTGTCGCCGCCTTGACGGCTGCCTTGATTTCCTTGCTGGCAAGATCACCGCGCAGGGTGATCATCCCGCGCAGGCCCTGATCCTCAATGCGGGCAAAGCCATCATAGCTGGCCCCGCCCAATGCGCTGACTGCGTTAGACATTCTGCTTCTCCCCGTCCTTGTCGAAGAAGATCGGATCGACGATCTTCGCCTTGACGATACCGCCATCCACCTTTGGAAATTCGATCACATCGCCCATCCGGTCGGGCCCATCAAGCACAAGGCCCATGGCAATCCCGCGCCCGAGTGTCGGCGAATGATAGGTCGAGGTCACCCGTCCCTGGGTTTCACGCTGACCATTGGCGTTGCGCCCCGGCGCCGTGGCATAGGCGCCATCCGGCAGAACCGAACCGTCAAGCGTTTCCAGCCCGACCAGTTTCCAGCGCTTGGGATCGGCCATGTGGCTGCGCTCTTGCGCGCGCTTGCCGAGATAGTCGTCCTTCTTCTTGGAAATCGCCCATTGCATGTTGAGATCCTGCGGGATCACCGTGCCGTCGGTTTCATCCCCGATCATGATAAAGCCCTTTTCGGCGCGCATCACATGCAGGCCTTCGGTGCCATAGGGCATTACGCCAAACTCGGCACCCGCCTCTTGCAGGGCATCCCAAAGCGCGCGGCCATAGCTTGCAGGCACGGCGATTTCATAGCTCAGCTCGCCCGAGAACGAGATCCGGTAGGCGCGTGCGGGCATGCCCGCCAACGTCAGATCCTTCCAGCCCATAAAGCTAAGGCCATCGGCGGAAATATCATCCGAGGTCAACTTTTCAAGGACCGTCCGGGCCTTGGGGCCAACCACGGCGATCTGGGCATATTGCTCGGTCACATTGGCGGTATAGACCTTCCAATCCCACCATTCACACTGGAGCCAGTCTTCCATGTGGCCATGGATCGACTCGGCGCCGCCGGTGGTGGTGTGACAAAGGAAGGTATCGTCGTCGATCCGCGCGACCACACCGTCATCCATCAGAAAGCCGTTCTCGTTGCACATCAGGCCATAGCGGCAGCGACCCGGTTTCAGGGTGCTCATCATGTTGGTGTAAAGCATATCGAGAAACTTGCCCGCATCCGGGCCCTTGACGATGATCTTGCCAAGGGTCGAGGCATCAAGCAGGCCAAGTTGCCCACGGGTCTGGTTGATCTCGCGGCTGACCGCATCCCGGTGGCTTTCTTCGCCTCTGGGATAGCAATAGGGGCGGCGCCATTGGCCAACCGGTTCAAAATGCGCACCGTTGTCTTCGTGCCAGCCGTGGATCGGGGTCTTGCGCAGAGGCTGGAAAATCTCGTCGCGCGCCTCCCCACCGATGGCCGCCAGGGAAATCGGCGTATAGGGCGGGCGGAAGGTGGTTGTGCCGGTCTGCGGGATGGGTTGGTTCAGCGCATCCGAAAGAATGGCCAATCCGTTGATATTGCTCAACTTACCTTGATCAGTCGCCATGCCAAGCGTGGTATAGCGCTTGGCGTGCTCGACCGATTCAAAGCCTTCGCGCGCCGCCAGCTGCACGTCAGAGACCTTGACGTCATTCTGGTAATCCAGCCAGGATTTCATCCGAAGATTGACCCCCGCGCCCTGCGGCATAAGCCAGACCGGCATCAGCGGCGCCTCTTCACTCGCCGAGCCTTGCGGCGCGGCTGTGCTCTTCGGTTTGTTGCCGATGGCCTTCGCCGCCGCCTTGCCCGCAGCGTCGCCGTCCGCCAGCGTCGTCGCCAGATCGCCCGCGCCATTCGCGGCGCCCGTCGCGATCACAAAGCCTTCGCCTGTTGCGCCGAGTGGCGGCTTGGCTGCATCGGGGCGGAAATGGGCGCGATCTGCGTCCCAGATCAGCTTGCCGCCGCAATGCGACCACAGGTGCACCACCGGCGACCAGCCGCCCGACATGGCCACGGCATCGCATTTGATTTCCTCAAGCACGGCACCTTCGCCTGCCTGCGCACAAATCGCCACGCCGGTGACGCGCTTGCCACCTTTGACCGACGAGATCGCCTTGCCGTTCTCGACCCGGATGCCAAGCGCGCGCGCCTCATCGGCAAGCGCCCCGCCGCCCGATGCACGCGCATCGAGGATCACCGGGATTTCAAGCCCGAGAGACTTGAGCGTGATCGCGGTGCGATAGGCATCGTCATTATTGGTCACGACGACCGTGCGGTCACCGATCGACACACCGTAATTCACCGCGTAATCGCGCACCGCCGAGGCCAGCATGACACCGGGAATATCGTTACCGGCAAAGCTGAGCGGACGTTCGATGGCACCGGTGGCGGTGATGATCTGGCGCGCGCGAATGCGCCACAGGCGGTGACGCGGCGCGTCAAGCTCGGGCGCATGATCGGTGATCCGCTCATAGCCAAGCGCATAGCCGTGATCATAGACCCCTGCACCCATGCAACGATTGCGCAGGGTCACATTGGGCATGTCCTGCAATTTTGCAATGACACCCTCGATAAACTCTGCCACCGGCGCGCCGTCCACTGTGCCACCATCGACCGGCGCACGGCCGCCCCAATGGGCGGTCTGTTCCAGGACCATTACCTTGGCGCCGGTTTCAGCCGCACGCAAAGCGGCCTGAAGCCCGGCCACACCGCCGCCGATCACAAGCACGTCGGCAAAGGCATAGAAATGCTCATAGCGGTCGCCATCGCGATCTTTCGGCGCTTTGCCGAGGCCGGCAGCATGGCGAATGAACGGCTCGTAGACATGCTTCCAGAACGGACGCGGATGGATGAACATCTTGTAATAAAAGCCCGCCGGCATAAAACGGCCAAGTTTCGCGTTCACCGCACCGACATCGAACTCGAGGCTCGGCCAGTGGTTCTGGCTTGTCGCCGAAAGGCCGTCGAACAACTCGGTCGTGGTGACGCGCTGGTTCGGCTCAAAGCGCGCGCCGGTGCCGAGGCCAACGAGGGCGTTCGGTTCTTCGGCGCCGCTGGCGACAATACCACGCGGGCGGTGATATTTGAACGAGCGCCCGACCAGCATCTGGTCATTGGCAAGCAATGCCGAAGCCAGCGTGTCGCCGGCATGGCCGCGCAGGCGCTTGCCATTGAAAGTGAAATTGACGGCGCGGTCCGTATCGAGAAGACGGCCGCCGGTGGCCAGACGTGTGCTCATGGGTTAGACCCTCGTGCCTGTGGCTGCGGTGAGAATTTGAGTATTTTTGCCAAGAAGAAGGATCATGAGAAATCTCTCCATGTCCAACCGGGGCGTTTGGCGGTGATCGCATCGCGAATGTGTTTTGGCGGTTCGAGGGTCTGGGCGGAATAGGTGCCGAAAACCTCGAGTGTCATGGTGTCGCGGGCCGCAAGGAACCACTTGCCGCAGCCGTTGTTGTGGCGCCAGCGTTCAAAGTGCACCCCCTTGGGGTTTTCCTTGGAAAACAGGTAGGTGTGGAACTCGTCATCCGTCGAGCCGGGACCGAAGCGTTTGAGATGCGCCTCGCCACCGCCATGAAATTCGGTTTCTTCGCCGCGCACGCCGCAGCAGGGGCATTCTAGGATCAGCATTGGACGACTCCCTTTGCTTCAGAGCTATAAAAGTTATCCATCACAAGTGTTTGTCTCCGAAACCTAAAGTAAACGTTAGTTATCAACAGCCTATCCACAGACATATACAATTTGCGATGCGTCTTGAAAGCGGCATATGTTTGATTCGGCACGAAGTGAGAACAAGGGGCCGAAAGATGCGGTTGAGCAACTACATGACCATGATTGACTGGGATTTGCGTAAAGCACTTCTCGCGAAAGAAGGAATAAACGAACTCTTCAACGCGCGCCTTCAAGATAGAGACGCGGTTCTTGAGATATTGTCCGCAAAGGAGGAAAAGTTGAGAGAAGCCTCTATTTTGCGGGCGGAAAGTTGCCAAGTTATAGGGGAACTTCAAGAAGAACGCTTCACCCAAGATGAGGACTGGGAGGACTGGAGCTATAAACATTAGTGCGCCACCCCCGCCGCGACGCTCTCGTCAATAAAGCGGCCCTGGTGGAAGCGGTCGAGGCCGAAGGCGTCGGTCAGGGGCGAGTGGCCCTTGGCAATCATTTCAGCAAAGCCCCAGCCCGATCCGGGGATCGCCTTGAAGCCGCCGGTGCCCCAGCCACAGTTGATGAACATGCCATCGACCGGGGTTTTGCTGATGATCGGCGAGCGGTCGCCGGTCACATCGACGATACCGCCCCATTGGCGCAGCATCTTGAGGCGGCTGACCATCGGGAAGGTCTCGATCAGGGCGCGCACGGTTTCCTCGACATGGTGGAAAGAGCCGCGTTGGGTGAAGTTGTTATAACCGTCGGTGCCGCCACCGATGACCATCTCGCCCTTGTCGGATTGCGACATGTAGCCATGCACGGTATTGGCCATGACGACGCAATCCATGCAGGGCTTGATCGGTTCCGACACAAGCGCCTGAAGGGCGACGGATTCGATCGGCAGGCGGAAGCCGGCCATATCGGCCAGATGTCCCGAATGACCCGCCACCACGACGCCAAGCTTGTCACAGGCGATATCGCCGCGATTGGTGCTGACGCCGGTGACCTTGCCGCCGTCGCGGGTGATGCCGGTGACTTCGCATTTTTGCAGGATGTGCATGCCCATGTCAGAACAGGCCCGCGCATAGCCCCAGGCCACGGCATCGTGGCGAGCGGTGCCGCCGCGCGCCTGCCAGAGGCCGCCAAGCACCGGATAGCGCGGCCCGTCGAGGTTGATGATCGGCACGATTTCCTTGACGCGGGCGGGCGAGATGAACTCGGTCGTGACCCCTTGCAGGGCGTTGGCATGCGCCGTGCGCTGATAGCCGCGGACCTCGTGTTCGGTCTGGGCCAGCATGATCACGCCACGCGGCGAATACATGATGTTGTAGTTCAGATCCTGGCTCAGCGTCTCGTAGAGCGAGCGCGCCTTTTCATAGATCGCCGCCGAAGGATCCTGAAGGTAATTCGAGCGGATGATCGTGGTATTGCGCCCGGTATTGCCGCCCCCGAGCCAGCCTTTCTCGAGCACCGCCACATTGGTGATGCCAAAGTTCTTGCCAAGGTAATAGGCCGTGGCCAGGCCGTGGCCACCAGCGCCGATGATGATGACATCATATTTCTTTTTCGGCTCGGGCGAGGCCCAGGCCCGTTCCCATCCCGTGTGATACCGAAGGGCTTCGCGGGCGATGGCAAAGGCGGAATAACGTTTCATGCGCGGCCTCAGGACTAGTGGATTCGCAGACCATGCTGCGGCTTTGACCGTAATGCGACGCCCCGGCATTTCAAAGGATACTCTGGGCGGCGATTTGCGCATCAATTGCGACATTGCGACATCTCGGCGCTGTCCGGTGACGGGGGCGTGACGACTTGGCCCTTTTTTCCCTGCGCGCGCAGGGTTACATGGGACGGGAAAGAAGGGGAAAACCATGGGTTTCTGGATCATCGTCGCAGCATTGGCCATTGCGATCGGGGCGGTTCTGGCGCTGACGCTGTTGCGGGGGCGCGTCGGGGATGCCCCGCCCGCGGCCTATGATCTTCAGGTCTATCGCGATCAACTGAAAGAGGTCGACCGCGACCTTGCCCGTGGCGTGATCGGCGAGGACGAGGCACAGCGGCTGCGCGCCGAGGTCTCGCGCCGGGTTCTGGCGGCCGATGCGCAATTGCGCCTGGGCGGCGAGGATGGCGGCCAGCCGCGCGCTGCGGGATGGCTTGCGGCCGGTCTTATCGTGGCGGTGATCGCCGGGGGCGGCATCCTGATCTATGGCCAGGTCGGTGCACCGGGATACAGGGACCTGCCGATTGCCAAGCGGATTGCCGCCTCGGACGAGGCCCGCGCCGCGCGCCTGTCGCAGGACGAGGCCGAAGCCCGCTTCGGCCCGCAGGGCCAGAGCGTACCCGAGGGCACATCGCAAGATTATCTCGCGCTGATCGAACAGCTGCGCAAAACCGTCAAGGAACGCCCCGAGGATCAGCAGGGCCTGCAATTCCTGGTTCGCAGCGAGGCCGCACTGGGGAACATGAGCGCCGCACGCCGCGCCCAGCAACAGCTTATCGCGCTCAAGGGTGACGCGACCACTGCCGCCGATCAGGCGATGTTGGCGGATCTGATGATCAATGCCAGTGCGGGCTATGTCTCGGCCGAGGCCGAAACGGCGCTACGCGAGGCATTACGGCTGGACCCGCGCGAACCAAGTGCGCGGTTTTACCTTGGGCTTTACCTCATTCAGGTCGACCGCCCCGATGGCGCGTTTCGCACCTGGCAGGCGCTGCTTGAGGAAAGCACCGCCGATGCGCCATGGGTCGCGCCGATCCGCGCCCAGATCGAGGATCTGGCGGCGCGCGCCGGGGTGAAATATGCCCTGCCCCCCGCTGGTGACCTGCGGGGACCGACGGCCGAAGATATGGACAACGCCGCCGGGTTGAGCGCCGAGGGGCGTCAGGACATGATCCGGGGCATGGTTGCCGGGCTGGCCGAGCGGCTCGCGACGACCGGCGGCAGTGCCGAGGAATGGGCGCGGCTTATCAACGCTTACGGCGTGCTGGGCGAGCTCGGCAAGGCGCGCCAGGTCTGGACCGAGGCACAGGTGGTCTTTGCCGCCAATCCGGCGATGCTTGATACGCTGCGTGCGGCGGCAGCCAATGCGGGGATTGCCGAATGATCATCGAGGATATTCAGGAATTTGGCGCCGCCCTGCCGCAGGCACGCCCGGTCATGGGCCTTGATCTTGGCGACAAGACGATCGGGGTTGCGCTCTCGGATCGGCTTTTGTCGGTGGCCAGTCCGCATGAAACCGTCCAGCGCAAGAAATTCGGCCTCGATGCCGCGCGCCTGCTTGAGATCGCCGCAAGCCGCGAGGTCGGCGGGATCATTCTTGGCCTGCCGCGCAACATGGACGGATCCGAAGGCCCCAGATGCCAATCGACCCGCGCCTTTGCGCGCAATCTTGAGCGGCTGACGACCCTGCCGATCGGGTTTTGGGACGAGCGCCTGTCCACAGTGGCCGCCGAAAGGGCGCTATTGGAGGCGGATGCGACCCGAAAACGTCGCAAGCAGGTGATCGACAATATCGCTGCGGCCTATATCCTTCAGGGAGTACTTGATCGTTTGCGACATGTGAGGGCCGCCCTGTGACCGATGAATCCCCGTGGAAACGCAATGAGGTGGATTCGCCCTGTGTGAAGGTCTGTGTCGTCCATCCCGAGGCACGGATCTGCACCGGCTGTCTGCGCACGATTGATGAGATCACCCGCTGGTCGAAAATGACCCCGGAAGCCCGGCGCGAAATTATGGCCGCCCTGCCCGACCGCAACAGCATCCTGAAAAAACGCCGCGGCGGGCGCGCGGCGCGGTTGAGCCGGGGGTAAGGTTTTTCGGCGAAACCTCTTAGGGGTGCGCCAGCCAGCAGGGCCGGGAAAAATCGCCAAATTCCGGGCGGAAATAGGCGATCATCCGGCCTTCGGGCGGTGCCTCTGCGCCCTGCTCCCAGGGTGCCACCCCATGAAGCGCAAGCCGGTGAACCAGGCAAACGCCCCCAACTGCCAGGGGCAGTATCACACGCGGGCAGGTTTCAAAGACCTCACGCCGCGTGGCCTGATAAATCTCGGTCAGGTCAACCGCACCCCAATCGCGTGGCGCCACCCCATGAAGCGCGCGTTCAAAGGCGCGGCGCATGATGTGATGGCTGCCCTCCCAGACCACAAGCGGGCTTGCCCCTGCGTTGCACGCCGTCAGCGAGACTCCGAGGATATAGGCGTGCCGTTCGCGCAGCATCCGGCGGCGCGCCTCGCCTATCGCCAAGAGACCGTCCACATGCGCCGCATCGCGTATGCGCCGATAGCGAAACGCTGCTTCGCTCTCGCCTGCACGGGGTTTTGGATAGCCGGGATAGATCACCGACACCTGCGCCCGATGCAGTGGCAACGCCCCGTAAAGCGCCTGTGCCGCGCCATAGCCCGACCCGGTCAATGGCCCGCTTGTCGCCACCGCACCCCACCGGTCGTTTGGCAGGCAATCAACGCCAACAAACCAGGTGCCTTCGCATTGCAGGCTTTTTGCCGTCTCTTCGGGGTCATTGATTCGCGCCAGGGCCGCGCGCCGCGCCGCCTCTGCCCAGCTCAGAACGTCAGGCTCCGGATCAAAGACCGCAAAGCCCTTGTCCAGCAGCCCCCTTACCACCCAAGCGCCTTGCGCAGCATGTTAAGCGCAATCAGCGTCAGGAACGCGGCAAAGACGCGCTTGAGAGGCTTGGCATCCATCGCATGCGCCAGCCTGACTCCAAGCGGTGCCGTGATCAGGGTCATCGCGATGACGATGAAAAACGCCACGAGATTGACCGCTCCGACGGTGAAGGGCGGGCGGTTCTCCGGGGCAATTTCGAGGAACAGGAAGCCGATCACCGAGGGCACGGCAATGGTGATTCCAAAGCCCGCAGCCGTGGCCACGGCGCGGTGAATGGGGCTGTTGTAGAGGGTCATCATCGGCACGCCGAAACTACCGCCGCCAATGCCCATCAGCACCGACAAAAAGCCAAGGATCGGCGAAAGAACCGCCCGCGTCACGCCCTTGGGCATTTCGCTGCCAAGGCGCCAGCTGTCGCGCCCGAACCCGAGATAAAGCCCGACGATGATGCCCAGCCCGCCAAACACCGCCTGAAGGACCGTCGAACTCAGGTTCGCCGCCACGCTCACCCCGGCCACGGCGCCGATGGCGATACCGGGCGCCCAGCCCCGCAGGATATGCCAGTCCACCGCACCCTTCTTGTGATGGCTCAGAACCGAGCGCACAGAGGTCACGATGATCGTCGCCAGCGAGGTCGCCACACAGATCTGCATCAATTGCGGGCCGCCATAACCAAGCGTGGTGAAGGCGTAATAAAAGGCCGGCACGAGGACGATTCCGCCGCCGACGCCCAAAAGGCCCGCCAGAATGCCCCCAAACCCGCCGATCGCCATCAGCATAAGGCTCATTTGCAGCAAAAGGGTTGTATCGGGCAATGTCACAGTCATGTCGCGCTCCGGGTTCCGTATGGGCGCGACCTACACCGTAGCGGCGCGCGATGCCAGTTCGATTTCGCCCAATGCCTGCTCCAAAAGCTCTGGGCCCGCACCGGGATGATGTGCGCCCTCCGACAGCATGCGCCGCCAGCCGCGCGCCCCCGGACGCCCCGCGAACAGCCCGAGCATATGCCGGGTGATCTGATTCAACCGCCCGCCCGACACAAGATGCGCCTCGATATAGGGCAGCATCGCGCGCACGGCGCCCTCGGCGGTGGCATCCGGCCCCCGATCGCCGAAAATCCGCCGGTCGGCTTCGGCGAGGACATCGGTGGGCTGATGATAGGCCGCGCGCCCGACCATCACCCCATCAAGCCCGGCGTCAAGAAAGGCCTCGGCCTCGTCCAACGTGGTGATCCCGCCATTGACCGATAGGTGCAGCGCCGGAAACAGCCCCCGCATCTGTTGCACGAGATCATAGTCCAGCGGCGGGATATCGCGGTTTTCCTTAGGGCTCAGCCCCTGAAGCCAGGCCTTGCGCGCATGGATGATGAACCGCCCCACCCCGGCGGCAGCAACCCGCGCCAGGAACTCCGGCAAGACATCCTGTGGCTCCTGATCATCGACGCCGATCCGGCATTTGACAGTCACCTCAAGGGGTTGTGCGGCAATCATCGCAGAGCAACACTCGGCCACAAGGCCCGGATCCTTCATCAGAACCGCACCGAAGGTGCCCGATTGCACCCGGTCGCTCGGACAGCCGACATTTAGGTTGATCTCCTGATAGCCCGCCTCAAACCCAAGCCGCGCCGCCTGCGCCAGTTCTTTCGGGTCCGATCCCCCAAGCTGAAGCGCCACAGGATGCTCGTCCGCCGAATGATCCAGCAAATGCAACGCATGACCGCGCACCAAAGCAGGCGCCGTGACCATCTCGGTATAAAGCAACGCCCGCCCCGACAATGTCCGGTGGAGATACCGGCAATGTCGGTCGGTCCAATCCATCATCGGGGCCACGCTAAGACGGGCTGCGCGGGTCACGTCGGATTTTCCCTGTTTTATAGGGCTTTCCAGCTCAGACAACTCATTCGCTTTCTTCGGTTGAAGGCCCGTTTGCCCCGATTTTCACCCCGAGTGCAACAATTTGTTGCGCCGACCGCCAAATGTAGCGCCGTCGCGCCAACCTTAAAACGCGACGGTGAGCGCAAGGCCAAACGAGGCGCGCTGTCAGACACTCACTGCTCAGCGGTCAAAACCACGTGGTATGGATCGGGCAAGCACGACCATCGCCAATCCCGTGCTCACGAGGTCAATGCCCACCAAAAGACCAAGCATGATGCCAGACGCCTCTGGCAGGACGGTCAGGATGGCGCCGCCCAGAAGAATACTGACCGTGGCCGAACCGATGGCCCATTTCCACCCCGGAGCCGGGCGTATCCAAAGCGCAAATGCGAACTGGGTGATCCCCGTCGCCAAAAAGACCACAGCCACAATCAGGGTGAGCGCAACCAACCCTTGCTGCGGAAAGATGAAAAGGAAAAGACCCGCCACAAGGGTAAGCAGACCCGTGAAGAGTTGCCACAGAAACGCGCCGGTTCCGCGAAGTGAGAACGCCCCGGCCACAACCACGCAGCCGCTGACCGTCAAAAACCACCCTATCAGGATGTCAATCACCAGAGAACTGAACAGCGGCAGGAAAAGCGCCAACAGCCCCAGACCGATCATGATGCCGCCTGCCCAGAGAATCCCCCTGCGCAGCTTTGCGATGACAGTACCGGGTTCGATACTGGCAGCAGGTTCCGTGTTGAATGTCACAAGGCAACTCCCTTTACCCTGCGCCTGTCCGGGGTCTGCGGGCATTTTGGCCCGCGATTCCTGAGCGGCATCAGGTTTGCAAGAGGTTGGCTTTTCCTGCTCATGGTGCGTCCTTCCTTTTCAAGGATTGCTAAAGTCATTCTGCGGATCGGGCGTGGCCGGAGCGTGTCTTGCCTAGCGCTTTGGCGCAGGCATCCAGATCGATGGGTCGGGACCGGCTTCAAACTGCGTCAGGCGCCTTGCGAGCCGGGCATTTTCTTCAGCAAGCGTCAACACAACCGCTACGCCCGGAAGGTTGATACGCAGATCGCTTTGCAGGCGCTGCACCGTCTGGATCACGGAAAGGCTGGTGCTTTCAAATATCCACGCCGACCGGTCGGGGCCCGCAGGTTCCAGGATACCCTCTTCGACCAGTTCCATGATCCAGTCCGCCGACGACCCGCTGACGCGGCACAACTCGGTGAGAGACAGTGACGTCACCACGTCACAGACCGGGACCAGCGCGTTTTCCTGTGCCATAACCTATTCTCCCTGTTGGGCCCGTGGATTATAGCGGACCTCCCGCGCCAATTCCTCGTAGAGCGCCTTTGCTTTCGCCGTTTCCGCTGGCGGAATGACGATCTTGATGACCGCGAATAGGTCTCCTGCGGGTTTGCCGGGAATGCCACGCCCCTTGAGGCGCAGCTTTTTGCCGGTTTGCGCATGTTTCGGCAGGGTCAGATTGACCTTCCCCCCGGGTGTCTTGATTTCGATCCGCCCTCCGAGGGCCGCTTCCCATGGGGTGACGGGCAGGTCCATGAACACATCACGCCCCTCAATGCGCATACCCGGCCGTTCCTCCAGCGCCACCTCCAGATAGAGATCGCCCGCTTTGCCCTGCCCCATGCCCGGTGCACCCTGCCCGGTCAGGCGGATATGCTGGCCCTCGGTGACGCCTTTCGGGATCGCAACCCGGATTGAACGCTCGCGCAGGACAAGGTGGCCACTCTGGTCCAGTTCGGGTTTGCGCAGGGTGAAATCACGGCTGCCGCCATGATAGGCCTCGTCAAGATCAATGACGATCTTGGCGTGATGGTCCTGCCCCGGCGCATGAACCTGACGCCCGCCGTGCATCCCACCCCCGAAACCGGCGCGGCGTGAAAACAGTTCTTCGAAAAACGAACTGAACTGCTCGGGATCGGCCTGCGTAAAGCCACCACCGGAAAACTCGAATCCGTCATCCCAGTCGGGCGGCGGGCGAAAGGCCTGACCATCCTGCCAATTCGGGCCCAACTGATCATAGGCCGCGCGTTTTTCGGGATCTTGCAGGACCTCGTAAGCCTCACCGACATCCTTGAACCTCGCCTCGGCCTCGGCGGCCCCCGGACCTTTGTTCACATCCGGGTGGTACTTGCGTACCAGCTTGCGATAGGCGCGTTTGATCTCGTCCTGCGACGCGCTTCGATCGACCTCCAGTATCTTGTAATAGTCTTTGTATTCCATCCACTTGCGCCTTTGCAAAACTCTGTCGAACCGTCACCAAAAGGTCAGTCCGCGTCGAGTTCGAAGCTATCCCACCACTCGCGAAGCGACCTCTCCAGATTGCTCACGTGACGACCATGAGCCTCTTCCCGAGCCACCTCGGCCTGCACTTTCCGGCACAAAACCCTGTAGCGCTCGCGAAGTTCCGACGCCTTGATCTGATGATCCGCCGAGAAAAGATGTTTCAACTTCAAACGCTCTTCGGCCCTCTCGATATTGCGTCCGAGGGCGTCCAGCCTGGCCTTGAGATCCGCTTGCTCCATAGTGGCCTCCCATGTCCGGTGTCATACCTA
>NZ_CAJXIP010000019.1 GCF_913054395.1 uncultured Roseovarius sp.
AAATCCTTTTCATCCATCAGAATTTCCCCGGCCAATACAAGCACCTCGCCCCGCTTCTGGCAGCTCAAAGACATCAATGCGTGGCTTTGACACTCCGGGTGAAAGAGCCGACCAACTGGCAAGGGGTACGGGTTCTGCCCTATGCCCTGCCGGAACGGGACGGTCAAAAAGTTCATCCCTGGCTTATCGATCTCGATACCAAGGTGACGCGCGGCGAGGCCTGTTACCGGGCCGCCCGCAAGATGCGCGATGCGGGTTTCGAACCCGATCTCATTCTGGCGCATCCGGGCTGGGGCGAATCGATGTTTCTGCGCGATGTCTGGCCAAAGGCGCGGATGGGGCTTTACTGCGAACTTTATCACCACGCGGGGTTTCCGCATCTGAATTTCGACCCCGAATTCGCCGGCAAATCCCCCGAGATCGAACCGCTGCGCATTCGGATGAAAAACCTCAACAACCACCTGCATTTCGACCTTGCCCATGCCGGCATCAGCCCGACAGCCTTTCAGGCCGATAGCTTTCCCGCCCCCTTCCGCGACCGCATCACCCTAAGCCATGATGGCATCGACACGGTTCAGGCCTGCCCTGATCCGGATGCGCGGCTGACCATCGAGGGGCAATGCGATGTCACCCGCAAGGATGAGGTGATCACCTTCGTGAACCGCAATCTCGAACCTTACCGCGGCTATCACATCTTCATGCGCGCGCTGCCCCGGCTTTTGCGCAAACGCCCGAACGCGACGATACTTATCGTTGGTGGCGATGAGGTTAGCTATGGCGCGCGCGCGCCGAAGGGGCAGACCTGGAAACAGATCTTCATCGACGAGGTGCGCGACCAGATTTCAGATGCCGATTGGAATCGGGTGCGGTTTCTCGGGCGCATCCCTTATGATCAGTTCCTGCGCCTGCTTCAGGTCAGCCGGGTGCATGTTTACCTGACCTATCCCTTCGTGCTGAGCTGGAGCCTGCTTGAGGCGATGAGCTGTGGTGCGGCGATCGTGGCCGGTGACACCGCCCCCGTGCGCGAGGTGATCCGCGATGGGGAAACCGGGCGGTTGGTCGATTTCTTTGATGGCGATGCCCTGGTCGGTCAGGTCTGCGATCTGCTGGAAGACGGCGCGGCGCGCAGGCGTTTGGGCGAAACCGCGCGCAATACGATCCGCGCGCAGTATGATCTTCATACGATCTGCCTGCCGCGACAACTCGACTGGGTCACCGATGTGATGGATCAGCCGCTTTAGCCAGGCCCCGGATTTGACGCGCCGTGCCGGGGAAAACACCCCGGCAGGCGTTTTGCCTCAATCAGAACCGCGCGGCGTCAATCCGCAACTGGCGAGCCCGGTTCAAAATCGCATCCTCGACCGCGCGCTCGGTAGCGGCGCTTACCGGTCCGCCACGGGTTTGCAGCGCCACGTTAAGTGCCCGCGCATCAAGCGCCGGATCACTGATCAACACGGTGGCACGATAGGCCTGGCCGCCGCCCGGAGGGGTGCCAAAGCCGGTCGAAATCACACCGGTGAACGGGTCGGCCGCCTCGACCGGCAGGAAATCGAGCACCTGAAGCGTGGCGGTCCACAAAAAGCGGTTTACCTTGACCTGATCCTTGGCGCCCTTGAAGGCATCAAGAATAGAGGTGCCGTCGCCGCGTGTGTTGGCCTCGCGTCCGCTTTTGACACGCATCGCCTCCGGGTCAAGCTTTGCATCCTTAAAAGCGCCGCATCCGGTGACGAGCACAAGGCAGGCCGCGCAGAGGCCAGCGATATTCATACGGGATTTGATCATTGCACCGTCCGACACTGTTTCTCTTCCCTACTATCCAAGCTGGGCCAAAGGGGCAAGGCGTTTGAGGCGCCTGCATGTACTTGTGCCTGCCCTTCGGGCTGTGGCATGGATAAATGACCGCCACTTGTGAAAGGAAATGCGCCGTGGGCCTGAGCGAGATCAAAGAGCGCGTGCAAAAAGCCGAGGCCGAGGCCGGGCGCGCGCCCGGCAGTGTGACCCTCATCGCCGTCTCCAAGGTTCAGCCCGACGCGCGCGTCGAGGCCGTGCTTGAACAGGGCCACCGCACATTCGGTGAGAACCGCGTGCAGGAGGCGGCCGGCAAATGGCCCGGTTTTCGCGAGCGTTATGACGGGATCGACCTGCATCTGATCGGCCCGCTTCAGACCAACAAGGCCCGTCAGGCCTTTGACCTGTTTCAGGCGATCCACTCGGTCGACCGCCCCAAGCTGGCCCGGACCATCGCCCGCCTTGCACAGGAAACCGGCCACTGCCCCGATCTGTTCCTTCAGGTCAACACCGGCGAAGAAGACCAGAAAGCCGGCGTTCTGCCGGCGGATGCGGATGCCTTTGTGGCCGAATGCCGTACGCTTGATTTGCCGGTCAAGGGCCTGATGTGCATCCCGCCGGTCGACGAAGAACCAAGCCTGCATTTCGCGCTTCTGGCAAAGATGGCGGCGCGCAACGGGCTGACGGGCCTGTCGATGGGCATGAGCGGCGATTTCGAGCGCGCCATCGCCCTTGGGGCCACCCACGTCCGGGTCGGCAGCGCGATCTTCGGCGAGCGCGACTACGCCTAGCCCCTGACGATCAGCCGCGTCCTTTCGCTGATCTGCGCGGCAATCCGACAAAGATGATCCGGGCGCAGCCCGATACAGCCCGCCGTCGGATAGCCCGGCCGCCGCCAGCGGTGGATGAAGATGCACGACCCCCGCCCCGGCACCGCCTCGGGCCAGTTCCAACCGGTCACCAGCACCAGATCATAAAGCGGATCGCCCCGGCGCAACGTCTCGTGACTGTGGCGATAGGGCGCGCGCACCATCGTGTTATAACCTTCATGGCCCGGATCATCCGACCACAGATCGCCGGGACGGATCGGCATCGCCCAATCGGCGGGGCGCGCCATACGATCCGGCCGGTACAGCATGCCGACAATCCGATGCACCCCCACCGGTGTCGCCCCGTCACCCTCGCGCTTGTGCGCGGATATCCCGCCCCTCCCGATACTACAGGGATATCGGCGCCCGCGAAATCGCAGGCCAAGAGGGCTCAGAACAAGATCATCAGGCGTCATGACCCCGTTGTGCCGCAAATCCCGCCACAGGGAAAGTCGCCACAGACCGGTTTTTCGCAGCATGATCTTTCAGCTTTCCAAAAATACTCAAATTCCCCGCGCGCCACGGTTGACGCCGACGGTGGCAAGGCGCGCCTGCTGCGTCTATATTGCCGAAGTGACGGCCTTGCGGGACAGCGGAACGATATGCATTGGATACGACTTTTTCTCACCGGGCTCGCCATGTTGACGGCCGACATGGCCCTGGCAGAACGCAACAGCGTCAAAAGCTATATTTTCGGCAACAGCCTGATCAATCACCTCAGTGACAGCCCCGGCACGGCCGTGCCCTATTGGCTTGGCCAGCTGGCACGCGCGGGCGGCAAGGCCTATGCGGTGTCGGGGCAATGGGGTTTTTTGCGCGACTTTGCCACCCTCCCGCCCAGGCCGAACTGGTCCTTTCCCGGCGTTACACCGGCAGGCGCGCCGCGGGCCGGTGCCGGGTTTGACACGGTGCTGATCAACCCTGCGAATTTTATTCAGTATCAGACCCCGGACGCCCCCTATGAAGGCGACAACCCCGGCGCCCAAAGCCCGCTGTCCGCCACGCTCAGGATACTTGACTGGACGCAAGAGACATGGCCCGGCGCGCGGGTCATGATCTATGAGGGCTGGCCCGATATGGGAGAGTTTGCGCCTGATTTCCCGCCCTCCGGGCGTGGTTTGCGCCGCTGGCATGCGCATGCATCGGGAGGGTATCGCGACTGGTATGACAGCTATGTTCAGGGGCTCGGCGCCGCGCGCCCCGGCGTGGATGTGACGCTGGTCCCGGTCTCGTCGATCCTGTCCGCCCTGCAAACCGGCCTTTTGGCCGACGTGCCGGCAGAGGCGCTTTTCACCGACAACGCACCACATGGCACCGATACGCTCTATTTCCTCGCCGCCCTTGTCACCTATGGCGCATTTTTTGAGGCCGCGCCGCCCGAAAATTTTGCCCTGCCCGACACGGTGCACCCGGTGGTGCGCGCCAAGTATCCGCAAATCGTGGCGGAGATTTCCAAGGCGCTTGGGCTAGCCCGCGAGCAGGCACATAATGCGCCTGCCGCCAGTGGCCTGCAAACCGCAAGCGCGATCCTGCCCGGCGTCGGGGTGCAGAACCCAAGCCTTGGCATGGGGCTGAACGGCATTTCCGACTGGTCAAGCCAGCACCCGTTTCTCGACGTGATGAAAACCGCCCGCCCGTGGATAGGTCATAGCGCCGGGGAGTGGGGAGCCTTCAGCACCGAGGCCCTGCAAGCGGGCGGGTATCTTGATGCCAACGGCTGGCCGCTTGCGATCCCCGAAGGCGCCCGTGCGCTTGAGGCGTTCATTCTCACCGACCAACCGGCCGAAGCCAGCCACCTGAACGGTCGCTATCTTTTGCGCTACGACGGCGAGGGTGTGATCCGGGTGACCGGGCGGGCCGACAATCTGCGCTACAACTATCGCCTGCACGAGGTGCGCTTTGACGTGACCCCGGGCGACGGGCCGGTTGCCCTCAGCCTGTTGGAAACCGATCCCGGTGATCCGCTGCGCAACATCACGATTGTACGCGAGGATCAGGTCGCATTGCATGACCTTGGAGTGATCTTCAACCCGCTCTGGATCGACCGCATCGCCGATTTGCGGGTGCTGCGGTTCATGGACTGGATGTTCACCAATGGCTCGCTTCAGGGCACTTGGGACGACCGCCCGACGCTGAACGATGCAAGCTATGTCTGGCGCGGCGTTCCGGTCGAGGTGATGGTCGCGCTTGCCAATGAGATCGGCGCCGATCCCTGGTTCAACATGCCCCACGCCGCCGATGACCATTATATCCGTGCCTTTGCCGAGTATGTCCGCGATCACCTTGATCCCGCCCTGAGCGCCTATGTGGAATATTCCAACGAGGTCTGGAACTTCATCTTTCCACAGGCGGTTTGGGCCCGCGATGCCGCCGCTGCCCTCTGGGGCGAGCAGGCGGACGGGGATGGCTGGATTCAATTCGCGGGGCTGCGCGGCGCGCAGATGTCGGCGATCTGGCGCGAGGTTTATGGCGCCGGGGCCGCCGCGCGGCTGGTGATGGTGGCGGCCGCCCATACCGGCTGGCCCGGCCTTGAAGAGCCGCTGTTGCAGGCGCCTTTGGCACTTGCAGGCGGACAGTTGAAGCACCCCCCTGCCGAGGCCTTTGACGCCTATGCCGTCACCGGCTATTTCGGCCATGATCTGGGCGGTGAGGACACCGTGGAAACCGTGTTGTCATGGCTCACCGCAAGCCGCGCCGTGGCCGAGGCAAAGGCCGTGGAAGATGACCTGTCAGGCGAGGCACGCGCCGCCTATATTGACGTGCATGAAAACGATCTGGCCTATGATCTGGCGGCGGCAAGCCTGCGGCAGGGATCGTTCCGCGAATTGCTGCAAGAGCTGTTGCCCTATCACGCCGAGGCCGCCGAACGCCATGGCCTGCGCCTTGTCATGTATGAGGGTGGAAGCCATGTGACCGGCCATGGCACGGCCGTGGACAACGAGGCGTTGACCGCGTTTTTCACCGCCTTCAACTACACCCCGCAGATGGGCACGCTTTATGACGACCTGTCGGCAGGCTGGTCAAAAGCGGGCGGCACATTGTTCAATGCTTTCGTCGATGTCGCCGCGCCCTCGAAATGGGGAAGCTGGGGCGCGCTTCGCCACCTTGATGACGACAATCCGCGGTGGAACGCCCTGATGCGCGCCAATCAGGTTGCGCCGGATTGGGCCGCGAGACGCGCGCCGGGTACATTCCTTCAGGGCATGACCCGGCGGGCCGACGATACCGGCGCAAGGCTCAACGGAACGGCCAAGGGCGATATCCTTTTGGGCGGGGCGGGCGACGACGTGCTAAGCGGGCATGGCGGCGATGACCGGCTGCACGGCGGCGAGGGCCGTGATCTTGCGATCCTGCCGGGGGCGCGTGCGGCCTACACAAGCCGCCGCGATGGCCCCCGCGTGATCCTGACCGGACCAGGCGGCAAGGTGACCATGGTTGCGATCGAGGCCGTGACATTCACTGCCGAGCCGGGTGCCGAGCACGCCCTCAACGATCTGATGTAAGCGCCCGCCGCACGCCCTTGATCAGGGTCTCGGCCCCAAGGGACGAGCGGAAATGATCCACGACCCGGCGTCGTCCCGCCTCTGAGAGGGCCGCACAAAGCGCAGGGTCGCCCGCCAGGGCGGCAATTGAATCGGCAAGCCTTTCCGGATCTTTCGGCGGCACGAGCATGCCGTCCTGCCCATGGGTGATAAGCTCTCGCACACCGCCCGCATCGGTGCCGATAGTGGGCACGCCACAGGCCATCGCCTCCATATAGGCGACACCAAGCGGTTCGTGCCAGCTTGCCAGCACAAAGACATCCGCCGCCAAGAGGTGACGGCGCACCTCGGCGGCACTTATCGCCCCCAACAACCGCGCGTTTCGGTCAAGGCCAAGGCCATCCAGATGCGCCTGAAGGTCCTGATGATAGCCCGCGCCGCCGACGTCATCCTCGCCCGCGATATCAAGCTCTGCATCGACGCCACGATCAAGCAGGAGACGCAGTGCACTCAGCAGATCCTGATGCCCCTTGACCATGTTCAACCGACCACAGGCAAAAAGCCGCAAGGGCGCGCCGGGTGCGGGCGGCTGATAGGGCGTCGTGCGCTTGAAATCTTCGGTGTCGACGCCCATCGGCTGAACCGTCACATCGCGCGGAAGATCAGGCCCAAGTTCCGCCTCGGCCTCGGCCAGCAATTTGCGGGTGATGATGGTGGCAAAGCTGGCATGGCGCCATTTGATCCCCTGACCGGGGCCATAATCCGACATCGGCCCATGCAGGGTCAGGCTATAGCTTGGTCCGCCCATACGCCGGGCCAATGCACAGATAAGCGCGGCGCGACCACAGGAATGGCTATGCACATGATCAATCCCGCGCGCGCGGCACTCGGCGACAAGACGGTACGCGGCTGGCAGGCAGACCAGGGCATCGCGCAAAAACGCCTTGCCGCCCCCCTCGCCCAGAATATCGCCCCAGGGCGCGTGCAACAGCCCCCCAAGCACCCGACGCGGCGCGGCTTCGCCGAGATAGATGGTGTGCGCCATCGCCTCTTTTGACCAGTCATGCGAGATCAGGCCCGGCGGCGGTGGCCGGGTGCTGAACAGCGTCGTCTCAACACCCAGCCGCGCCAGATCCGCCAGTTCGCGCCAGAAAAAGATATGTGTCTGGCCCGGAAACTGTGGCACGAGATAGCCCAATTTCAGGGGCGCATCCTGTTTTGCGGGCTTGGGGTCTGACATCTGCTGTTCCGCTTTTGAAAGGTTTGCTAAACAGGGACTTAGCACAGGACGCACAGTCGCATAAGATTTGCGGGCAAAAGAATTGGAAACCCACTGTTGACGGACCACGCCAGACCCAGCCTGAGCATCATCATCCCCGCCCATAACGAGGCAGGGATGATCGGGCCATGCCTTGATGCGCTGTTTGCGTCGGACTGGAGCGACGGCGGGGTCGAAGTGATCGTGGTCGCCAATGGCTGTTCGGACGCGACTGTGCCCGAGGCCGAGGCCTATGCGGGCGCAGCGCAGGCGCGTGGCTGGCAGTTGCAAGTGCTTGATCTTGTCGAGGGCAGCAAACCCGGCGCGCTCAACGCGGGCGAACGGACGGCGACGGGCGATATCCGTGCCTATCTTGATGCCGATGTGCAGATCGACCCCCGCCTTTTGTCCGAGATTTCAGGCGCCCTCGCCGGGGATACGCCCGCTTATGCCAGTGGCCGTGTCCAAATCCCCTCGCCGCACAATGCCTTTAGCCGGGCCTATGCCCGGTTTTACCGTCAGGTGCCGTTCTTTCATCATGGCGTGCCGGGCTGTGGGTTTTTCGCGATGAACCGCGCCGGGCGGGCGCGGTGGGGCGACTGGCCCGCGATCATTTCGGATGACACATTCGCACGGCTGAACTTTGCCCCGGCGGAACGGATCGCGGTCAAGGCCGGGTATTGCTGGCCCATCGTAGAAGGGTTCGGCGCGCTTGTGAAAGTGCGGCGCAGACAGGATCGCGGCGTCCGCGAGTTTGCCGAGAGATATCCGGCGCTTTTGGTCAATGACGATACGCGCCCCGGCGCATGCGCATGGCTCCCCCGCGCGGCCCTGCGTGCACCGGTCGGATTCCTGGCCTATGTGGCGGTCGCCATTGCGGTCAGAACCGGCAAAAGCAGCGGCGAATGGACACGCGGGCGCTAACGCCCTGCGAATTCAATGGAATTGTCGCAGAACTGCCGTAATGTTAGGCGAAAGCCGGGCGCGTCGTAGCAGGGTAGGTATGGAATCCAGAGTGCGCGTTGTAACGCAGGTCTTTACAGGGAACGGGCTTTTGGCCCGCGCAATGCGCTCTTCGGCGCTTACGGTGGCCGGGTTTGGTGGCTCTCAGGTGCTTCGGCTTGTCTCGAACCTGGTTCTGGCCCGGCTTTTGTTCCCCGAGGCGTTTGGCATCATGGCGATTGTCAGCGTGATCATTCAGGGCCTCATGCAGTTTTCCGACGTCGGCGTCAGCCCGGCAATCATGCAGAGCAAACGCGGCGACGATCCGGACTTTCTGAACACCGCCTGGACCATTCAGATGATGCGCGGGCTTGGCCTGTGGCTTGCCGCCTGTGCCCTGGCCTGGCCGGTGGCACAAATATACGACTCGCCCCTGCTGATGCAGCTTTTGCCGGTGGCGGGGCTATCCCTGCTGATCACCGGATTCAACCCGACACGGCTTGACAGTGCCAAGCGCCATTTGCGCTTTGGCCGGGTGACGGTGATTGATTTCACCGAATTGGCCGATGGCAACAGCCTGAACCACTTCGTGCCGGTCACCTCGCCCGCGGCGATCCGTGTGTTGAACGGGATCATCTCGCAGGCGGGTCGTGGTGGTGCCGGATTCATCCGCGACATGGCCTTGGCCCTGCCGCCGGTGAAGGCGATACCGCGTTAGTCTTCCATCGCTTCAAGCTGGTCGATAAAGCCAGAGATCATCGACAGGCCCTTGTCCCAGAACGCCGGGTCACTGGCGTCAAGCCCAAACGGCGCCAGCAATTCCTTGTGGTGCTTTGATCCGCCCGCTTTGAGCATGTCGAAATACTTTTCCTGGAACCCTTCGGGGTTTTCCTCGTAGACCGCATAAAGTGCGTTCACGAGGCCGTCGCCGAAGGCATAGGCATAGACGTAGAACGGCGAGTGCACGAAATGCGGGATATAGGCCCAGAAGGTCTCGTATCCGTCCATGAAATCAAACGCCGGTCCAAGGGATTCAGCCTGCACCGACATCCAGAGCGCGTTGATGTCGTCGGGCGTCAACTCACCCTCGCGCCGGGCGGCGTGAAGTTTGCATTCAAAGTCGTAGAACGCGATCTGTCGCACGACGGTGTTGATCATGTCTTCGACCTTGCCCGCCAGAAGCACCTTGCGTTCCTGATCGGTTTTGGCCCCGTCAAGCATCTTGCGGAAGGTCAGCATTTCACCGAAGACCGATGCGGTCTCGGCCAGCGTAAGCGGCGTGCTGGCCAGCAGTTCGCCCTGATCCGCGGCCAGAACCTGATGCACGCCATGCCCGAGCTCATGCGCAAGCGTCATCACATCGCGCGGTTTGCCCAGGTAGTTGAGCATCACGTAGGGGTGCACATTGGTGACCGTGGGATGGGCAAATGCCCCCGGCGCCTTGCCGGGTTTCACCGCCGCATCAATCCAGCCTTTGTCAAAAAACGGCTGCGCCAGATCGGCCATGCGCGGATCAAAGGCGCCATAGGCCTCCATCACCGTCGTTTCGGCGCTGTCCCAATCGACGATTTTGGTGCTTTCCATCGGCAGGGGCGCGTTGCGATCCCAGACCTGCATCCGCTCAAGCCCGAGCCATTTGCGTTTAAGTTCGTAATACCGGTGGCTCAGCTTGGGATAGGCCTCGACCACCGCGTTGCGCAGCGCCTCGACCACCTCGGGTTCGACATCGTTCGACAGGTGTCGCCCGGTCTGGGCTGTGGGCATGCCGCGCCAGCGGTCGATGACCTCTTTTTCCTTGGCGGCGGTGTTATGGACGCGGGCAAAGGTGCGGATATTCTCGCCAAAGACACGGGCCAACTCGCGGCTCGCGGCCTCGCGGGTGGGGCGATCCTGTTCGGTCAACAGGTTCAGCGTGCCCTCAATGTTCAACTCGTCGCCATCGACGTTGAAGGTGAGGCCCGCGATGGTTTCGTCAAACAGACGTTCCCAGGCATCGCCCACAACGCCCAGATCATGCAGGAATTTTTCAAGCTCGTCGGACAGCTGATAAGGCTTCATCGCGCGAATCCGGTCAAGCACTGGCTTATAGCGGGCCAGATCGGCGTTTTCGGCGTACATCGCACCTAGCGCATCTTCGTTCAGCCGGTTCAGTTCAAGCGAGAAAAACACCAGCGGCGTGGTGTAATTGGTCACCTTTTCCTGACAGTCGGACATGAACTTGGCCCGCCCGCCATCGGTCGTAAGCTGGTAATACCGCAGCCCGGCAAAGGACATCACCCGCCCGGCGATATTGCTGATCTTTTCGTCGCGGTGCAGGCATTCCAAAAGGCCCGTCGCATCCAGATCGGCCAGTTTGCCTTCATAGTCGCGGGCGAATTCGGCGCAGGCGGTTTCAAGCCAGTCGAGATCACGCTTGAGTTCGGGCGCGTCTTCGCTGCTGTAGAGGTCGCTCAGGTCCCATTCCGGCAGCTTTCCCAGATCCTTGTTGCCAGACGTGGCATTTGCATCGCGGAGCGGGAACGGCAGATTGAACATGAAGCACCTCTTGTTGATTGTTGCCCCAAGACATAGGCCGCGCCGCCGCGCGCCACAAGGGGCCGGTGTTGCCGGGTCAACGACTTGCCATTCGCGGGCGGCGGGCTAGGGTGGGCGCAAATGCAATAGGGGAAACTGGACGATGAAATTTGCAAGATACGGTGCGCCGGGACAGGAAAAGCCCGCACTCGTGGATAGCGCGGGGCAGCTTCGCGATCTCTCGGGCGTGCTGCCCGATCTGGCGGGGGCTGTGCTTGGGGACCTGCCCGCGGTGAAACCCGAAAGCCTGCCGCTGGTAGAGGGCAACCCGCGTCTCGGCCCGCCGGTGGGTAATATCGGCAAGCTGATCTGCATCGGTCTGAACTATATCGACCACGCCGCCGAGCTTGGCGTTGATCCGCCGAAGGACCCGGTGGTGTTTCTCAAGGCGACCTCGGCGATCAACGGGCCACATGACACCGTGGTTCTGCCGCGCGGATCGAAACGCGGCGATTGGGAAGTCGAGCTTGGCATCGTGATCGGCAAGCGCGCCAAATATGTCAGCGAGGCGAATGCGCTTGATCACGTGGCGGGCTATACCATTGTCAACGATGTCTCCGAGCGCGGATTTCAGCTTGAGCGATCGGGCCAGTGGACCAAGGGCAAAAGCTGTGACACCTTCGGGCCGATCGGGCCTTGGCTTGTGACCCCGGACGAGGTGGGCGATCCGCAAAACCTTGACCTCTCGGTCGATGTCAACGGCGAGCGGATGCAGACTGGCAACAGCCGGCTGATGATCTTTACCGTGGCGCAGATCGTGGCCTATCTCAGCGATCTGATGACGCTTGAACCGGGCGATGTCATCGCCACGGGCACGCCGCCGGGTGTCGGCATGGGGCATACGCCGCCGCGCTATCTGTCGGGGGGCGACGAAATGGTGCTCAGGATTTCCGGCCTTGGCGAACAGCGCTCGCCGGTCGTGCAGGATCCGTAGCATTGCCATCGCCCGAACTGCTGTAAAAATCACACAGCTGCGCGAACAGGCGGCCCCGCATTTCGGGGCTGTCCATCAGGGTCTCGTGGCGGCCGTTCTCGACAAGTTCCAGACGCCCGCCCGGCCATTGTGCCATGCGGTCATGCACCCGTGCCACATCAACGATCTCTTCATCCGTGCCAAGCAGCGTCAAGCAGGGAAGGTCGGGCGAGGGGCGGCGCGCCAATGTGCGGGTTTCGCTAAGCGCCTCGTGCAGCCAGCGCAGGCTTGGCCCGCCAATCCCCAACTCGGGGTGGGCGTTGGCCTGATCAATCATGTATTGATACATCTCGCGATCATTGGTCAGCTTGTTGGTCTCGAACGGCTCTGTCAGGACATAGCTTTCGGGGGCGGTGCCGGGGGCATAAAAGTGGCTTATGCCCAACTGTCGGCTGCTCCAGGACAGGGACCAGGCCACCGGGCGCAGCGCGTCTGACATGGCAATCCCCCACATCGGGGCGGAAAAGGCACAGCTTTGCACCTCCATGCCCTCCATCACCGCACGCAGCCCGATACAGCCGCCCATCGAATGCGCCAAAAGGTACCAGGGGCGCGGCAGGTCAAGCCTGCGCGCGGCCTCGGTCATCGCGGCGACATCCATCTGGTAATCCGTGAAATGGTGCACATGGCCCGACATCGCGTCGTCCTGAAGACGATCCGCAAGCCCCTGACCCCGCCAGTCGATCACCAGCGTGGCAAAGCCGCACCCGGCAAAATGCGCGGCGGCATCGCCGTATTTCTCAATGTATTCGGTGCGTCCGGGGAAAAGGAACACCGTGCCGTTCGGCGCCGCCCGAGTCCAGAGACCGACACGGATGCGCACCCCGTCGGCGGCTGTCATCCACCACGCGGCGCCGTCATCCGGGCCTTTTGCAATCTCGGAATGAAGCGGCGCCTCTTTCATCAGGACAGCACGCCGCCAAGCTTCATCGCCATGCCCATGTCGCCGTCAACACTCAGCTTGCCGGTCATGAAGGCGGCGGTGGGGTCAAGGTCGCCCTCAAGGATCGACTGGAACGTGTCGGCATCGGCGGTGAGGGTTACATCGGCCTCGGAATCATCCGCCCGTGCGCCATTGGCGTCGATCAGGATGGCGCCTTCGCCCTCGATCACGAATTTTGCAACGCCGTCAAAGCCTCCGTCGCCCATTTTTGCGTTCAATGCGGCCACGGCTGCGGTAATCACTTCGCTCATTTGCGGTTCCTTTCACAATTGGGTTGTCGGGGGTTTGCATCCCGGCATTCTGCGCTAAACTCATCGCCGTTATGGGCAGAGTATTTACCAACCTCAACCGTATCGTCGCGGCACTTCTGGCGATAGTCACGTTTTCCCTACCCGCCCTGGCGGATCAGGAGGCGCGCCTGGACAGGTTGTTTGCCGACCTGCAAAAGGCCGACGCCGTGGAGGCGCGGCGAATCGCCGGTGAAATCGAGCTTGAGTTCGAGAAATCCGGCTCGCCTGCGATGGACCTGTTGCTCCGGCGCGGGCGCGACGCGATCGAGGCGGGCGATACCGAAATGGCGATCGAACACCTGAGCGCGCTGATTGATCATGCACCGGGGTTTGCCGAGGCCTGGCACCTGCGCTCGGTCGCATTTTTCAAGGCCGACCGCTATGGGCTTGCCCTGTCGGATATCGAACACGCGCTGGCGCTCGAGCCGCGCCATTACAACGTCCTCTACGGGCTTGGCATCCTGCTGGACGAAATGAACCAGCCCGATCTTGCGCAAGAGGCCTTTGCCCGTGTTCTGGCTATACATCCTCATCACGAGGACGTAACCAGCGCCATGGAAGACATCAAAAGCCAACTGGGCGGCGCAGACCTCTGATCAGGTAACGGGAGAGACGGCACATGGCCGAGCAGTCAAGAATCCTTGCGGTTCTGGGCCCGACAAATACCGGCAAGACGCATTATGCGATTGAACGGATGCTGGGCTATCCCACCGGGATCATCGGCCTGCCGCTGCGTCTTTTGGCGCGCGAGGTCTATGACAAGATCGTTGCGCTGCGCGGGCCCTCGGTTGTCGCGCTTGTTACCGGCGAAGAGCGGATCACGCCGCCGCGCGCCAAATACTGGGTCTGCACCGTCGAGGCGATGCCCGAGGGCATGGGCACCGATTTCCTTGCGGTCGATGAAATTCAGCTCTGCGCCGATCCCGAGCGCGGCCATGTCTTTACCGACCGCCTGTTGCGGATGCGCGGCCTGCGCGAAACCCAGTTTCTGGGCAGCCACACCATGCGCCCGACCATCGCCGCGCTTGTGCCGGGGGTCGAGTTCCTGACCCGCGAGCGGATGTCGCAGCTGTCATACGGTGGCCCCAAGAAGATAAGCAAAATGCCCGCCCGAAGCGCGATTGTCGGGTTTTCGGTTGAGAACGTCTATGCCATCGCCGAGTTGCTGCGCCGCCAGAAGGGCGGGGCGGCTGTGGTGATGGGCGCACTTTCCCCGCGCACCCGCAACGCACAGGTCGAGCTTTATCAAAACGGCGACGTCGATTATCTCGTGGCGACCGACGCCATCGGCATGGGGTTGAACCTTGATATCAACCATGTCGCGTTTTCCTCGCTTAGCAAGTTCGACGGCCAGCGGATGCGCATGCTTGCCCCCAACGAGCTTGGCCAGATCGCCGGGCGTGCGGGGCGCGGCATGAGCCATGGCACATTCGGTGTCACCGGCGAGGCCCGCGATCTTGACGCCGAGGTGGCGCAGGCGATCATGGATCACCGCTTTGCCCCGGTCCGCAAACTGGAATGGCGCAACTCGAACCTGACGTTCGGCACCACATCGGCGTTGATCAGCGCGCTTGAGATGCGCCCGGATCACGAGTTGCTGGCCCGTGCCCGCGAGGCGGATGATCTTGGTGCGCTCAAGACCCTCGCCGCCCAACCCGAAATCGCAGAGCGCGCCATCGGCGGCCCCGCCGTGCGGCTGTTGTGGGATGTCTGCCGGATCCCCGATTTCCGGGGCATCAGCCATGGCGAACATACCGGCCTTTTGAATACGATCTTCCGCGATCTGCACACCCTTGGCCGGGTGCCCGACGACTGGCTTGCGCGGCAGGTCAAGCGCATTGACCGCACTGATGGCGACATTGACACATTATCGAAACGTCTCGCCTATATCCGCACCTGGACCTATGTTGCGCAGCGAAAAGGCTGGGTTGATGACGAAAGCCATTGGCGCGGGGCCACGCGCGCTGTAGAAGACCGCCTGTCGGATGCGCTGCACGAGCGTCTGACCCAAAGATTTGTGGACCGGCGCACATCCGTGCTTTTGCGCCGGCTCAAGCAGAAGGAAGCCATGGTGGCCGAAGTGAACGAGAATGGTGATGTAACGGTCGAGGGCGAATTCGTCGGTCGGCTTGAAGGGTTCCGCTTTATCCAGGATAAAGCGGCTGCCGGCAACGAGGCGCGGACGCTGCAACAGGCGAGCCTGTCTGCCCTTGCTCCGCATTTCCACCTCAAGGCGGACCGCTTTTATAACGCGCCCGATACCGAGATCGATTTCACCGAACAGGGCGGTTTGCTCTGGGGGAAAGAAGCGGTTGGCAAACTGGTTGCCGGTGCCGATCCTCTCAAGCCGCAGGTGGTTGCCTTTGTCGACGAAGAAGCCGGTCCGGACGTTGTGCAAAAGGTGCAGCGGCGCCTGCAACACTTCATTGATCGCAAGATTGCGACCCTGTTCGAGCCGCTGTTGAACATCCAGCGCGACGAAAGCCTGAGCGGCCTTGCGCGCGGCTTTGGCTTTCGCCTTGTCGAGGGCTTTGGCATCCTGCCGCGCGGCGAGATTGCCAATGAGGTCAAGGCGCTTGATCAGGACGCCCGCGGTGCGCTGCGCAAGCACGGTATTCGTTTCGGTCAGTTCACGGTCTTCATGCCGCTTTTGCTGAAACCCGCGCCGACGCGCCTGCGCCTTGTGCTCTGGTCGCTCAGCAACGGGCTTGACGAATTCCCCGAGGCACCGCCGCCGGGCCTTGTGACCGTGCCGTCGAACGACAGCGTCGCCAGGGGCTTTCACACGATGTCGGGCTATCGCGCCGCCGGGGAGCGGGCGATTCGCATCGACATGCTGGAACGGCTGGCTGATATGCTGCGCTCGGAAGATAGCCGTGGCGGATTCGAGGCCAAGGCGGACATGCTCTCGATCACCGGCATGACGCTGGAACAGTTTGCGGCCCTGATGCAGGGCCTCGGATATAAGGCCGAGCGTGGCGAACGTGAAAAGGTCAAGCCGGCCGACAAGGCCATTGCCGATGCGCCCGCCGATGCCGCCGCTGCGGCGGGGGATTCAACGCCTGAAACCGCCGCCGATATCGTCGAAACGATCGCCGATGAAGGCGTCGCGCCGATTGTCGCCGATCCCGCCCCCGAGGCCGAAGTTCCTGCCGAGATTGCGGTGACCGCCGAGGCCGAGACTGCCCCCGGCGAAACCCCCGAGGTGGCCGCGCCCGAGATCGAGGTGTTCTATACCTTCACCTGGGCTCCGCGCGCCAATCGTGCCCGAGCCGAGCGCCCCGCTGGTGGTGGACGTGACAAGGCCGCCAAATCCGGCAAGCCGCGTGGCGGCAAGCCCGGCAAAGGCAAGCCGCGTGGCGCCCCGCAAGAGAAGGGCGCCAAGACCTTTAGCGCCCGGCCCGAGAAAAAAGACCGCATCGACCCCGATAATCCCTTCGCTGCGGCCTTGATGGGCCTCAAGACCAAAGGCTGATCTTGGCGGCGGACGGGGCGAAAATCCGGCTCGACAAATGGCTCTGGCATGCGCGGTTTTTCAAAACCCGCACGCTGGCCGCCAAAGAGGTTTCGGCGGGCCATGTGCGGGTCAATGGCACCCGCGTGGCCAAGCCCGCGCACTCTGTTGCCCCCGAGGACGTTCTAACCTTCCCGCAGGCGCGGGCGGTGCGCGTGGTAAGGGTGTTGGCCATCGGCACCCGGCGCGGCCCCGCCCCCGAGGCGCAGGCCCTCTATGACGACCTTTCGCCGCCGGTTTCCGAGGAAACTGTTCCTGCTGCGCCCAAATATGAGGGAAAAGGACGTCCGACCAAGCGTGACCGGCGCAAACTCGATCTGAATGGGCCGGGAACGCTTGAATGATCCGCGCCTCTGGATTAGGTGAGGCGCATCCCGCCAAGTATGAGAGACGGCCATGACCTATATCGTGAACGACAACTGCATTGCCTGCAAATACACTGACTGTGTCGAGGTATGCCCGGTGGATTGTTTTTACGAAGGCGAGAACATGCTGGTCATTCACCCCGATGAATGCATCGACTGCGGCGTCTGCGAACCGGAATGCCCCGCCGACGCGATCCGCCCGGACACCGAGCCGGAGATGGAAAAGTGGGTTGAATTCAACCGCAAATACTCTGAGATGTGGCCGGTGATCATCACCAAGAAAGATCCGCTGCCCGAGGCGGAAGAGCGTGATGGCGAGTCCGGCAAGCTTGAGAAATACTTTTCCGAGGCCCCCGGCGAAGGCGGCTAAGCCAGCGGCACAGAAGGCCCGGCCCCGAACCGATTCGTTCAGATCGACGGGGAAGGCGGCATATTACCCCGTCTTTGACAGGCCAAAAGCCTGATTTCAAAGGTGTTATTGCCGCCCCGCACCTAGCAGCCTTTCGCGGGGCCGTTTTTTGTGTTATACATTTATGACAGAAGAATAGATTTGCCCGGTTTCCATGCGCCCGTGCCACAGCCCGGGGGTGGAATTCTCTGCGATAAATGCACATATACCGTGGACCGATCCGGCCCTTGGCGTGTGTTTTTGCGTTTGCGAACGGGCCCCCTTGCGAGGAAGACCTGAATGACGAAGTCTAAAAAGTCCGAGTTCCGCCCTGATGACTATGTGGTCTACCCGGCCCATGGCGTGGGCCAGATTGTTTCGATCGAAGAACAGGAAATCGCCGGTATCACGCTGGAACTGTTCGTGATCTCGTTTGAAAAAGACAAGATGACCTTGCGGGTGCCGACCAACAAGGCAACCGAGATTGGCATGCGCAGCCTCTCAAGCCCCGATGTGGTCTCCAAGGCGATGACCACCCTTAAGGGGAAGGCCAAGGTCAAGCGCGCGATGTGGTCGCGCCGCGCCCAGGAATATGAACAAAAGATCAACTCTGGCGATCTGATCGCGATTGCCGAGGTCGTGCGCGACCTGCACCGCGCAGATGATCAGCGCGAGCAAAGCTATTCCGAGCGTCAGCTTTACGAGGCCGCGCTTGAGCGTCTGACCCGCGAAGTGGCCGCCGTGAGCGGTGGCGACGAGGTGCTTGCCGCCAAACAGGTCGATGACGTTCTGGAATCGCGCGCCGCTGCCTGATCCGGCGAACAGATGAGGAAAGGGCCGTGCCGGATGGGCGCGGCCTTTTTCGTTTCCGGGTCAGGCCAGCAGGCTGAACAGGGCTGCGATCTCCGCGATTTGCTGGGTCGCGCCAAGGATGTCGCCGGTTTGCCCGCCAATCTTGGCCCGCGCCACCGCGCCGACGCCTAGCGCCGCCAGTGCAGCCCAGACCGCCGCCACAAGCCCGGCCCCGCCAAGCAGCACAATCGCAATTCCGCCGCCAAGCACCAGTGCAAGCGCGGCGGCCCTCGGTGCGACCCGCCCGACGCGATGCGACAGGCCGGTTTCGCGCGCATGCGGCAGCGCCATCATCACCATCGGCATCATCCCCCGCGAGAGTGTCGCCCCAACGATAAGCGCACTTGTCGCCACCGCCGCGCCAGATTGAAACAACAGCCAGAGCGCGCACCACCGCGCCCCAAGCGACAGGATCAGCGCCAGAACACCGTAGCTTCCGATATGGCTGTCTTTCATGATCTCAAGGCGCTTTTCGCGGGTCCAGCCGCCCCAGAGCCCATCCGCCGTATCCGCCAGCCCGTCCTCGTGCATGGCCCCGCTCAGCACGATCAACATGGCCAGTGCGACAAGTGCGGCCACCGGTGCCGGAAGGCCGAGCCACCCCGCCGCAAGCCCGCCAAGGGCGGCGAGGGCACCAAGCATCGTACCGACCAGCGGATAGGCCCAGGCGGCCTCTGCGCTGCGTCCATAGGCGCGCACCGGCACCGGTAAACGGCTGAGAAGACTCAGCGCCAGCGGCAGATCCAGGGGGTGGATCAGGCTCTTGTCGTTTTCCGTCATGGGCGTGCCCTTTTTCGGCTGGGGCCTTGGCTGACCCTGCGATACACAGAGGGTAAATAACATGCAATGAGGCTCTTATGCCCCTGAATTTCACGACCCTCGCCGAATTTTCCGCCCTTTTACAGGATTTGCCCGGACCAGACGCCGCAGCGATTGACGCGGCGCGTGCGCGCGACGGGCAACTGACCAAGCCGCCGGGCGCGCTTGGGCGACTTGAAGACCTGGCGCTTTGGTATTGCGGCTGGCGCGGCGACGCACGCGCACGGGTCGAGCATCCGCAAGTGATCGTCTTTGCGGGCAATCACGGGGTCACGGCGCAAGGCATTTCCGCCTTTCCCGCCGAGGTCACCGCCCAGATGGTGGCGAACTTTCAGAACGGTGGCGCTGCGGTGAACCAGATCGCCGGGGCCGTGGGCGCGCGGATGGATGTGCATGCCCTGGCGCTGGACACCCCGACAAAAGATATGACCGGTGGCCCGGCGATGAGCGAGGACGACCTGATAGACGCGCTCAAAACCGGCTGGGATGCGGTGGATGCCGGGACCGATCTGCTTGTGGTCGGCGAGATGGGCATCGGCAATACCACCAGCGCGGCGGCAATTGCGCTGGCGCTGTTTGGCGGGGGTGCCTCCGGCTGGACCGGGCGGGGTACCGGGCTTGCGCCCGAGGCGATGGACCATAAGGCCAGGGTCGTGGCGCGTGCAGTTGCGGCCAATCCGGGCGCCGAGAACAACGGGCTGGAGGCGCTGCGCTGTCTTGGCGGGCGCGAATTGGCGGCCATGGCCGGCGCGATGCTGCGCGCGAGGATCCTTTCTGTTCCCCTGATTCTGGATGGCTTTATCTGTACCGCTGCGGCGGCTTGTCTTGAGGTGGCATCCCCCGGCGCGCTCGATCACGCGGTGGCCGGTCATGTCAGCGCCGAACCGGGTCATGTCAGGCTTTTGGCGCATCTGCAAAAAGAACCGATCCTGTCGCTTGGCATGCGCCTTGGCGAAGGCTCTGGCGGGGCGCTTGCGATTGGTGTGCTGCGCGGCGCGCTTGCCTGTCATTCCGGTATGGCGAGCTTTGCAGAGGCAGGGGTCTCGACCGGCTGAACACCTGCCAAAACAGCGCGCCCGCCTCTCTTGACCCTTCCGGGCGCAGGGAATACTGATCAAAACAGTCGGAAATCACGCCCAAGGAGGCGAAGGCATGAGCGAACGCCTGTTGCATCGTCTGGCATGGGTCGTGGTGGCGTTTTGCGTCGCCCCGATTTTTGCGGCGGCCCTGGCGGCGCTGACCGGCGATTTGCAGACCTGGCGCGAGGTGCTTTCAAGCGTTCTGCCGCGCTATACGGCAACCACGCTGACATTGGTGGCGGTGGTCGGGACAAGCACGGCGGTGATCGGGTCGGTGACCGCCTGGTTGGTGACGGTCTATCGCTTTCCCGGCGTGCGGATCCTTGAGGTGGCGCTTGCGCTGCCGCTGGCGTTTCCGGCCTATGTGATGGCCTATGCCTATACCCATATGCTTGACCATCCCGGCCCGGTGCAGACCGCCTTGCGCGCGGTGACCGGATGGGGGCCGCGCGATTACTGGTTCCCCGAAGTCCGAAGCCTTGGCGGCGCGGCGCTTATGCTGACCATCGTGCTTTATCCTTATGTCTACCTTCTGGCGCGGGCCTCGTTTCGTCAACAAAGCGCCAATGCCTTTCTGGTGGCGCGCACGCTGGGGCGCTCGCCGCTTGCGGCGTTCTGGCGGGTGGCCCTGCCGATGGCGCGCCCGGCGATTGCGGGCGGTGCCCTTCTGGCGGTGATGGAAACGATTGCCGATTTCGGCACGGTGGCCTTTTTCAACGTACAGACCTTTGCCACCGGTATCTATCAGGCGTGGTTTTCGCTTGGGGATCGCGCCGCAGCGGCGCAACTGGCGCTGTGCCTGTTGAGCTTTGCCCTGCTTCTGGCCGGGCTGGAACGCGCCAGCCGGGGGCGCGCGCGCACCGCCGGACGCGGGGCGCGGTTCGAGACAATGGAGCGACCCGCCCTGCGCGGTGCGGTCGGCTGGGGGGCTTTCACGATATGCCTTTTGCCGGTCCTGCTTGGCTTTGTCATCCCGGTGGTCATGCTGGGCAGCATGGCGATAGGATCGGGCCAGAGCCTGTTGTCGGACCGCTATCTTGGTTTCATGGCCAATTCGGTGACGCTCGCCGGTGTGGCGGCGGTGCTGACGGTGATTGGCGCCGTGCTTGTCGGCTTTCGCGCGCGTACCAGACCGGGGCGTGCCTCGCGCTGGTTGGTGATCGGTGCCGGGCTTGGCTATGCGGTGCCCGGCGGCGTGATCGCGGTCGGACTCATGGTGCCGATGGCGGCGCTCGATAATACGATTGATGCCTTCATGCGCGAGACATTCGGCATCCGTACCGGGCTTTTGATCACCGGGTCGATCTGGTTGATGGTGCTGGCCTATCTGGCGCGGTTCATGGCCGCGGCGCTGAATGCCTATGACAGCGGCATGGCCACGGTGCCGGTGCATTTCGATGCGATTGGCCGATCCCTCGGCCAGCCGGGGCCGAAGCTGTTGATGCGGGTGCATCTTCCGGTGGCGCGGACCAGCGTTTTGACCGCACTGTTGATCGTTTTCGTGGATGTGATGAAAGAGCTGCCCGCCACGCTTATCCTGCATCCGTTCAACTTTCAGACGCTGGCGGTACAGGCCCATCGCCTTGCCGCCGACGAGCGATTGGCCGAGGCGGCGGTGCCCTCGCTGGTGCTGGTCGGCTTCGGCCTTGTGCCGGTGCTGATCCTGTGCCGCACGATCGGGCGCGACAGCCGCGGACGCAGCGCCGCCAAGCTTGGGACGGCGATTTCAGCCGGATAGCAGGGCAGGGGCGCCGCCCCTCTTGGCCCCTGGCCAATTCACCCCGGGATATTTTCGGCAAGAAGAAGAGGTTTATTCGCCGGGGCGTTTGAGGCTGAACTTTTCGCGTATGACCGAATAGTCCTGATAGCCAAGGCGGGTCAGCGGGTTGTAACGCAAGACGTCGAACATGCCGTCAACCACGCAGTCGTCGCGCATGTGCACGCCGGTCACCTCGCCGAAGACGGCGAAATTCGCTTCGCCGGGCAATTGCAGGATCTGGGTCAGTTTACATTCAAGGTTGGCGGGGGCGCGGGCGACGCGCGAACAGGCGATCGTCTCGCATTCAGCTTTTTCCAGAGCGGCGAGGTCGAACTCGTCCATCTCGCGATCCCAGAGGCCTGAGGTTTTGTTCATCGCGTCGCGCATTTCGTATTCTACGATATTGACGCAGAACACGCCGGTCTCGCGGATATTGGCGACGCTGTCCTTGGTATCGCCGCGATCTTCCTTGGCCGACGTCGAAGAGAACATCACCTGCGGCGGCACGTAAGCAACGGCATTGAAAAAGGAATAGGGTGCAAGATTGTCGCGCCCGTCGGTGCCGCGCGTCGAGATCCAGCCAATCGGGCGCGGGCTGACGATAGAGTTGAACGGGTTATGCGGCAGGCCGTGGCCATCCTCTGGTTTGTAGAACATCTGCCTCTCCTTCATGATCTGGTTTGTGCCAGACCTAGCGTCGTGTTAGGCGCATTGCCAGTCGAATTCACGAAAGGGATCACCCGCATGTTCGATCTGCGGCCCGAAACAGCCGAAGACTGGTGGGAAGTCGAGGCGCTTTATGACCTGTGTTTTGCGCCGGGCCGCGAGGCCCTGTCGTCTTACCGGCTGCGCGACGGGGTGCCGCCGGTGGCGGGGCTTAGCCTTGTGGCGCGCGACCCGAACGGGATTCTGGCCGGGGCGATCCGCTTTTGGCCGGTGCTGATCGGGCAGCTTGACGCGCTTTTGCTGGGGCCTGTGGCGGTGCACCCGACCCATCAGGGCGAAGGGCTTGGTGGCTACCTGATCCAGGACAGCCTGGATCGCGCCGCTGAACAGGGCTGGGCGCGGGTGATGCTGGTGGGCGATGCGCCCTATTACGGGCGCTTCGGCTTTACCAGGCTGAGCGGGGTGGAAATGCCGCCGCCGACCAACCCCGAGCGGGTTCTGGGGCTGGAATTAAAACCCGGCGCATGGGAGAATGTGCGCGGGAAAGTGACACGTCACGCTTGAAATGCGCCCTGCTGTGGGCAATCTCGGGACATGCACAGGTGTCAGGACATGAAGATGGAACTGTTGGGCAAGCCGATTGAGCAAGGCGAGATCGACGCACGGCTTGGCGCGCTGGCGCGGCGCCATGCGCGGGCGGGCAATGCCGCGATTGATGTGTTGAACCTTGTGGGCGGACAGGCAGAGGGGCTTTTGGATCGGCTGCCTGTGGCGGTGCGCCTGCGCCTTGGCGAGGTCACCGAAAGCGCGCTTCACCGGGCGATGGATATGGCACATCGTTCGCGCGATGTGGTCGGCGATCAGCCCGGCTGGATGGCGCGGGCGGTGACCACGGCCATGGGGGCTGCCGGTGGCATGGGCGGCCTGCCGACGGCGCTCGCGGAATTGCCGGTGACCACGACGGTGCTTTTGCGCGCGATTCAGGATGTGGCGATCGAATATGGCTTTGATCCGGCAGAGCCGAGCGTGCGGTTCGAGGCGGTTGAGGTGTTCGGTGCGGCGGGCCCTCTGTCGGATGATGACGGGGCCGATCTTGGGTTTATCGGCACGCGCGTCACGGTGACCGGGGCCGCGCTCAATTCGCTGATCGCGCGGGTGGCGCCACGGCTTGCAACGGTGCTCGGTCAAAAGCTTGCGGCGCAGACCGTGCCGATCCTGGGCGCGGCCGCCGGGGCGGCGACGAATTACGCCTACACAAGCTATTACCAGCAGATGGCGCATGTGCATTTCGGGCTGCGATGCCTGTCAATTGATGCCGGGCGTGACCACGGTGAAATGGTCGAGGCCTTTCGCCTTGCGGTCGAGAACCTTCCGGCGAGGCGGGGCTAGCGCCGCCGTGGCCTGGCCATGCCAGACATCAAGAAACAGCATCAGCACAAGCCCGATGGCAAAGCCAAGCGTGGCCTTGTTCTGATGGCCGCTGCGGTGGGTTTCGGGGATGATCTCGTGGCTGATGACATAGAGCATCGCACCGGCCGCAAAGGCCAGTCCCCAGGGCAGGAACGGCTCGGAAACCGAGATGATCGCCGCACCGATGAGGCCGCCGACCGGTTCGATCAGGCCGGTGAGGGCCGCGATGCCAAAGGCGCGGCGGCGGCCATAGCCTTCGCCGAGCAGGGCGACCGCAACCGCCAGACCCTCGGGCGCATTCTGAAGCCCGATCCCGATCGCCAGCGGCATGCCCTCGGCAAGACCATGCGCGCCAAAATTGACGCCGACGGAAAGACCTTCGGGAAAGTTGTGAATCGTGATCGCGATAATGAACAGCCAGACCCGCCGCAGAGAGGGCGCTTCCGGGCCTTCGGGGCCGGTGCGAAAATGCTCGTGTGGCAAGGTCTCGTTGAGCAGGGCAACGGCAGCCATCCCCAAAAGGATACCGGCCGCGGCAAGCGCCGCAGGCAGGGCGCCCTCGCCATATCGTTCGGTCGCCGCGTCAAGCGATGGAATGATCAGCGAAAAGAATGAGGCCGAAAGCATCACCCCGGCTGCGAAGCCAAGGGACATGTCCCGCAGGGTACGGTTCGGGGTTTTGCCCATGAGCACGGGAATCGCGCCGAGGGCGGTCATCAGACCGGCAATGAGGCTTCCCAGAAATCCGAGTGCGACGGGTGATAAATAGTCCACGGGTGCCCTATGCCTGCCTGACTGCACCCGCCTTATAGTGGGATGACGGCGTAATTGAAAAGCGCAAGTAATCAGGCGTTGTCGGCTGGTGTGTCGCGGCGGTAGGGGGCTGGTTTGGCCGGTCGGCGCGGGCTTAGAAGCGACCGCGCAGATACTCCATCACCGCGCTGCGTACCGACTGGGTGCCGCGGTCGCGCTCAGTATGGATGACGCTGCGCAATTCGCCGAGATCAAGTCGGCGCAACAGGCTTTTGACCGGCCCGATAGAGGCGGGGCGCATCGACAGCGTGCGAAAGCCGATGGCGGCCAGACAGGCGGCCTCGACCGGACGACCGGCATCTTCGCCACAAAAGCTGAGCGGCGTACCGGTGGTGGCACAGCGATAGACGATGCCTTCGAGAAAGTTCAGAAAGCTGACATTGAGGGTGTCGTAGCGCTTGCGTACCCGTTCGTTTTCACGGTCCGCAGCAAAGAAGAACTGTTTGAGGTCGTTGCCCCCCACCGAGATGAAATCTACCTCGCTATAGAAATCATCCGGGGCAAAGGCGAGCGAGGGCGTTTCCAGCATCGCCCCCAACTCGATCGAAGCCGGAAGCGGATGGCCGAGAATGCGCTCGCGTTCAAGCGCCTTGTCCATCTCGGCGCGCGCGGCGGTGAATTCGCTTCGCTGCGCCACGAAGGGGAACATGATCGACAGGTGCCGCCCCTTGGCGCCGCGGATCAGCGCCTGAAGCTGCATGCGCATGACGCCCGGCTTGTCCAATCCGACGCGGATCGCGCGCCAGCCCATGGCCGGGTTCGGCTCGTCCGTGGCCTGCATGTAGGGCAGCACCTTGTCCGACCCGATGTCCAGAGTGCGGAAGACCACGCGCTGATCCTTGGCGGCATCCATCACCCGCGAATAAAGCTCGGACAGTTCGGCACGCTTGGGCATATGGCTTCGGATCAGGAACTGAAGCTCGGTACGAAAAAGGCCGACGCCTTCGGCGCCTGAGCTTTCAAGGCTGGGCAGGTCGGCCATCAGGCCAGCATTCATCTTAAGTTTGATGCGTTGACCGCACAGGGTTTCCGCCGGTTTGTCGCGAATCGAGGCATAGCGTTCCTGCGCCTGGGCCTGCATCGCGATCTTGTCGCGAAACGCCGCCACGACGGCGTCGTCAGGGCGCAGATGCGCCAGACCCTGATCGCCATCCACCAGAATGTAATCGCCATTCAGCGCCTCGTTGCTGATCCGCGCCGCATGGATCACCAGCGGTATCGCCAGCGCCCGCGCGACGATCGCGGCATGGCTGCCGACCGATCCCTCTTCAAGGACGATCCCCCTGAGAGAGCGGCCATAATCCAAAAGCTCGGCCGGGCCGATATTGCGCGCGATCAGGATCGGGTCGGGCGGCATCTCTGCCCCGGTCTCGGTGCCTTGCCCGGTCAGAATCCGCAACAGCCGGTTGGACAGATCGTCAAGGTCATGCAGGCGGTCGCGCAGATAGGCGTCACTTACCTGGTTCATCCGTGCACGCGCGGCGGATTGTTCTTTCTCGACGGCGGCCTCGGCGGAAAGGCCGCTGTTGATATCCTCTTCCATCCGGCGCATCCAGCCTTTGGAGTTGGCAAACATCCGGTAGGCTTCGAGCACGTCAAGCTGATCCTTGTCGCCACCGGCGGTGGATAGCATCCGGTCAACGCCAACGCGCAGGGTCTCGACCGCCTCATGCAGGCGCTCAAGCTCGCGCGCGGGGTCTTCGGCGATCGGGTTGGTGACCACGACGCGGGGTTCATGAAGCCAGACATGGCCCTGCGCGGTGCCTTCCTGCACGGTTGTGCCGCGGAACAGCTTGGCCTGCTGATGGCGCGCCGACATGGCCGCGCCTTCACCGACGAAAACGCCAAGCTCGGCCATTTCGGCGAGCACCATGGCGACCACTTCGACGGCGTAAACCTCTTCTTCGGAAAACAGCCGGGATTGCTTGGATTGCACGACCAGCACGCCAAGCTTTTCGCCAAGCCGCTGGATCGGAACACCCATGAACGACGAATAGGCCTCTTCGCCGGTTTCCGGCATGAAGCGAAAGCCCTTGGCCGAGGGCGCATCGTCGGTGTTCACAACCTGGCCGGTGCGTGCCACGCGGCCCACAAGGCCCTCGCCAAGCTTAAGCCGGGTTTCATGCACCGCCTGCGGGTTAAGCCCTTCGGTCGCGCAAAGCTCGAGTGTGTCCTCGTCGCGGAACAGATAGATCGAGCACACCTCGGTGCGCATTTCCTCGGCGATCAGCCGGGTGATCTGATCCAGCCGCGTCTGACCTGCGGCATCCTCTGCCATGACGTCGCGCAGACGTCCCAGCATTTGGCGGCTGTCGGTCTTGAATGTCTTGGTCATGGCAGCATCGCACCCCGGGGGCCGTTTCAGGTCTTGGCCCGACCCTTGCCGACACGCATCGGGCAGGAAACAGGATCAGGCCGCTTTATCCAGTTCGAAGGCATCATGCAGGGCTTGGACCGCAAGTTCCATGTATTTCCGGTCAACCAGAACAGAAATCTTGATCTCTGATGTTGCAATGACCTTGATGTTCACACCTTCATCCGACAGCGTCTTGAACATCTTGGCGGCCACGCCCGATTGGCTCCGCATGCCGATGCCCACGGCGGAAATCTTGGCCACATCGGTATCGGCGACCAGATCGTGATAGTTGATTTCGCCCTTTTCCTTGGCCTCTTGCAGCGCCTTTTCGGCGCGCTTGACATGATCTGTGGGGCACGAAAAGGTCATGTCGGTGCGACCTTCCTCGGCGATGTTCTGAATGATCATGTCGACATTGACCCCCGCTTCTGAAAGCGGCCCGAAGATGGCGGCGGCGATGCCGGGGCGGTCGGCGACAGAAATAAGGGTCATCTTTGCCTCGTCACGCGAATAGGCGATGCCACTGACGACATTTGATTCCATGATTTCCTCCTCGGCGCAGACCAGGGTCCCTGCGTCGTCTGATTGCTCCTCAAAGCTGCTGAGAACCCGCAGCCGGACATTAAACCGCATCGCCAGCTCGACAGAGCGGGTCTGCAATACCTTGGCCCCGAGCGAGGCCAGTTCAAGCATTTCCTCGAAGGCGATCTTGTCAAGCTTTCGCGCCTTGGAGCTGATCCGCGGATCGGTGGTATAAACGCCATCGACATCGGTGTAGATATCGCAGCGTTCGGCATCAAAGGCGGCGGCAAAGGCCACGGCGGTGGTGTCTGATCCGCCCCGGCCGAGGGTGGTAATACGCCCCTCCGGGGAAATCCCCTGAAAGCCGGCAACCACCGCCACGCGCATGCCCTCTGAGAACTTGGCGTTGAGATTGTCGGTCGGGATTTCTTCGATCCGCGCCGACGAATGCGCCGAATTGGTCTTTAGCGGCACTTGCCAGCCCTGCCAGCTGCGCGCGGGCACGTCCATTTCCTGAAGCGTCAGCGCCATGAGGCCCGCAGTGATATTTTCGCCAGAGCTGACCACGGCGTCATATTCGCGTGCATCGTAAAGCGGCGAGATTTCATTCACCCAGCCGACAAGCTCGTTGGTTTTGCCCGACATCGCAGAGACGATGACGATCACGTCATAGCCTTTGGCCACTTCGACGCCAACGCGTTTGGCGGCGCGGCGGATACGGTCAAGCGTGGCAACAGAGGTGCCACCGAATTTCATGACGAGAACGGGCATGTGCAATGTCCTGAGCCGGTTTATCGCGCGCGGTTTACGCGCGGGCAGGGCCCGGTGCAAGAGGGCAGGTGTCGCAGGATGCCTCCGCCCGGAAAATTCGTGCGCGTTTCTCCGGGCATTTTCGCAGCATGACGAAACTGCGCGCGCGCCTAATAGGGGTGATCCTGGCCGTCATAGGTGCGAAAACATCCGGTGCTTGCAAGGTCAAGTTCGGCGAACCGCGCGACAAGACCCTCGGCCGCCTCGTCAACCGAGATGGCGGCGCCGTCGCCGCCCATGCCGGTGCGCACCCAGCCGGGGTGGTAAATACCAACCGCAACGCCGCTTGGCGCCAGGTCTACCGCCAGGTTGCGCCCCAGATTTAGCGCCGCCGCCTTTGAGGCGCGATAGATATAGCTTCCGCCGGGTGCACGGGTGTCGCTTGCCATCTGGCTTGAGATCACCGCGATCTTGCCTGCCTTCGCTGCCTTGATCCGCGGCAAAAGCGTTTGAATGCTCAGGAAAACGCCGGTCACATTGGTGGCAAATGCCTGCGCCCACATCGAGGCCGGGTAGCCGTTTTCGAGGGTTTCGTGCCTGTCGGGATAAACCCCGGCGTTGCAGATCAGAAGATCGACCGGCTGATCGCCCATCTGCTCTGCCATCGCGTGATGCGCTGTCGGATCGGTTACATCAAGCGCGATCAGCTCTCCGGTCGGCTGTCGCGCCGTTCCGGTAACACGGTGACCCGCCGCGCGATAGTGATCGGCCAGGGCCTTGCCAATGCCGCGATTCGCGCCCGTGATGACGATATGCATGAATGACCTTTCGGGTTGGGATCAGTTCGATTTGCGCCCTGGAATGAACGGCAGGGGGGTGACGGGCACGCCCGCTTCAAACAGCTTTCGCGCCTCATCGGGGTGCGCCTCGCCATAGATCGCGCGTTCGGGGGCCAGCCCGCCATGCATGTCTCGCGCTTCGCGCGCAAAATTACGCCCGACATATTCCGAGTTTTCCTCGACCCGGCGGCGCAATTCGGCGATGGCCTGTTCCGCGGGGCTGGCGGGTTGGGGGATCGCGCCATCCTCGGGCGTGGGGGAATCCTCGACCGCGCGCGCGCGGCTTGCCCGCACCCGCGGCGCCATAAGCGCCTTTTCCACTTCATCAGATCCGCATACGGCACAGGTCACCATGCCGCGCGCGCGCAGCTTCTCAAAGGCTTCGGCCGATTGGAACCAGCTGTCAAAGCGGTGATCCCCGGCGCATTTCAGGCTGAATTGAATCATGTCCAGGTCCAGATGGAATACATATGATAGTTACGCGTGATCGCGCGAAGTTCAAGGTATATGCACCACTTAGATGCCGAGTTGATGCGGGTTGAAGGCGCGGATGATATGCGCCAATTCGGGTTCGTCGATGCGGGCCGCGGCCTTTTTGGGGCGCAGCCATTTGTGTTTGCGCTGTCCGGCTTCGGGGTATTTCCCGGCAAGCGTCTTGACCCGCACCGGGTAAACCATGGCAACACAGGGCAGGCCGCGCTCTGGACCGATCGCCTTGGTATAGGAATAGACGCCAATGCAACGCTCATAGGCGCGACCGCGCACGCCGGCCTCTTCCCAGGCTTCGGTCAGGGCGATCTCAGAGGGGGTCTTGCCCGGTATCGGCCATCCCTTGGGAACGATCCAGCGGCCCGATCCGCGACTTGTGATCAAAAGGATTTCCGGCTTGTCGCGCACCATGCGATAGCAAAGCGCCGCAAACTGTGTGCGTACTTCGGTCTTTGTGGCCGCTGGCAGGGCAAGCGGCATCTGGGGTGTTGCCTGAAGGCTCATAGGGCCCTGTCCCATTGGCTGCTCGTCCGGTCGGGAATTGAATTCAACTATATAACGGCCTGTCGCGATCTTGCCAGCGCGATTTACCGCGCGCCCTTTTTCAAGGACGCCTTGCGGCAATTGTGCCAATAATTGAACAACATGGCGTTACCAGCTCCGGGAAATCAGGTTTCGTCTCTTTCCTCGGCTGACAGGGCGGCGGATTCTTCAAGCTGTGACAGCAGCATGGTTTCAAGGTCTTTTTCCAGCTCTCGCGCGCGGCTGATATAGGCGGCATTGTCGGTCGTGGGGATCGTCGGATCCCAAAGCGCCGCCAATTCGCGGACCGATGTGCGGTCATGCTTGTAAAAGGTTTTCTCAAGCTCGGCGGCCTCGAACTCGGTCAGGCCCATGTTCTCAAGCACATAGCGCCCCGCCCGCAGCGAGCTGTCGAACAGTTCGCGCACGATGTCATTGGCCCCGGCCTGATAAAGGCGAAACACATGGGTGCGATCATGCGCGCGCGCGATGATGTGCAGATCGGGGCACTCGCGGCGCGCAAAGGCGACAAGGCGCACCACGGCATCAGGATCGTCAAGCGCGGCCACCAGGACACGCGCGTCGTGCAGGCCGGCGGCGTGCAAGAGGTCGGGTCGTGTCGGATCGCCCAGAAAACCCTTGATGCCAAAGCGGCGCATCCGCTGAATCGCGTTCAGGTCATGGTCAAGCACCACGGTTTCAAACCCGCTTGAGCGCACAAGCCGGTTGACGATCTGCCCAAAACGCCCGATCCCGGCGATAATGACCGGGCCTTTCTCGTCGATCTCATCGGCATCCTGCCCGTCGTCACTGTCCTGAATGTGCTGCGACAGCCAATCATAGAGAATGAACAACAGCGGCGTGATCAGCATGGTCAGCGCCACCACAAGCAACAGCGTTTCACTTAGGCCGCGCGGCAGAACGTGTTGCTGATCGGTAAAGCCGATCAATACCAGCCCGAATTCCCCCGCTTGCGCCAGGCCCAGTGTGAACAGCCACAAATCACGCCCGCGCAGCGCAAAGGCCCAGCCCAGAATGCAAAGCACGCCGCCCTTGATCACGATCACCGCAAGCGCAAGCCCAACCACCAGGAACGGTGCGCCGAACAGGATGGTGAAATTGATTCCCGCCCCAACGGTGATAAAGAACAGCCCCAGCAACAGGCCTTTGAAGGGCGCGATATCGCTTTCAAGTTCGTGGCGGAATTCACTGTTGGCAAGAACCACGCCGGCCAGAAACGCGCCAAGCGCCGGGGACAGGCCGACCAGCATCATCAAGAACGAAATCGACACCACGATAAGCAGGGCAAGCGCGGTGTACATTTCCCGCAGCCGGGCGGCATGGATAAAGCGGAACACAGGCCGCGTCAGGTAAATTCCGGCCAGGATGATGGCGGCCACGGCGCCGATTGTGACCAGTGTGGCACCCCATCCCGGCAGGCTCGCGATCAGGGATTGCGCAACCTGATGTGCGCCCGCCGCGCCGTGTTCCGGCGGCTGTGCGCCGCGCGAAAGCACCTCGCCCAAAACCATGTCGGCAGTCTTCGGCAAGGCCAGAAGCGGCAGGAAGGCCAGCATCGGGATCACCGCGATATCCTGTGTCAGGAGCACCGAAAACGCCGATCGCCCGCCCCCCGTCCGCATCAACCTCTTTTCCGACAGGGTTTGCAGAACAATCGCCGTCGACGACAGCGCAAAGATAAGCCCTATCGCAAGCGCCACACTCCAGCCCAGCCCCAAAAGGCTTGCTCCGGTCATGATCGCCAGCGTGGTTAGCACGATCTGCAACCCGCCCAGACCAAGCAGGCGATGGCGCATGTCCCAAAGCGCGCGCGGCTCAAGTTCCAGCCCGATCAGAAACAGCATCATCACCACGCCGAATTCGGCAACGTGCTGTAATTCAGCGGTTTCATGCCCGCCGACAAAGCCAAAGACCGGCCCGATCAAAACTCCGGCCAGAAGGTAGCCAAGCACCGACCCAAGCCCAAGGCGTGCCGCCAGGGGAACGGCGATCACCGTGGCCGCGAGATAGATCGAAGCCTGGAAAAGGAACCCCTCCATCAGCCTTTGGGCATCCGCAGTACCACGTCGCGCCCACGCTTCTTATAGCGAAGCTCCGTGTCGCCAATCGCCAATACCTGCCCGCCATTCAGGCGGTCGCCTACCTGCACTTTCTGATAGCGGCCATTGGCCAGCCGGACCAGGGCGCGGCGGTTCTTGGCGTTGCCGTAAACGCCGATAAGATTGACGTCGCGCAGATTGATCGCGTTGCGCGCGGTCGCCTGTCGCGCCACCGAGGCCTTGGAGGGAATCGACGGCGCGGCGGGCTTGGCGGCCTGGCCGGAAATCGCGGGCGTATTCGAAGGCGTGCTGCGGCTCACGATCTTTTCGAAATTGCCGGGTCGCGGTTTGGGCTTGAGCGAAGCCACCACCGCCTGTTCGGTGCTGGTGGTGTCCGGTGTTTCGACGGCCTCGGCAAGGGCTTTGGCCACTGCGGCAGCATCAGGTTCGGGCGCGCGCAGGAGGGCGGCGGCGTTGATCACCGTTTGCGGGCGGCTGCGCGGGCGCAGCGCCGCCAGTTCCGAACGGGTGCGCCCACTGAGTACGCCGCGTTCCTGTTGTTCAGCCAGATTATCGGGGCGGCTGCGCGGGCGAATTTCGCCTAATCGCTGCTGTTCGGCCTGCGCTTCGGCGGTTTGCTCAAGTCCCGGCAGGGGCACGGCGCGGGCGGGCATGTCCGGCGGCACAAGCGGCGGCGGCCCTGCGCGTACAAGCACGCCATCCGGCGTCAGCGCCCCACCGCGTGTTGCAAGAACAAAGCCACGCGGGTCAAGTGCGAACTGCGTGTCCGGCGGCGCGGGCGAGGCGGGGGTTTCGGGGCGCCGGTCAACCCCGGCGCCCTGGGGCGAGGGCAGGGCGACCGCATCCTGAAAATTGACCGTGTCGTCAATTGAGGTGAGATAGAAATCATCAAGCCCGGTGGCATTGGGCACCTCTGTCTGGGTCGGTGCCATTTGCCAGATCCCGGTCGCGGCGTAGCGCGCCAAGGCCTGATCCGGCGTCAGTTCCGCAGCAGGAACGGCCTGTGCGGTCTCTTGCGCCGCGGTCTCTGGCGGGGTGGCTTCGGACACTGGCGCAGGTGCGACCACCGGGTCAAGCTGTGCCTCCTGCGGGGGGGCTGCCTCGGGCAGTGGCGTCGGCTGGTTCACGGCATCCGCAACCGGGTCCTCGGTCTCGGGGGCGGGCGGTGGCCGGGTTGCTATGATCTCGGGCGTGGGGGACTTGCGGAACAATCCGGCCACGCCCCCGTCGGTGAACATTGCCGCCCAGGCCGCAACCATGATCAGGAAAAGCAGCAGGACCGCGGTCAGGATCAGGCCCAGATAGCGCGGCTTTCCGCCCACGCGCTGATCCGCACGTGCGCCAAAGACCGTCATGCGCTCGGCCTCGTTCGGCGAGCCTGTTTTTGCCTCGGCACGTTTGGCCGGTTTGTTGCGGCGCAAAGCCGCTGCGGCCCGTTCCTGTGGTTCGGGCGTCGGCGTCAGGCTGGCGGCGGCCAGATCGCCCCAGGCGGGATCAACGGCGCCGGTCAGTTGCGGCGCGGGGCCGGGCCCAGGCAGATCCGGCAGCGGCGCCGAAGGGGCCGTGGGCGTAAATCGCTCGGCACCCGCCAGCTTTGGCGCCTGCCCCGGATCAACGGTGCGATTGGCCCGGATGCTGGTAAAGGCAACGGCCGGGGTCTTGTTCTCGGGCGCGGCAGGGGGCGCGGGGTCTTGCGGCGCATCCGGGGCAGATGCCTCTGTACCCTCGGGCATATGGGCCGCACCGATGATCGACACGGCGGTCTCGTCGCGGTCAATCGACACCTTGGGGCCAAGCGTGTCACGGGCGTGCCGGGTGGTGCCAAAAAACGGCTCGCCGGGAAAGGTGCTCGCATCGGGGCGCGCGACAAAGCTTATCGGATTGAACGCGTGCTCAAGGCCAAAGGCTTCGGCCTCTTCCAGCGTTTCGCGGGCAACGGCGGCGACCAGGATACGATCGCCATCCAGCGCCCAGTCATAGGTCAGATCCTCAAGCGCATAGGGCGTGGCCCCGTCCAGCGCCTCAGCGACCGCACGGTCAATATCACCATCCGGTGCCGTATCCGCCGACAGGTCAAGGTATTTAATCTGTTCGTTCGGCAGGATCAGCTTGGTCGCAAAGCCCGAGGGATCAAGTGCCAGTGCCTTGGATTTCAAAGCCGCGAGATCGCCATTCAGGTCCTCTGCGTCGAGGGTCGTTTCGCCCACCAGATGCCAGCCCGCATGCGCGCGGTGCAAAAGGCCGATGCCTTCGACGGACAGGGATAAGGCGAAATTGGGTTTCATCTATACTGCTTTAACACCGGCACTGCGCAATCGGGAGTCCTGCGTTCACCGCGCTGATTTTATAGCAGCTTCGCGCCGAGGCAAACTAAAAGCCCCGTCCCGGCGCCGCCACGGGCGGCCCGGAACGGGGGAAGAATCAGCCGTTCGCCTTGGACAGCGCCTGATCGAGATCGGCGATGATGTCCTCGGCATCCTCGATCCCGATCGAGATTCGCACCACATTCGGCGCAGCCCCGGCAGCGGTTTGCTGTTCCGGCGAAAGCTGGCGGTGGGTGGTCGAGGCGGAATGGATCACCAGGCTTCGGGTGTCACCGAGGTTGGCCACATGGCTGAACAATTCAAGGCTGTCGACAAAGCGGATGCAGGCATCATAGCCCCCCTTGAGCGCAATCGTGAACAGCCCGCCAGCGCCTTTTGGGCAAATCCGCGCGACACGGTCGTGATAGGGCGACGAGGCAAGACCGGCATAGGTCACGGCCTCGATCGCGGGGTGACTTTCAAGCCATCCGGCCACTTTTTCGGCGTTCTGAACATGGCGCTCCATGCGCAGGCTGAGGGTTTCGATCCCCATCAGGGTGTAATGCGCCGCTTGCGGGTTGAGTGTCATGCCCAGATCACGCAGGCCAATGGCGATGCTGTGGAAGGTAAAGGCGAGCGGCCCGAAGGTTTCGTGGAACTTGAGGCCGTGATAGGCGGTCTCGGGGGCGCTGAGCGAGGGGAACTTATCCGAGGCAGACCAGTTGAAATTGCCCGAATCCACCACGACGCCGCCGGTGACGGTGCCATTGCCGGTCAGGTATTTGGTCATCGAATGCACGACAAGCGTCGCACCGTGCTCGATCGGACGGCAGAGGTACGGCGTGGCGCTTGTGTTATCCACGATCAGCGGCACACCGGCGGTATCGGCGATCTTCGCCACCGCGTCGAGATCGGTGATATAGCCGCCCGGATTGGCGATGGATTCGCAGAAGACGGCGCGGGTATCGTCATCAATCGCCGCCGCAATTGCGTCGAGGTCATCGAAATCGACGAATTTCGCGGACCAGCCAAAGCGTTTGATTGTCTGGCTGAACTGGGTGATCGAGCCACCATAAAGACGCGTCGAGACCACCACGTTAAGGCCCGGCCCCATCAGCGGGAAAAGCGCCATGATCTGGGCGGCATGGCCGGATGAACAACAGACCGCGCCGACACCGCCCTCAAGTGTCGCGACACGTTCCTGAAGCGCGGCCACCGTCGGATTGGTCAGGCGCGAGTAGATGTACCCGACCTCTTGCAGGTTGAACAGCGCGGCGGCGTGTTCGGCATCGCGAAACACATAGGCCGTTGTCTGGTAAATCGGCACCTGCCGCGCGCCGGTGGCGGGATCCGGTCGGGCGCCGGCGTGAATCTGCAATGTGTCAAAGCCATAAGCCATTTTATCTGTCCTCCTCGGAAATGCTTGCATTCGGGTTTAGGGCATCCGAGTTTGCGCCACAACTGGCGTTAACTCATTCTAGGAGACCCGAGATGGCATATCCGTTTCATCTGGCGATAAATGTGACCGATCTGGACGCGGCGCGCGGCTTTTATGGCGACCTTCTGGGCGCGACCGAGGGCCGATCGACCGAAACCTGGGTCGATTTCGATTTCTTCGGCCATCAACTAAGCCTGCATCTCGGTGCGCCCTTTGCCACCAAGCCAACCGGCAAGGTCGGTGATCACATGGTTCAGATGCCGCATTTCGGCGTGGTTTTGCCGCTGGAGACATGGCGCGAGGTCGCCGCGCGCCTCGAACAGGCCGGGACAGAGTTTGTCATCCCGCCGACCGTGCGCTTTGAAGGAGAGCCGGGGGAGCAATGGACGATGTTTTTCTGTGACCCCTCGGGCAACCCTGTGGAATTGAAAGGTTTTGCCGATATGGGCGCTGTGTTCGCGTCGTGACAGGCTGAATCTTTCGGGGCTTAGCGCATCCAAAATCCGTTGCGCTTGATCGTATTGCGGATGGCCTGTTCGCGGCGCGGCAGGTCGTCCTGATCGAACAACGCACGCACTTTCCGGCCGCGCCCCTGATAGATCATCCGTTTGATCGGGTCGTATTCCTTCAGCACCTTCTTGACGCGATTGGGCGCGGTTACGCTTTCCAGTACCTTGACCACATGATCGGATTCGCGGGCATAAAGCAGGGGCAGAACCCGGTAATGACAGGTGATATCGCCATCCAGAAGCCCCGCCTCAGGCGTGTCGCGGGCACCGCCAAACGAGTGGATCACCAGAGGCAGGGCAACCTGATCAAGCCAGGGATCAAGTTCCTGGCAGACAAGTTCCGGCGGGGCATCGTTGGCAATGGCCAGGGCGTAGTCCAGAAACCGCTGACCAAAGACACGCGGGCAGTCGTAAAAGAAAAAACCCGCGTTGAAATAAAGATAGCGCTGCCAGTATTCATCGGGCTGCCCCAGATCCAGTGAGCTTTCAAAATCAAGCCCGAACTTGTCATAAAGTGATTTCCAGATGGCGCCATAGCCGGGGCCGTAAAGTTCAAGCTGCGGCCAGGTGCCTTCGCGCCGCATCGAGGCGGTGGGGCGGGTGAAATCGAACGGAACCGAGGCCAGATCCCCGGTGATCAGGGTGTCGGTATCAAAAAACACGAAGGGCTCGCCCTTGGGCAGGCTGAACAGAGCCTCGATCTTGTTGCCATAGGGATAGGTGTGGCCGAAGTGCTTGTTCTCAAACGGAATGATTTCGGCGCCCAGCTCCTTCAGAAGATCGCGGGTCTCGTCGCCCCTGATGCGCGGATCATTGGGCCAGAGCGCGCCCGGCTGGGGTTCGGCTACGAACAGCCTGCCCTTGAAATCAGGGCTCTGGTCGCGCAGCGAGGCCGCAAATATCAGCGCCTCGAATTGTAGCCGCCCACCCTGACCAACGATCATGATATTGAAATCGGTGTGCTTCTCCGTGGTCTTTGCCATGCCTGCGCCCCGGTTCGTGCCTTGCTGCTTTTCGGGCCACTATAGGGGCAATCCCGCAGGGGCAGAAGGGGGAAGTGAACGCCTGTCAGGCCTGGTCTTCCCGGGGCAGGGATTTCAGGGTCGTGACCGCCTCATATTGGGACAAAAAGACCTGACCGGTCATTTCCGTCAGGAAATGCTGTTGCCTGAGGCGGTCCATGACCGGGCCCTTGACCTCGGACAGGTGAAGCCTGACGTTCATCTCGTGCAGGCGCTCGTTGATCATTTCAAGCGATTCAAGCGCGCTCAGGTCGATTTCATTGATCGCCGAGCATTGCAGGATCACGTGGCGAATTTGCGGATCATTGGCCACCCGGTTGTGAATCTTTTCCTCAAGAAAGCGGGCATTGGCGAAATACAGGCTTTCATCGACGCGCAGGCTTACGATGTGGGGATCGGTCTTGACCTTGTGCCGCAGGATATTGCGGAAATGTTCGGTGCCGGGGACCTGTCCGACCTCGGCCACATGCGGGCGGGAGGTCTTGTAAAGATGCAGCAGGATCGACAGGCCCACCCCGGCGGAAACACCAGCCTCGACCCCAAGACCAAGCGTCAGAAGGATCGTGACCAGAACGGCGGCGAAATCCGCCTTGGAATAGTCCCAGCTGCGTTTGAGGATGCTGAAATCCACAAGGCTCAGCACCGCGACGATGATGGTAGCGGCAAGGGTTGCCTTGGGCAGGAAATAGATCAGCGGGGTGAGAAACAGCGCCGCAATCGCAAGCCCGACCGCCGTATAAGCCCCCGCGGCCGGGGTTTCGGCGCCGGCATCGAAATTTACCACCGAGCGCGAAAACCCGCCCGTCACCGGGAAACCGCCGGTAAAGGCCGCGCCGATATTGGCGGCGCCAAGGCCGATCAGCTCCTGGTCTGGATCAATCCGCTGGCGTTTCTTCGCGGCAAGGGTCTGGGCCACGGAAATCGATTCAACAAATCCGATAATCGAGATCAGGAAGGCCGGTAGCAATAGCTGCCCCAGAAGCGTCGGCGAGAGCGAAGGCATGGTCAGCGGCGGCAGGCTCTGGGGCACGTCGCCAACGATCCTGACGCCCCGGTCCGCAAGGCCCAAGCCCCAGACGGCAAGCGTGCTCACGACCACGACCGCGACCGGCCCGGCCTTGACCGCGACGCCAGTAAGGCCCGCGCCCGCACCAAGGCGCTGCATCAGCGGCTTGAGGCCCTTGCGCACCCAGAACAGAAACGCCGTGCCCAGAATGCCGATCACGGCGGTAATGGGGTTTGTTTCGCCCAGGTGCCCGGCCAGCGACACCACGATGTCCAACAGGGTGTGGCCCTGCGCATTGATCCCCAGGATATGCTTGAGCTGACTTGCGGCGATGATTAGCCCCGAGGCGGTGATAAAGCCCGCAATCACCGGGTGCGACAGGAAGTTGGCGACAAACCCAAGCCGGAAAAGCCCCATGCCCAACAGGATCCCCCCGGACAGGACCGCCAGGGACAATGCGGCAATGCCATAGCCCATCGTGCCCTGTTCCACGATATTGCTGAGCGCGGCGGCGGTCATCAGGGACACAACGGCGACCGGGCCGACGGCAAGTGCGCGGCTGGTGCCGAAGATCGCGTAAAGGATGATCGGCGCAATCGAGGCATAAAGCCCTGCCTCGGGCGGCAATCCGGCAAGCAGGGCATAGGCCAGCGATTGCGGGATAAGCATTATAGTGACGATCAGCGCCGCAACCAGGTCATTGCCAAAGGCAGTGCGATCATAGACGCGCCCCCATGACAGGATGGGAAGCGCGCGGGTCAGGTAAGCAGGCATTCAGGGCTCGGTCTTGTGAAGGCCGCCTTTGCAACCGGGGCAAAGACGGCGCGCGAGGGTTTACTTGACGGTGACTTTTTCGGGTTTGGCCATCCACTCATGGCCCTTGAGCATGGCCTTCCAATAGATCGGCGGCAGCATCTTTTCCTTCAGGAACCATGCGGCCCGCGACGGCTTGGTGCCGTCAATGAACGCCTTTGGAAAGCTTGGAAGCATGGTGCCGCCATAGCCGAATTCCGCCAGTACGATCTTGCCGCGCTCGACCGTGAGCGGGCAGGAGCCATAGCCGTTATACTGCGCCACGGGCGATCCGCCGCGGATGTCCGCGACGATATTCTCGGCCACGATCGGCGCCTGAATGCGCGCGGCGGCGGCGGTTTTGGCATTGGGGGCGTTCATCACATCGCCAAGCGACCAGATGTTGTCATAGCTTTTGTGGCGCAGCGTCGCCTGATCCACATCGACCCATCCCGCCGCATCCGCCAGCGGCGAGACGCGGATGAAGTCGGGCGCGGTCTGGGGCGGGCAGACATGCATCATGTCAAACTCCATCTCGACGCGCTCGACCGGGGCGTCGGGCCTGGCCACATCGAACCATGCCTTGCGGGCCGGGCCATCGACGGCGACCAGATTATGAAAGAAATTCAGCGTTGCGTCGTATTTTCCGACGTACTCCATCAGCGCCGGAACATAATCCTTGACCCCGAAGAGAACGCCCCCGGCATTGTTGAACTGAATGTCTATATCTTTCAGAACCCCGCGCCGGGCCCAGGCATCGCCCGAAAGATACATCGCCTTTTGCGGCGCACCGGCGCATTTGATCGGCATCGGTGGCTGGGTAAAGATCGCGCGGCCCTCTTTCATCCCCTGCACCAGTTGCCAGGTATAGGGTGCCAGGTCGTAGCGGTAATTCGAGGTCACGCCGTTCTGACCCAATGTATCGACAAGGCCGTCGATCTTGTGCCAGTCAAGCTTGATCCCCGGACAGACGATGAGGCGTTGGTATTTCACCACGCGACACCCATCGAGGATGACGGCGTTGTTGTCCGGCTCGAAGGCCGCCACGGCGGATTTGATCCAATGCACGCCACGTGGAATGAGGGACCCCATGGTGCGCGCGGTGTCTGACGGCTCGAAAATGCCGCCGCCAACCATGGTCCAGCCGGGTTGGTAATAGTGGATGTCGGCGGGGTCGATGATGGCAATCTCAAGGTCCGGTTTGCGCGCCTTGAGGCTGGCGGCGGCGGCAATTCCGCCAGCCCCTGCACCGACGATCACCACTTCAAAGCTGGCGTCGCCGGTGTCGGTCGGCGTCTTGCCGCCATTGGCAATCCGGCGCACCACGCCCGCCATGTCATAGCCCGCCGCCTTGGTCGCGGCGAGGATGTCCGACAGGTCCCGCGTCCTGGCCTGTGACAGTGACCAGAGAGTGGCCGAGCGCGTCCCGGTCCGGCAATAGGCCAGCGTCGGCCCCGGCAAGGCGGTCAGGGCCGCGTCAAAGGCCTCGGCGTCCTCGTCCGCGACCTTGCCCGATACGATCGGCAAATAGGCGGCCTCAAGCCCGAGGTCCCTTGCCGCCCTGGAAAGTTCGTCAAAGGTCGGCTGATCCGCGCCTTCGCCATCGGGCCGGTTGCAGATCACAGAGCGAAAGCCCGCATCCTTGATTGCCCGCATGTCCGCGGCGGTGATTTGCGCCGCGACAGACAGGCCTGACGTGATCGTTTTGATATCCAAAAGACTTCCCCCAGAGTTTAAAGCTTGTTGACCGGCACCTTGAGCATCGGATTGCCGTCTTCATCCCTCGGCACCTCGCCCGCGCGCATGTTGACCTGCAACGACGGGATGATCAGCCGCGGCATCGCCAGTGTCGCGTCGCGCTCGGTGCGGAACTTGATGAAATCCTCGCGGGTCTTGCCACCGCCCACATGGATGTTGTGGGCCTTTTCCTCGGCCACGGTGGTTTCCCACTGAATGTCGCGGCCATTGGGGCCGTAATCGTGACACATGAACAGGCGCATCTCGTCGGGCAGGGCAAGCACCTTCTGGATGCTGTCGTAAAGCTGTGCCGCATCCCCGCCCGGAAAATCCGCGCGCGCCGAGCCGCCATCGGGCATGAACAGCGTGTCACCCACAAAGGCGGCATTGCCCATCACATGCACCATGCAGGCGGGGGTGTGGCCGGGCGTGTACATGGCAAATCCCTGCAGGCCGCCAACCATATAGGTATCGCCATCCTTGAACAAAGCGTCAAATTGCGACCCGTCCCGTTGGAATTCTGTGCCTTCGTTGAAGATCTTTCCAAAGGTTTCCTGCACCACCATGATTTTCTCGCCGACGCCGATCTTGCCGCCGAGAGCGTCCTGCAGATAGGGCGCAGCACTCAGGTGATCGGCATGAACATGGGTTTGGATGATCCAGTCGACGGTCAGGCCGCGCTCCTTGACCTCGGCGATCAGCGCATCCGCGTGATCATAGGTGATCCGGCCGGCGGCATAGTCTATATCCATCACGCTGTCGATGATCGCGCAATGAGTGCTGCCCGGGTCCTTGACGATATAGCTGATGGTGTTTGTCGCCTCGTCAAAATGAGCCGAGACCTCGGGTTTGACATCCATGTTTACAGGGTAGGTCATACTGTGATCCTCCTTTGGGTCAGATGCACGAGCTCTTTGTGCCCTGACAATGTAGTTGGCGAAGTTTTCGCTGGAATGATCCCTGTCAATAGGGGGCGAAAAAGCACTGGACCGCGGCGCGGCCTTTTTGGGGTTCGAGCAGGCATCAGCCGCAGGATTTGCATGTCCGCAGGC
>NZ_CAJXIP010000020.1 GCF_913054395.1 uncultured Roseovarius sp.
GCCCCCCTGGCGTTTGATGATTTTGACGGAGGCTTCCTGTGATTGCCCTGTTGTTGCGGGATCTGCGCCTGGCGGTGCGGGCGGGCGGGGGCTTTGGCCTTGGGCTTGCGTTTTTTCTGATCGTCGTGGTGCTGGTGCCCTTCGGCGTCGGGCCGCAAAGCTCGCTTTTGTCGACCATTGCACCGGGCATCCTGTGGCTGGGCGCGCTGCTGGCCTGTCTGTTGTCGCTCGACCGGATCTTTGCGCTCGACTGGGAAGACGGGAGCCTTGACCTTCTGGCCACCTCACCGCTGCCGATGGAAGCGATCGTGAGCATCAAGGCGTTGGCGCATTGGGTGACGACGGGCCTGCCGCTCGTGCTTGCTGCACCGGTCTTTGCTCTGCTGCTGAACATGCCCTCCGAGGGCTATCAACCGCTGATCATATCGCTGGTGCTTGGCACCCCGGCGCTAAGCGTGATCGGCACCTTCGGCGCGGCGCTGACCGTGGGCCTCAAGCGTGGTGGGCTGTTGCTGAGCCTGCTTGTCCTGCCGCTTTACGTGCCTACATTGATCTTTGGCGCAGAGATGGCGCGGCGCGGCGCCGAAGGGTTTGACACGACGACGCCGCTCTTGATGCTGGCCGGGATCACCTGCGGCACCATCGCGCTTTTGCCTTTTGCCTCGGCTGCGGTACTAAGGGTCAATCTGCGCTAGTTATATGGGATTAGGGATGAACCTGAACGCACTCTGGGAATATGCGAACCCGAAGAAATTTATCCAGACCACCGACCGGGTTCTGCCCTGGGTGGCGGGATTGGCGGCGCTTGCGCTGGTGCTCGGGTTGATCTGGGGGTTCTTTTTCACGCCCGTCGATTACCGGCAGGGATCGACCGTCAAGATCATCTACCTGCATGTGCCAAGCGCGCTTATGGCGATCAACGCCTGGATGATGATGCTGGTGACCTCGCTGGTCTGGATCGTGCGCCGCCACCACGTCAGCGCGCTTGCGGCCCGTGCCGCGGCGCCGGTGGGTCTTGTGATGACGGTGATCGCGCTGATCACCGGCGCGATCTGGGGCCAGCCGATGTGGGGTACATGGTGGGCCTGGGACCCGCGATTGACCAGTTTCCTGATCCTGTTCCTGTTCTACCTTGGCTATATCGCTCTCTGGGAGGCGATCGAGAACGACGACACCGCCGCCGATCTTACAAGCATCCTCTGCCTTGTCGGCTCGGTCTTTGCCCTGCTGAGCCGCTATGCGGTGAATTTCTGGAATCAGGGCCTGCATCAGGGTGCCTCGCTCAGCCTTGATAAAGAGGAAAACGTCGCAGATGTGTTCTGGTATCCGCTGCTGGTCTGCATCGCGGGGTTCGTGTTGTTGTTCATCGCGCTTGTGCTGCTGCGCACGCGTACCGAAATCCGCGCCCGCCGGATGCGGGTGCTTCTGGCACGTGAAAGGATGGGGGCATGATGCCTGATCTTGGGAAATACGCCGAGGCGGTCCTGTCTTCCTATGCGGTCTCGATCGCCCTCATCATCGGGTTGATCGTGCTTAGCGTGATGCGGGCAAACCGCGTCCGCAAACAGCTTCAGGAGATTGAAAACAAGGTGAAACGACATGGCTAAGCTATCGCCGCTGATGCTGGCGCCGCTGGTGATCTTTGCGGGATTTGCCGGGCTCGCCCTAATCGGCTTGCAGCGCGAGAACCCGAACGAGCTTCCCTCGGCGCTCAAGGGCAAACAGGCGCCCGCCGTCGAGGTGACCGCACTTGGAGCGGGGCCGATATTCGGTGACAGCGATCTGCGTGACGGCACGGTCAAGCTGGTCAATTACTGGGCAAGCTGGTGCGCGCCTTGCCGGGTTGAGCATCCCAACCTTGAAATCCTCGCAGAGCAGGGGATCACGATCTACGGCGTGAATTACAAGGACAAGCCTGCCAACGCCCTGGGCTTTCTTGAAGAACTGGGCAATCCCTTTGCCGCCATGGGCGCTGATGAAAAGGGACGCATGGCGCTCAATTGGGGCGTTTACGGCGTGCCCGAGACCTATGTCATCGACGGCGAGGGCAATATCGTTCTGCGATTTGCCGGACCGATCACCAGTCGGGTGATGCAGAGCACCATCCTTCCAGCGATCGAGGCGGCCCGCTAGGCTGCGTCAACCTGCCTTTGCGCCGGGGTTACTCGGCGCATTGTGCGCCACTGACGGCGGCGGCTGGCAGCGGGCAGGACGCTGCCGTGTTGGCTTCGCCTTGGGCGCCATAGACGGCCAGAAAGGTCAAAAGACCTGCCTGAAGAAGAATTAAACCCGTTCGCATTGGATCGTCCTTTCTGTCGGCTCCCTTCCAAGATTGGGTATGAGGAGCACGTTTGAAAGGGGTGATACCTTCACGCCTGTGTCATCCACGTGACATTGGCGGGAACTGGCGCAAATTTTTACCGGTTGGCATATTCTTGCACAGAACGGGAAAAGGGCGGCCCGCCGCGCGGGGGGCGCCGAATTAGCAGTTTAGTCCTGCGGAAACGTGTAGGCGCGCGACGCGATCCCGCGAGGATCAGAAAAACTTCGGGCTTGTCATGTTGTGTATCTCATTCGCGATCGTAAGGCGTTTTGCCTGGGCATCTGCCTTGATCATGCCGGGAATGAGAAAGGCATCAACAAGAAGCCAGACGGCGAGGGCAATCAGGAAAAATGCGCCGATGGAAATAAATGCGCCGATGGAAACGGCAAGTGTGAAACCGCCCAGGATGGTCAGGACCAGCATCCCGAGCGCACTACGCGTTTTGCCCAGATAAAAGCGGTGAATTCCAAGGGCACCAAATAGCAACCAAAGCAGGTATACGATTCCGATAGATTTTTTCTCATTACTTAGTCGTTGTTCAACAAGCATCAGCTGTTCAGTCGATAGAGTCATTATCGAGTTCCCTTAATCAATAATACTGACATGAAAAAATCCGAGGATTTAATCAAGGAACAATCGTTCCATACCACCCTTAAAGTGGTATGCGTTGCGAAAATATCGCCTAGGATAGAAAAATGCGGCCCCTTTTGGGGCCGCATTTACCTGTCGTCTTATGCCTTGAAAAATCAGGCCGCTGATTTGGCCAGGTTGCGCAGCACGTAATGCAGCACACCGCCATGTTCGATATATTCGAACTCGATCGCGGTATCGATCCGGCACTTGATCATGATCTCCTTCACCGTGCCATCGGCATAGGTGATGGTGCAGGGCACTTCCTGCAACGGTTTGATCGTATCGAGGCCTGAAATCGCGACGGTTTCGTCACCGGTAAGACCAAGGGTCTTGCGGGTGTCATCGCCGGTGAACTCAAACGGGATAACGCCCATGCCAACCAGGTTCGAGCGGTGAATGCGCTCAAAGCTTTCGGCGATCACGGCCTTGACGCCAAGCAGGGCTGTGCCCTTGGCGGCCCAGTCACGCGACGACCCGGCGCCATATTGCTCGCCGCCAAAGATCACCAGCGGGGTGCCGTTGGCCTGATAGGCCTCGGCAGCGTCAAAGATCGAGGTCTGTGCGCCATCGGGGCCCTTGGTGTAACCGCCTTCAACCCCGTCCAGCATCTCGTTCTTGATACGGATGTTGGCGAAGGTGCCGCGCATCATCACCTCGTGGTTGCCGCGACGCGAACCGTAAGAGTTGAATTCACGCACCGGCACCTGACGCTCGGTCAGGTATCGACCGGCCGGTGTGCTTTCCTTGAACGACCCGGCAGGCGAGATGTGGTCGGTGGTGACCATGTCGCCCAAAAGCGCCAGGACACGCGCGCCCTCGATATTGCTGATCGTGCCCGGTTCCTTGGACATGCCTTTGAAATAGGGCGGGTTCTGCACATAGGTCGATTGCGCGGGCCAGTCATAGGTTTCACCCTCTGAGGTTTCGACGCCCTGCCATTTTTCGTCGCCTTTGAAAACATCGGCATATTTCGACTGGAATGCCCCGCGGGTAACGGTCTGTTCGACCAGATCGGCCACCTCTTTCGAGGTCGGCCAGATATCCTTGAGATAGACATCCTTGCCATCGGGCGTTTGCGCAATCGGGTCATTGGCAAGGTCGATATTCATGTCACCGGCCAGCGCATAGGCCACCACCAGAGGCGGCGAGGCCAGATAGTTGGCGCGCACATCGGGTGAAATGCGGCCCTCGAAGTTGCGGTTGCCCGAGAGAACCGAGGTGGCGACCAGGTCACCCTTTGCAATCGCCTCGGAGATCTCTTTTTGCAGCGGGCCAGAGTTGCCGATGCAGGTGGTGCAGCCATAGCCGACAAGGTTGAACCCGACCTTGTCGAGATCGTCCTGAAGACCGGCGGCCTCAAGATAGGCCGACACGACCTGGCTACCGGGGGCCAGCGATGTTTTCACCCAGGGCTTGCGGGTCAGGCCCAGGGCGGCGGCCTTGCGCGCCACAAGACCGGCACCGATCATCACATAGGGATTCGAGGTGTTGGTGCAGGACGTGATCGAGGCGATCACGACCGAGCCGTCGCGCAACTCGTAATCTTCGCCTTCAACCTTTTGCGACTTGCGCGGGTCAATGATCGGGTCGGGCGTCGGGCCCTCCGAGGCCATCGCATCGGCGGCCTGGCTGTGGTTTTCGCCGCGAAATTCCGACACGACCTTGAAAAAGGAATCTGCCGCCTGATCGAGCGAGACGTAATCCTGCGGGCGCTTGGGGCCGGAAATCGCCGGAACGATCGTGCCCATGTCAAGGCTCAGGGTATCGGTATAGACCGGGGCATAATCCGCGCCGCGCCAGAAGCCGTTTTCCTTGGCATAGGCCTCGACCAGCTGCACGCGGGCCTCGTCGCGACCGGTGTTGCGCAGGTAACGCAGCGTTTCATCGTCGATCGGGAAGAAGCCACAGGTCGCGCCATATTCCGGTGCCATGTTGGCGATGGTCGCGCGGTCGGCGAGGGGCAGGTGATCGAGACCCGCGCCGTAGAATTCGACGAACTTGCCGACCACGCCCTGCGCACGCAGCAGCTCCACGACCTTGAGCACGAGGTCGGTGCCGGTGGTGCCCTCGATCATGCGGCCGGTCAGCTCGAAGCCGACAACCTCGGGGATGAGCATCGAAATCGGCTGGCCAAGCATCGCGGCCTCGGCCTCGATCCCGCCAACGCCCCAGCCAAGAACCGCCACGCCGTTGATCATGGTGGTGTGGCTGTCGGTGCCGACAAGCGTGTCGGGATAGGCGACAGTTTCGCCATTCTGGTCCACGTCTGTCCAGACGGTCTGGGCCGTGTATTCAAGGTTGACCTGATGGCAGATGCCGGTGCCGGGGGGCACGACGCGGAAGTTGTTGAACGCGCCCTGGCCCCATTTCAGGAACTGGTAACGCTCCATGTTGCGCTCGTATTCGCGGTCGACGTTCATCTGGAAGGCGCGCGGATTGCCGAATTCGTCGATCATCACCGAGTGGTCGATCACAAGATCGACCGGGTTGAGCGGGTTGATCTGTTCGGCCTTGCCGCCAAGCGCCACGATCCCGTCGCGCATTGCCGCAAGATCGACCACCGCCGGAACACCGGTGAAATCCTGCATCAAGACACGGGCCGGACGATAGGCCAGCTCGCGGTTGGCGCGCCCGCCATTGTCGGCCCATTCGGAAAACGCCTTGATGTCGTCGGTGGTGACGGTCTTGCCGTCCTCGAACCGCAACATGTTTTCAAGCACGACCTTGAGCGCGGCAGGCAGGCGCGAAAAATCGCCGAGACCGGCGGCCTCGGCGGCTTTGATCGAATAATAGGCGACAGACTGGTCGCCAACTTTCAGGGTTTTGCGGGTGTTCGAGCTGTCTTGTCCGACGCTAATGGGCATTTGAGCCGTCCTTTCACGTTCGATGAGGAAGTATTTGCCCTGCTTCTGACCGATTTGCAGGGTTCGATCAAGAGGGGCGCGCACTCTTTTGTATACTATTGCACACAATTTACCCGTATTTCAATATTTCAAACATGACTCTCGAAACCTTGATTGGTTATTATCGGCACAATTCCTTAGGTGTGCTAGTATGAACGTTCTAATCCTTATGGTTGGGCAGACCCTATGAAACAGATCATTACGACAGTTTTGACGACCCTGATTCTGGGGCTGCCTATGGTGGCACAGGCGCAGGGCAGGCCGGTGGTGGTCGAGCTATTCACCTCGCAGGGCTGTTCGTCCTGCCCGCCCGCCGATGCCTTCATGGAACAGCTTGCGGCGCGCAGCGATGTGATCGCCCTGTCGCTGCACGTGGATTACTGGGATTACATCGGTTGGGTCGATGCCTTTGCCAAGCCCGAACACACCGCCCGTCAGCGCGGCTATGCCAAAGCCGGGGCGCGCAAGATGGTCTATACCCCGCAGATGATCATCGACGGCAAGGACCACGTGGTCGGCAACCGGCCGCGCGACATCACCGAACTGATCGAAAAACACCGCGCGGGTCCCGATGATATTGCCTTGACTGTCACTCGTGACGGCACTGTTCTTCGCATCTCGGCCAAGGCCGGGAAGCCGCACGAGATGCCGCTTCTGGTTCAGCTTCTGCGCTATCGGCCCGAAGCGACCGTTGCGATCGAGCGTGGCGAGAATGCCGGCAAGACCTTGCACTATTCCAATATCGTCACCGAGATGACCCGGCTGGCCGTCTGGGACAGTGCCGAGCCGTTGAACATCGACACCACCATCACCGGCGATCAGCCGCTTGTGGTGCTGCTGCAATATCCCGATTTCGGCGCCATCGAGGCTGCCGCCGAATTGCCCTGAGGGTCAGCCCGCGTTCCAGAGCATATCATAGACCGCCGCGATGCCCTCGGCTTCGGCGTCGATGCTGAACCGGGCCTGCGCGGCGGCGCGCGCGGCGCGGGCCATCCCGGCATGTGCCGTTGCATCGCCAAGCATGCGTGCGATGGCGTCGGCGGTGTCGCGCGGGGCATCCTCGGGCACAATTACGCCGGTGGTGCCGTCGCACGAAAAGCACCGGTAATAGCCCGCATCGGTGGCCACGAAAGGCACGCCGCTTGCCATGCCTTCGAGCGGCGCCATGCCATAGCCCTCGTAGCGGGGCAATTGCACCACGGCGCTGAGTCCGCGCATCAAAGCGGGCAGATCATCCGGCGCGATCTCGCCCGGAAAAAGAATCCGGTCGCTCAACCCCGCCGCCGCGATCTTTTGCTTGAGCGCGTCGAGAAATCCCTGATCCGATTTTGCGGCCCGTCCGATCAGCAGGGCTGTAACGCCGGGGCACCGCGGCAACAGCTCGATCATCGCCGCGACAAAGCGGTCGCTGCCTTTTTCGGGGCGGATGCGACCAATCGTGGCAATCCCCCTGATCCCCGGATAGCCGGTCGCGGCCCAGGCCGCCGTCCGGTTGTCGGCTGGGGTGAAGCGGGCGCAATCCACACCGTGCGGCACCACGGCACGCACGTGCGGGACGAAGCTTGCGGCAGTCTCGGTGGTGGCAATCACCGCATCCATCCGCGAGATGAGCCAGCGCGGAAAGGCCGAATGCCTCCGCTGCGCGGCGGAGGTAAAGACGATACGGATCGGCAGGCGCAGCACGTCGCGCGCCCAGAGTGCCGCCCGCATTTCGCTATTGCGCCGCACATGCCAGATCGTGAAGGCGCGGTTCGGCGGTGAGCAGCGCGAGAGCGCGCGCGCCTTAGCGCGGCTTATCGGGGGCGGGCAGCCCGGCAGGGCAACCCCCGCCAGCACCATGTCATAGCGCCCCATCTGCATCTGAGCGCGCACCACCCCCGCCGCCGTCGCCGAGACGCCGGTGAAATTGCGGTTGAAATTGGTCACGATCAGCTCTGGCATCTGGGGGATCTGCCGGATTTGAGTATTTTTGGAAAGATGAAAGCCGGGGTCATTCTGTACGCTCAAGATCAAGGGCCGTGACGAGGTCGTCTGTGATCTGGTCGAGCACGTTTTCCTGTGCGGCGGCGAAGGCACGGGCGCGAGCGCGCATGGCGTCAAGTGCGGCCGGGTCGCCGAGATGTGCAATCAGGGCCTGCGCCAGGGCCGTCGCATCCGCCACCTCCAAGGCTGCGCCAGAGGCGTCAATCAACGGGTAGGTGTCGGCGAAGTTCTTGTAGAGCGGGCCATGCAGGATGGCCGATCCTGCATAGGCGGGCTCGTATGGGTTGTGCCCGCCCACCGGTGCAAAGGAGCCGCAGAGACAGGTCAGCGGGCAGAGCGTATACCACAGCCCGGTTTCGCCAAGGGTATCGGCGAGGTAGACTTGGGTCTGGCCGGTGAGCTGGCTGCCGATTGCGCGACGCGCGCCGCTGAGCCCCTGTGTGGCGATCAGCGTTTCAAGCGCCGCACCGCGTTCGGGATGGCGCGGCACGAGGATCAGGAGCGCGTCGGGGTCCTGTTGCAGGACCTTTCGATGGGCGCCCAGCATCATCTCGTCTTCGCCGGGGTGGGTCGAGCTTGCCAGCCAGACCGCGCGCCCTGCTATCAGGCGGGCCATGCGTTCTTTTTCCTCCGGGTCGAAGGGCAACGGCCCCGAGAGCGACTTCAGGTTTTGCCCGGTCCTGGCATGGAGCAGGCCGAGATCATGCAGGTGTGCCGTGGTGCGGGCGTCCTGGGTGTGGATAAGGGCGAAAACCCCCAAAAGGTGGCCTGCGGTTTTCGGCGCGCGTTTCCAGTTGCGCGCCGAGACATCCGAAATCCGCGCGTTGATCAGCGCCATGGGAACGCCCGCGGCGCTGGTCCGGCGCAGCATTTGCGGCCAAAGCTCGCTTTCCACGAAGATCGCCGCAGTCGGGCGCCAGTGGGCCAGAAACCTGTCGATGGCGCGGCGCGCATCGAGCGGCGCGAATTGATGGATGGTGCGCGGCGGAAGGCGGCCTGCGACGACCTGCGCCGAAGTGGCGGTGCCCGAGGTGATCAGGAAGGACCAGCCGGGGTATGCCTCGCCCATATGGGTGATCAGGCGAAGCACCGACACACTCTCGCCGACAGAGGCGGCGTGAAACCAGATCAGCGGGCCGTCGGGGCGCCTGGCCGTGGCCCGGCCCATCCGTTCCGGCAGGCGGGCAGGATCGGTGCCCTGCGCGGCAAGCTTGTCCTTGACGCGCGCATAGGCCAGCGGCGCGATCAGGTTCGCCGCCGCACTATAGAGCCGGAGGGGCAGGGGCGCAGGGGTGCGCGTCATCAGCCGCCGGTATGGCTCATGTGGCGGGACACGCGGCCATCTACGCCCTGGCGCGAATAGTCGAAATCGTGGCCTTTCGGCTTATGCGAGATGGCCTCGCGAATGGCCGCTTCCAGCGGCGCGTCACTGCCGGGGTTGTTGCGCAGGGGCGCACGCAGATCGGCCATATCCTCCTGGCCGAGGCACATGTAGAGTTCGCCGGTGCAGGTCAGTCGCACCCGGTTGCAGCTTTCGCAGAAATTATGCGTCAGCGGGGTGATGAAGCCTACCTTCTGGCCGGTTTCCTCGATCCGCACATAGCGCGCCGGGCCGCCCGTGCGCTCTGGCAGGTCGGTCAGCGTATAAGTCTCGCGCAATGTCGCGCGCAGATCCGACAGCTTCCAGTATTGATCCAGCCGGTCTTCGTTGCCGATATCGCCCATCGGCATCACCTCGATAAAGGTGAGATCCATGTCGCGGCTTGCGCACCACTCAAGCAGGGTAAACAGCTCGTCCTCGTTGAACCCCTTGAGGGCGACGGTGTTGATCTTGACCCGAAGCCCCGCCTTTTGAGCCGCATCAATACCCCTGATCACCTGGGCCAGGCGGCCCCAGCGGGTGATATCGGCGAATTTCTGATCGTCCAGCGTATCAAGCGAGATATTCACCCGGCGCACGCCTGCCGCATAAAGATCGTCGGCAAAGCGCTCCATCTGGCTTCCGTTGGTGGTCAGGGTCAGCTCTTTGAGCGAGCCGCTGTCAAGGTGACGGGTCATGGCATCAAAGAAGGTCATGATGCCCTTGCGCACCAAGGGTTCGCCGCCGGTGATGCGAAGCTTTTCCACCCCGAGCCCGACAAAGGCCGTGCACATGCGATCAAGCTCTTCCAGGGTCAGAAGTTCCTTCTTGGGCAGGAAGGTCATGTTTTCCGACATGCAATAGACGCAACGAAAGTCGCAGCGGTCCGTGACGGAAACGCGCAGGTAATTGATCGCGCGCTGGAAGGGATCGACGAGAGGAGTTTTCATGCCTGAAATCTAGGCGCGCGGGGCGGGCGGGGCAAGGGTCATGTTGTCCGTTGAAGCCCGATAGTTGCGCGGATAAAGTGGACAAATGAGAAATCGCGTCATGATTATCGGTCTGATTTTGCTCCTGGGCGCCTGCGCACAGGTCAAACGGGTGTTCGCACCAAAAGCCGAAGTGCCGCCCCCGCAGAGCACGACCACAGAGCCGGGGAGCGGTTCCGAATCAACGCCGCGCCCGCCTGCGGGTGGCCCGCAAACCGCCGCTGCATTTGACACAACCACCCCGCAAGAGCGTGCCGAGGCTGCGGCGGTCGCCGCAAAACCGGCTGCGCGGGATCTTGGCGTGACCATTGCATCGCTCGGCGCGCCGACGGAACCGGGGTTCTGGCTCAAGACGCCGCTGGTCAGCGCGGCGGCGGAGGGGCGGGTGGATTATCCGGCCAATGGCAAATCGGTTGCGGTCGATCTTATCCCGCTTGACGGCCCTGAAGGCGCCGGTAGCCGTATGTCGCTGGCGGCGTTTCGTCTTTTGGAGGCACCGCTGACCGGTTTGCCAGAGGTGCGGGTGCATCTGCTGGCAGAGTAGCGCGCGCCGTTACGGCGCGGGGTGCTGCGGCAGGAACTTGACCGCCTCTTTGCGGGCAAAGGGTTTCATGTGCCTGGCATGGTTCGACAGGAAATATTCAACCCGCTCCGGGTCGTGCTTGGACAGATCGCGAAGCCATCCGGCAACCGATTTTTGCAGGGTCCAGTCGGCGTCCCGCACATAGTCGGCAGCCCAGCCCAGAACCCGCACGCGAACGGCCAATTCGGCTTCGGTGGGGTGATTCTGCTTGGCAAAGGGCAGGGCAATGATCATCGCTGCGCGCTTGATCCAGTGATCGGACGAGGTGGTCCATTCGGCGACAGTCTCGATGCGCGAGGGATCAGCGACTAGCCGCTTTTGCGCTGCCGTGATCACCTGATCGGCGATTGCCCAGCTGTCAAAGTCGGGCATCCATGACAGGAGCATATCCCAGACCGCGCCGTCATCGGGGCGAATCCGCGCCTGGGTCAAAAGCTTGGCGGCAGTGATGCGGGCCTCGAAGATGTCGGTCTGCCAAAGCGCGTCGGCAAGCGATAGGCGCGCCGAGAGATCAAGCCCCTGGCGCCATTCCTGGGCCAGATCGCCGAGCGTGCCATTGGGAACGCCGAGATAGGCGCGCGGCACCTTGTGGTGTTCGGCAAGGCCCTTGGCGCGTTCGGCGTCGCCATGCGCCCGGAGCAGGTCAAGCGCCTCTTCGCACGAGGTGGGGAGATTGGTCATTCCACGGTCACCGATTTTGCAAGGTTGCGGGGTTGGTCCACGTCGGTCCCTTTGGCGACGGCCGTGTGATAGGCCAAAAGCTGTGCGGGCAAAGCATAGAGGATGGGCGAGAGGATCGGGTCAATCGAGGGCATGGTCAGCGATTGCCAGATGCCGGCGCCACCCGCCTCGACACCGCGGGCATCGGAAATCAGAAGGATCCGCCCACCGCGCGCCATCACCTCCTGCATGTTGGACATGGTCTTGTCGAACAGGGCATCACAGGGCGCCATGACGATCACCGGCATGGTGTCGTCAATCAGGGCAATGGGGCCGTGTTTGAGTTCGCCTGATGCATAAGCTTCGGCATGTATATAGCTGATTTCTTTCAGTTTAAGTGCGCCTTCAAGGGCCAGGGGATACATCAGGCCGCGCCCCAGGAACAACGCATTATCGGATGTTGACAACTGGCGTGCGGCGATCTTGATCGCACTGTTGCATTCCATCGCGGTGTTGAGCGTGGCTGGCACGGCGCGCAGGGCCGACAGGATATCGGCCAGCCGGTCATCGGTTATCGTGCCGCGTGCCTGCGCCGCCTTGAGCGCCAGGAGCAACAGCACGGTCAACTGACAGGTGAAGGCCTTTGTCGAGGCCACGCCGATCTCGGCGCCGGCATGAATCGGCAGCGCCAGATCGCTTTCGCGCGCGATCGAGCTTTCAGCGACATTGATCACCGAGACGATCCGGTCCGCGCGCCCTTCGCAATACCGCAGCGCCGCCAGCGTATCTGCGGTCTCGCCTGACTGGCTGACGAACAGGGCGACGGTTCCGGGGGTCACGGGCGGTTCACGATAGCGGAATTCCGAGGCGACATCGACCTCGACCGGCAGGCCCGCCAGTTGCTCGAACCAGTATTTCGCAGTCAGGCAGGCGTAGTAGGCGGTCCCGCAGGCGACCATGGTAAATCTATTTATCGACGTAAAATCAAAGTCCTGAACCGGCAAGTTGATCTGGCGGCCATCGGCGCTCAGGTAATGGCCGAGCGCCGCGCCGATCACAGAGGGCTGTTCGGCGATTTCCTTGGCCATGAAATGCTTGTGCCCGGCCTTGTCGACGCGGGTGCTGTCGATCTCGATGGTCTTGACCACGCGGGTCGCCGGGGCGCCTCTGGCATCTGTGATTGTCAGGCTGGAGCGGGTGACAACGGCCATGTCGCCCTCTTCAAGATAGGTGATGCGATCGGTCATCGGTGCAAGCGCGATGGCATCGGAGCCGACATACATCTCGCCGGTCCCGTGGCCGATGGCCAGCGGGCTGCCCTTGCGCGCGGCGATCAGAAGATCGGCTTCGCCGTCGAACAGGAAACACAGCGCATAGGCGCCTTCAAGCTGTGCAATCGTTGCGCGTGCGGCGCTGACCGGATCAAGGCCCCGACCCAAGTGATAATCCGCCAGAAGCGCGACGGTCTCGGTGTCGGTATCGGTTTCGTGACCAATGCCCTTGGCCGCCAGTTCTGCGCGCAATTCGCGGTAATTCTCGATGATGCCGTTATGTACGACCGCCACCTTGCCCGCACGGTGGGGGTGGGCATTGGCCACACTGGGCGCACCATGGGTGGCCCAGCGGGTATGGCCGATCCCGGCCTTGCCGGCCAGCGGGTCACGCACGAGCAAATCCGACAGGTTCACCAGCTTGCCCACCGCGCGGCGGCGATCAAGATGGCCGTTTTCGATGGTGGCAATCCCGGCACTGTCATAGCCGCGATATTCAAGCCGCTTGAGGGCCTCAACCAGAATGGGCGCCACTTCGTGCTCGCCCAGAACGCCAACTATGCCGCACATTAGAGTATCCCCTTGTCGCGTTTCGCTTTTTTGGCTTTCAGCATGTCCATGAGTTTGCGTGCCATGCCCGGCTTGGCGCTTTGTCGGCTGCGTGCGATTGCAAGCGCGCCTGCCTCGACATCCTCGGTGATGACAGAGCCCGAGGCTGTCATCGCCTCGTCGCCGACGCTGACCGGCGCCACCAGCATGGTGTTCGAGCCGATAAAGGCCCGGTTGCCGATGCGGGTCTGATGTTTTAGAACCCCGTCGTAATTACAGGTGATGGTGCCCGCCCCGATATTGCTGTCGGTGCCGATCTCGGCATCGCCGACATAGCTCAGGTGATTGACCTTGCTGCCCTCGCCAATCACCGCATTCTTGATTTCGACGAAATTGCCAATCCGTGTATCTTCGGCCAATTCGGTGCCGGGCCGCAGCCGCGCATAGGGCCCGACCACGGCGCCGCGCGCCACATGACAGCCCTCAAGATGGCTGAAGGCGCGGATATGCGCGCCGGTTTCAATCGTCACGCCGGGCCCGAAAACCACGTTCTGGTCAATCACGGTGTCGCGGCCCACATAGGTGTCAAAGGCGAAATGCACGGTTTCGGGCGCAGGCAGGGTCACGCCAAGGTCCAGCGCCCCGGCACGGGCGCGGGCCTGAAAGGCGGCCTCGGCCTGCGACAGCTCGGCACGGGAATTGACGCCAAGCGTCTCGGATTCCTCGCAGGTCACGGCGGTGGCCGAGAGGCCGCGCGCCCGCGCGATGCCGATGATATCGGTAAGGTAATACTCGGCATTGGCATTGTCATTGCCGACCGCGGCAATCAGATCGAACAACAGCGGCGCCGAGGCCATCACCACGCCACTGTTGCAGAGGCGAATTGCGCGCTCTTCTGCATTGGCGTCCTTGAACTCGACGATTCGCTCAAGGCTGTCGCCCTGCATGATCAACCGGCCATAGCGGCCAGGGTCAGCGGCCTCAAAGCCAAGCACGACAATATCGTGAGCGGCCCGCGCCTCTGCCATCTTCTCCAGGGTTTCGGGCTGGATCAAAGGGGTGTCGCCATAAAGCACAAGCGCGTCGCCGCCGTATCCCTCAAGCGCGGGGGCGGCCTGGGCCACGGCGTGGGCGGTGCCAAGCTGTTCTGTTTGCAGGACCACTTGCGCGCTTTCGTCAAAATCCTGCGCGGCGGCGGCGACGGCATCTGCTTCGTGCCCGGCTATGATGAGTGTATGGTCAGGCTCCAGTGCCTTGCCAGAGCGCATCGCATGCACAAGCATGGGGGCCTGCGCGACGCGGTGCAGCACCTTGGGCAGGTCGGAATTCATGCGCGTGCCCTTGCCTGCGGCGAGAATGATCAAAGCAATTGGCATACAGAGTCTCTTTATAATCAAAGCGTCTCCGTTTAATCGGGTTGGGAATCTTGTGCAAGGGTGCGCGCCATCAAGCATGGTTACGGGATGTGACAGACCTGCGCGGAAAATAGCCAGCCGCCGAAATAAAAAGGATAAGAGTCGATGCGAACCGTTGTTTTCGATCTTGACGGCACGCTGGCCGATACCAGCGCTGATCTTGTTGCGGCGGCGAATACCTGTTTCCGGGCGATGGGGGTGGGCGATCTGCTTGATCCGGCGCGCGATGCGGGGACCGCGCTGCGTGGCGGACGGGCGATGCTTGCACTCGGACTCGAACGGTTGGGCCGCGCCGATGACCTGGCCGAGATCGACCGCAACTATCCGCTTTTGCTAGAGGCCTATGCGGGCGCCATCGACGTGCATACCACGCTTTACCCCGGCGCGATGGCCGCCGTCGATAACTTGCGCGCAGGCGGCTATGGCGTAGCGATCTGTACCAACAAGCCTGAGGGCCTTGCGCGGCTTTTGATGGGGCGGCTTGGCGTTCTCGACAGCTTTCATGCCCTGACCGGCGCCGACACGCTTGCGGTGCGCAAGCCCGACCCCGAACATCTGCTTGAAACCGTGCGCCGGGCGGGTGGCGATACCGCGCGCTGTCTGCTTGTGGGCGACACCGTGACCGACCGCGAGACCTCGCGGGCGGCAGGTGTGCCCTCGGTCCTGGTGACGTTCGGCCCGAACGGCACCAGCGTACATGATCTCGAACCCGAGGCGACGATTGCCCATTATGACGAATTGGCAGGGGTGGTGACGCGCCTGATCGGCTAGGCTGCTTCTTCGGTGGTCCGGTAGCACGGTTTCGGGTTTTCTGAACATCTGGGGCAGGCTGCGTGGAAACCATTGACCTATGCCTGCTGACGCCCCAAAACAGAACCTATGACAGAGGTTTTCAAAGGCGAATTCACCCAGCAGGAGCCGATCCCCGACGAAGGGATCGAAGCCGCGCTAAAGGTGCTGAAGAGCGGGCGATTGCACCGCTACAACCTTGTCGGGGGTGAACCCGGCGAGGTGTCTCTTCTTGAACGGGAATTTGCCGCCTATACCGGCGCGCGCTATGCGCTTGCGGTGGCCTCGGGTGGCTATGCCATGGCGACCGCACTGCGCGCCATCGGGGTAAGGCCCGGTGACAAGGTTCTGACCAACGCCTTCACGCTCGCGCCGGTGCCTGGCGCGATTGCAAGCGTTTGCGCCGTGCCGGTCTTTGTCGGCGTGACCGAGGATCTGACAATTGATCTTGAGGATCTGGCCGCCAAGGCCGATCAGGCCGATGTCCTGATGCTGAGCCACATGCGCAGCCACATCTGCGATATGGAGTGCCTTATGGCGATCTGCGATGCGGCCGGAATCACCGTGATCGAGGATTGCGCACATACCATGGGGGCCGCCTGGAAGGGTCACGCTTCGGGTCGCTGGGGCAAGATCGGCTGTTATTCGACCCAGACCTACAAGCACATGAACTCTGGCGAGGGCGGCTTTCTTGTCACCGATGACGACGAGGTGGCGGCGCGCGCGATTGTCCTGTCGGGCTCTTACATGCTCTACGGTCGCAATGGCACCGTGCCCCCCGCCGAGGTCTTCGAGCGGGTGAAATACGACACGCCGAATGTGTCGGGGCGGATGGATCATCTGCGCGCTGCGATCCTGCGGCCCCAGTTGCGGGCGCTCGATGCGCAATGCGAGAAATGGAACGCCCGTTACCGGGTTGTCGAGGACGGCCTGCGGGGCACGCCGGGTTTGCGCGTGGTCGAGCGGCCTGCGGCGGAAACGATTGTCGGCTCGTCGATCCAGTTCCTGTTGCTCGACTGGACGGAAGCGGCGGTCAGCGAGGTTCTGAAACGCTGTTTCGACCGCGGCGTTGAACTCAAGTGGTTTGGCGGCGCCGAACCGAGCGGCTTTACCAGCCGCTATGACAGCTGGCGCTATGCCCCAAGCGTGCGGATGCCCGCCAGTGACCGCATCCTGCGCGGCATTGTCGACATGCGCCTGCCGCTGACCTTCAGCCTTGAAGACTGCGCCCAGATCGCGCGGATCATCCGGGGAGAGGTCGGGGCGGTGTTCCAGGCGCAGACTTGACTTTTTGGCCAAAATGACCTAATTGAATGGCTCAAATGGCCCACTCCTGTGCGGGGTCATCCACCTTGGGCGCAACCGGCCCAGAGGGGAAGCGCCAAGATTTCAAGGATCCAGCCATGCCGTTCGACATCGCCAGCCGCGAAGAACTTGAACAGTCCTGGAGATACCTGGACCGCAAGGGCCCGGCGCCGCGCACTGCATTCGATGTGCACCGCGAGATTGAAAAGGGCCTGCCTGCCAGGATGCTTGCCAGTTTTCGCGCCGCCCTGGCCGAGTTGCCGGATCGGACATGGGCCGAAATCCTTGCCATCAGCGTCTCGCAGCTCAAGCGCCTGAAGGGGGCCGAGCGACCGCTTTCCAGTGGGGTCAGCTCGCAACTGGTGCTGTTCGCGATTCTCTTGACGCGGGCCGAGGATGTGTTTGGCGGGCGTGATGCGGCGCTTGACTGGATGCGCAGCGAACAGATGGCGCTGGACGGTCAGCGCCCGATTGACCTTTTGGATACCTTCATCGGTGCGGCGCTTGTCGATCGGGTGTTGCGTCAGATTGATTACGGCGTCTACCTGTGACGCCTCTGCCCGAGGTCTTGGGTGGTGGCGGGCTCTGGGCGCATCGGCTTGACCGGGCGAAACATGCGCCGACATGGGCGGCCGGCGAGGGCGCGTTTCAGGCTGGCGGGCGCTGGAACCCGGTTGGCACGCGGGCGGTTTACTGCGCACTTGATCCCAGCACGGCGATTCTCGAGGTGGCTGTGCACAAGGGCTTTCGCGTGCTCGACACGCAGCCCCACGTGATGACCGCCTTTCAGATCGCCGATCCCGCGCGCGTCAAGGTGTTTACCCCCGAAGATCTTCCCGAGGCGGACTGGCTTGATCCGGGAAATGCCACGCCGGAACGACGCGCATGGGGCGCAGAGCAATTGCAGAAACACGGGCTTATCGTGATCCCCTCGGCGGTGTCGCGGCAAAGCTGGAACCTGATTTTCCTCGCTCCGATGCTGCCCGAGACCTTTCAGAACCTGAGCCAGACGCCCTTTGTTCTTGACCCGAGATTGAACGCGGCGCGCCCCTGATGCCTTGAACTGTTGACCCGACTCGGAATGTGTGGCTATAAAATGAACAAGTGTTCAATAAATTCCGGCGAAGAGGGAGAGAGCGATGTTTAACGCAGTCATGCAATTCGATCTGGGCGAGGATGTGAATGCCCTGCGCGAGATGGTGCATCGCTGGGCGCAGGAGCGGGTCAAGCCGATGGCGGCAGAGGTCGACAGCAGTAACGCCTTCCCCAACGAACTCTGGAAGGAAATGGGCGATCTTGGCCTCTTGGGGATCACCGTGCCCGAGGAATTCGGTGGCGTCGGCATGTCCTATCTGGCGCATGTGATCGCGGTCGAGGAGATCGCGCGCGCCTCGGCCTCTGTCTCGCTGAGCTATGGCGCCCATTCCAACCTCTGCGTCAATCAGATCAAGCTGAACGGGACGCCCGAGCAAAAGGCGAAATACCTGCCGCGGCTTGTCTCGGGCGAGCATGTCGGCGCGCTTGCCATGTCGGAAGCGGGTGCCGGAAGCGACGTGGTGTCGATGAAGTTGCGCGCGGAAAAGCGCAACGATCACTTCAAGCTTAACGGGAACAAATACTGGATCACCAACGGCCCCGATGCCGATACTCTGGTGGTCTATGCCAAAACCGACCCCGAGGCCGGAAGCAAAGGCATCACCGCCTTTCTGATCGAGAAAAGCATGAAGGGCTTTTCCATCAGCCCGCATTTCGACAAGCTTGGCATGCGCGGCAGCAATACCGCCGAATTGATCTTTGACGACGTCGAGGTGCCGTTCGAAAACATCCTTGGCGAAGAGGGGCGTGGCGTGCGCGTTCTGATGTCGGGCCTGGATTACGAGCGTGTCGTGCTTGCGGGCATCGGCACCGGCATCATGGCGGCCTATCTGGATGAAATCATGCCCTATCTCGCCGAGCGTAAACAGTTCGGTCAGCCGATTGGCAACTTCCAGCTGATGCAGGGCAAGATCGCGGATATGTACACCGCGATGAATTCCGCCCGTGCCTATGTCTACGAGGTCGCCAAGGCCTGTGATCGCGGCGATGTCACCCGTCAGGATGCCGCGGCCTGTTGTCTTTATGCCTCCGAGGAGGCGATGAAACAGGCCCATCAGGCGGTGCAGGCCATGGGCGGTGCCGGCTTTCTGAATGACGCTGCCGTCGGGCGGTTGTTCCGCGATGCCAAGCTGATGGAAATCGGTGCCGGCACCTCGGAAATCCGCCGCATGCTGATCGGTCGCGAGCTTATGGGGGCGATGGTGTGAAACGCCTGATCGCCGCGCTCATGCTCTTGCCCGCGCCACGGGGCGGTGGCCCGGCTGCTGTGGCCTTTCGTCTGCAAAACAACTGTCCGGGCGCGTGACGCGATGCCGCGCTGGATGCTCTTTGTTCCCCTGATGGCGCTGGTGGCGGCGGTTGCCGGGATCGGGTTGATGCTTGGCGGGCGAAGCGTGGGCACGACCGAAACCGAGGTGATCGACCGCTTCGCCACACGCTATCTGGCCGAGGCGGGCGTGGGGGCGGCACGGTCCGACTGTGCGGCGCGCCCGGCACAAAGCGAAGGGCTTTGGCTTGTGGTGGCCTGCGATATGCGCGGCGGCGCGCGGTATGAATATTTCGTCGATGGCTATGGACGCCTTGCCCATGCCAACCGCTTGGAGAGGCAATCATGATCGAGATGCGCCCCACATTGCAAAAGGCCGCCTATGCGGCGCTTTACGCCGGTTTTGCCTGGGATATTCCGGCGCGGTTGAACATGGCCGTGCAGGTCTGTGACGACTGGGCGGCGTGTGCGCCGGAGAGGGTGGCGATTGTCGACCTGTCGGGTGAGGGTGCGCGCGAGATAAGCTATGGCCAGCTGCGCGATATGGCGGATCGGCTTGCGCTGGCTCTGGTGGCGCGCGGAGTGGTGCGGGGCGACCGTGTCGGTGTCTTGCGGAGCCAGGGCGCGTGGTGCGCTGCGGCCCATATTGCGATCTGGAAAATCGGCGCGATTTCAATACCTTTGTTCAAGCTCTTCAAGCATGACGCCCTGTCAAGCCGGGTCGGCGATGCGGGGGCAAAGGTGATTGTGACTGATGCCGAGGGCGTCAGGCTTTTGGCCGATCTGCCACAGGTCGAGACGCTTGTGCCCGAAAGCGGCCCCTTGCCGCAGGGGCGGTTTGAGACGCTCGATACGGGGGCCGAAGATCCTGCCGTTCTGATCTATACCAGCGGCACCACCGGCGCGCCCAAAGGGGCATTGCATGCCCACCGTGTATTAAGCGGGCATTTGCCGGGGGTCGAGATCAGCCATGATTTCCTGGGCCATCCGGGGGATTGCCTCTGGACGCCTGCCGATTGGGCCTGGATCGGCGGCCTGTTTGACGTGCTGATGCCGGGGCTGGCTATCGGGGTGCCGGTCGTGGCGGCGCGCATGGCTAAATTCGGCGCCGAAGAGTGCATGAAGATCATTCAGGAAGGTCATGTTAAGAATGTCTTTTTCCCGCCTACGGCCCTGCGTCTTTTGAAGGCGCAGGACAGTCACATCGCAGGGCTGCGCAGTGTCGCCAGCGGCGGCGAGCCGCTCGGGCCGGAGATGCTCGATTGGGGACGTCGGGCCTTTGGCATAACGATCAACGAGTTTTACGGTCAGACCGAATGCAACATGGTCGCCAGCTCCTGCGCGGCCCTTTTCAGCCCGAAACCCGGCTGTCTCGGGAAGGCGGTGCCGGGCCATGACCTGGCGGTGCTTGATGAAAATGGCGCCCCCACGCAGGCCGAGGGCGATGTTGCCATCAGGCGAGGTTCCGCCTCTATGATGTTGGAATATTGGAATAAACCAGAGCAGACCGCAGGGAAATTCCGGGGTGACTGGATGTTGACCGGGGATCGCGGCATCTGGGAGGGTGACTATCTGCGCTTTGTCGGGCGAGAGGATGATGTGATCACCAGCGCCGGTTATCGCATCGGCCCGGCGGAGATCGAAGATTGCCTTCTCACCCACACCGCTGTCGCAACCGTTGGCGTGGTGGGCAAGCCCGATCCGGTCAGAACCGAGATCGTCAAGGCCTATGTGGTGCTCAAGCCCGGAGTCGAGGCTTCGGACGCATTGGCCACCGAGTTGCAGGGCTATGTCAAGGAACGACTTGCAACCTATTCATACCCAAGGGAAATCGGGTTTCTTGATGCTCTGCCGATGACCGTCACCGGCAAGGTGATCCGCAAGGATCTCAAGGCGCGCGCGGCGGCTGAGGTGGCGCAATGACCGGCGTGCTACAAAGAAAAAGGGCCGGTGCAAAGCCCGGCCCTGTTCCAGTCGCTTGGCGAGATGCCTTAGAACTTGTGGATGTAGGATACACCCAGAACCCACGGGTCAACCTTGACCTTGCCGATCTTGGTGCCATTCAGTTTGACGTCGGACTCGATGTCGATCCAGCGGACATCGGCACGCAGCGAACCGCTTGCGCTGATTTCATAGTCCAGACCGGCGTGCAGGGCGACGCCCCAGGAATCATCCACGCTGAGCGAATTACCGGCAAGCGGGCCAACGGCCTTGTCTTCAACGAAGGTGGTATAGTTGATACCTGCGCCGAGGAAGGGCGTGACGGGCGAACTGTTGGCAAAGTGGTATTGCAGCGACAGGGTGGGCGGCAGGTGCTTGACGGTGCCGATCTTGGTGCCGTTGCTCTTGATGTCATGCTCGAACGGCCATGCGGCCAGCAATTCAATGCCAAGGTTGTCCTGAATGAAATATTCGCCGGTGATCGTCAGGCTGTAGCCTTCCTGAACGTCAACCGGGACGGCGCCGCCCGCAAGCACGCCGTTGTTGTCCTTGGGCAGAACGGCGGCAAAGCCGAGGCCGACGGTAAGGTCGCCCTTAGACTGGGCGAGGACGGGGGCGGCGGAGCAGGTGAGGGCCGCGGCGAGGGTGAGGGCTGTTATCTTTTTCATGGTATTTCCGTTCCGTTGAAAACTTGCGGGACATTGCGCGGAAATCGCCGTGATCACTTTGATGTGAGTCAAGTTGCACATCAGAGTTTGCACTGCGTCAAAAATGCAACAGTCGGGAGGGTGCGTGGTGTCGCACGCCCGCAAAGTCAGGAGTTCAGGGGATGAAGTTAGGCACATCGGCACTGCCCGGATCAGAGGGTTTTCGGGCCAACCGCGAGGCCCATCTTGCGGCCCTTGACGTGGTCGCCGAGGCCGCAGCCCTTGCGGCGGCGGGCGGCGGCGAAGCCGCGCGCGAGCGGCACCTGAGCCGGGGCAAGATGGCCCCACGCGACCGGGTGGCCAACCTGCTTGATCCCGGATCGCCGTTTCTTGAAATCGGCGCAACGGCGGCGCATGGGCTTTATGACGGCGCAGCCCCTTGCGCGGGGGTCATCGCGGGGATCGGTCGCGTCCAGGGGATCGAGTGCATGGTGGTGTGCAATGACGCCACCGTGAAGGGCGGCACCTATTACCCGATGACGGTCAAAAAGCACCTGCGCGCGCAGGAGATTGCCGAGGAATGTCATCTGCCCTGCATCTACCTTGTGGATAGCGGCGGCGCGAACCTGCCCAACCAGGACGAGGTGTTTCCCGATCGTGACCACTTCGGGCGGATTTTCTATAATCAGGCCCGGATGAGCGCCAAGAGTATCCCGCAGATCGCCGTGGTCATGGGGTCCTGCACCGCCGGGGGCGCCTATGTGCCCGCGATGAGCGATGTGACGATCATCGTCAAGGATCAGGGCACGATCTTTCTTGCCGGGCCGCCGCTGGTCAAGGCGGCCACCGGCGAGGTGGTCAGCGCCGAGGATCTGGGCGGCGGCGACGTGCACACGCGCCTGTCGGGCGTGGCCGATTACCTGGCCGAGGATGACGCTCATGCGCTTGCCCTTGCGCGCCAGGCAGTCGGATCGCTCAACCGGGCCAAGCCCGCAACGGTGAACTGGGCCAGCCCGGAAGAGCCGGCCTATGATCCCGAAGAGTTGCTGGGCGTGGTGCCGGGCGATCTGCGCACGCCCTATGATATCCGCGAGGTGATTGCGCGGGTCGTCGACGGAAGCCGCTTTGACGAGTTCAAGCCGCGCTTTGGCGAGACGCTGGTGACCGGCTTTGCCCACATCAAGGGCTGTCCGGTCGGGATCGTGGCCAATAACGGCGTGCTGTTTTCCGAGGCCGCACAAAAGGGGGCGCATTTCGTGGAGTTGTGTTCACAGCGCAAGATCCCACTGGTGTTCCTGCAAAATATCACCGGCTTCATGGTAGGGCGCAAATACGAGAACGAGGGCATTGCGCGCCACGGCGCCAAGATGGTGACGGCGGTGGCCACGACGAATGTGCCGAAGGTGACCATGGTGGTCGGCGGGTCTTTCGGGGCGGGCAATTACGGCATGTCCGGTCGGGCGTATCAGCCGCGCTTCATGTGGAGCTGGCCCGGCAGCAGGATCAGCGTGATGGGCGGCGAGCAGGCGGCAGGTGTCCTGGCCACCGTCAGGCGCGACGCGATCGAGCGCAATGGCGGCGCATGGTCGGCTGAGGAAGAGGCCGCGTTCAAACAGCCTACGATCGCGATGTTCGAGCGCCAGAGCCATCCTCTTTATGCCAGTGCGCGGCTTTGGGATGACGGCATCGTCGATCCGCGCAAGACCCGCGATGTGCTTGCCCTCAGCCTGAGCGCCGCGCTTTGTGCACCGATTGAAGAGACGCGGTTCGGCGTCTTTCGGATGTGAGCGATGCCGTGCGGGGCCGATGTGGAATTTGAGTATTTGAGCCAAGAAGAAACCATGGGGTCAGGCTTGGCGAAGAGCGAAAGGGGCGATGATGTTTGAGCGGATTTTGATGGCCAACCGGGGCGAGATTGCCTGTCGGGTGATCGCCTCGGCGCAGGCGATGGGTGTGAAGGTGGTGGCGGTTTATTCCGATGCCGACCGCGAGGCGCGGCATGTGGCGATGGCCGATGCGGCGGTGCATATTGGCGGGTCGGCCCCCGGCGAGAGTTATCTGCGCGGCGATGTGATCATCCGGGCGGCGCTTGAGAGTGGCGCGCAGGCGATCCACCCCGGCTATGGCTTCCTGTCCGAGAATCCCGATTTCGTGGATGCGGTCGAGGCCGCGGGGCTTGTCTTTATCGGGCCGTCGGCCTCGGCGATCCGCGCCATGGGTCTCAAGGATGCGGCGAAGGCTCTTATGGAAGAGGCCGGGGTGCCTGTCGTGCCGGGCTATCATGGGCAAAACCAGGACCCGGAGCACCTTGAAGGGGCCGCCGATGCGATCGGTTATCCGGTGCTGATCAAGGCCGTGGCCGGGGGAGGCGGCAAGGGCATGCGTCTTGTCGAGCGGGCCGAGGAGTTTGCCCAGGCGCTTGAGAGCGCCAAAAGCGAGGCCAAAACCGCCTTTGGCAATGAGGCGGTGTTGATCGAGAAATACATTCAGAAGCCGCGCCATATCGAGGTGCAGGTATTCGGCGACGGGCAAAGTGCCGTGCATCTGTTCGAGCGCGACTGTTCCTTGCAGCGCCGCCATCAGAAGGTGATCGAAGAGGCCCCGGCGCCGGGCATGACGGCCGAGATGCGCGCCGCCATGGGGCATGCCGCCGTGCGCGCCGCCGAGGCGATCGGCTATAAGGGCGCGGGCACGGTCGAGTTCATCGTGGACGGCAGCCGGGGTCTGCGCCCCGACGGGTTCTGGTTCATGGAAATGAACACCCGCCTTCAAGTCGAGCATCCGGTGACCGAGGCCATTACCGGCGTCGATCTTGTCGAATGGCAGCTGCGGGTGGCCGCAGGCGAGCCTTTGCCCAAACAACAGGACGATCTGACGATCTCGGGCCATGCCTTTGAGGCACGGCTTTATGCCGAGGATGTGCCGAAGGGGTTTTTGCCCGCGACCGGGCGGCTTGCGCATCTGCGCTTTCCCGACGGGGTGCGCGCCGATAGCGGCGTGCGCGCGGGTGATGAAATCAGCCCGTTTTACGACCCGATGATTGCCAAGGTGATCACCCACGGCCCGAGCCGCGCCATTGCCCTGCGCCGTCTGGCGGCGGCGCTTGAGGCGACCGAGGTGGCGGGCACGGTGACAAATCTCGCCTTTCTGGGGGCATTGGCGCGTCATGAGGGCTTTGGTGCGGGTGATGTCGATACAGGGCTGATTGCGCGCGACAGCGACAGGCTTGTGGTGGTGCCCGGGGCGGGCCCGGACGTGGTGGCGCTGGCGGCCTTGGCCGCCTCTGGGCTATTGCAGCAGGCCGGGCCCGGCGACGGGTTTGCGCTTTGGGCGCCGCTCGCGCGAGAGGTGCTGCTGCGCCGGGGGGATGAGGAGATCAAGGTGCGGCTTCGGAGCCTTGGGCCGGATGCCCATGATCTCGAGGTTGCAGGGGGCCGCGTCGAGGCACGCCGTGTCGGTGCACTCTGGCGGCTTGACGGGCAGCCCGCGCCGCAGGTCGCAGTGCAGGGGGCCGAGATCACGGTATTTGCGCAATACGGTATCAGCTTTGAGGTGATCGACCCGCTTGAGCGGGCGAGTGCGGCGGGCGGCGACACCGCCCTGATCGAGGCGCCGATGCCGGGGCTGGTCAAGGCGGTCCATGCCGTGCCGGGCCAGAGCGTGGTGCGGGGCGATCGGCTTGCGGTGCTGGAGGCGATGAAGATGGAGCATTCGCTTTTGGCGGCCCGTGACGGTGTCGTGGCCGAGGTTCTGGTCGCGGCGGGGGATCAGGTCACGGCGGGCGCGGCGCTTGTGCGCCTTGAGGTCGAAGAAGAGGAGACGGCGGCATGATCACGCTGCATCATGTCTCGCAGAGCCGCTCAATGCGAGTGCTGTGGCTGCTGTACGAGCTCGGCGTCGAGTTCCGGGTGGTCGAGCAGGCCTTTGACCGGTCGCTGCGCGCGCCTGAATTCCTGTCGCTCTCGCCAGCGGGCCGGGTGCCGGCACTTGAGATCGACGGCGAGCGGATGTTTGAATCCGGCGCGATGATCGAATACCTCTGCGAGCGCTTTCCCGAGGCGGGCCTTGGCAGCGCGCCGGGCGACATGGACAGGATGGGCTGGCTCGTGTGGTTGCATTTTGCCGAGACCATCAGCCAGCATGTGGCTGCGCTGACCCAGCAGCATATCGTTTTGTATGAGGATGCCATGCGCAGCCCGATTGTGATGCGGCTTGAAGCGGCGCGAATCGCCAAATGCTATGCCGCGATCGAGGCCCGACTGTCGACGCCGGTCGAAAATCGCGACTATCTTTTGACGGGAGGCTTTTCGGCCTGCGATATCGCGGTGGGGCAGGCGGTTTATATGGCTCGCCATTTCGTATCACTGGAGGGCTGTCCGGAGACGGAAAAATGGTATGACAGGATCACCGGGCGCCCCGGATTCGTGGCAAGCCTGCCGGGACCGGAAAGCGTAAAAGTCTTTCAGAAGCCGTTTTATCCACCATGGCCGGGCTGACCACGGGGACAGGGTTTGAGTATTTTTGGAAAGATGAAAGGTGGGGGAATGGCTGAACGGGTCGAGGTTTTTGAAGTTGGCCCGCGCGACGGGTTGCAGAACGAAAAGCGGCGGATTCCGCTAGGGGAGAAAGTGAGCCTGGTGAACTGTCTGAGCCAGGCGGGGTTCGAGCGCATTGAGGTGGCCAGTTTCGTCAGCCCCAAATGGGTGCCGCAAATGGCCGACTCGGGCGAGGTGCTGCGCAAGATCCGGCGCGCTGAGGGGGTAAGCTATGCCGCCCTGACCCCGAATTTGCGCGGCTTTGAGGACGCGATGGAGGCGGGCGCCGATGAGGTGGCGATATTCGGGGCCGCATCCGAGGGGTTTTCCAAGGCCAATATAAACGCCACGATCGAGGAAAGCCTTGCGCGCTTCGCTCCGGTGATGGAAGCGGCCAATGCGCAGGGGGTGCGGGTGCGTGGTTACGTGTCCTGTGTGGTGCAATGCCCCTATGACGGGCCGGTTGCCCCGGCGCAGGTGGCTATGGTGGCCGAGCGGCTCTGGGCGATGGGATGCTATGAGGTCAGCCTTGGCGATACCATCGGTCAGGGGCGCCCCGAGGCGGTAGAGGCGATGCTTGCCGCCGTGAGTGACGTGGTCCCGATAAATCGGCTGGCAGGGCATTTTCACGACACAAGCGGGCGTGCGCTTGAGAATATCGAGGTGTCGCTGGCCCGGGGCGTACGGGTGTTCGACGCGGCGGTCGGCGGGCTTGGCGGTTGCCCTTATGCGCCGGGCGCCGCGGGGAATGTGGCGACTGAGGCCGTGCATCAGAGGCTCACGGCCCTCGGATATGAGACCGGGCTTGACGGTGAAGTTCTATTGAAAGCCGCCGAGATGGCGCGGGAAATGCGCGGCGGGCGAGATTAGGAGTTTCCGCCCAAAAGTCATGGGAAAAAGGGGAGAGCGATGTTTGAGACACTGGAGGTGACGCGGGACGGGCGCGGAGTGGTTACCCTTTGGCTGAGCCGGGCGGACAAGCACAATGCGATGTCGGCGCAGATGATTGCCGATCTGCACCGCGCGGCCGAGGATCTGGGGCGCGACGACAGCTGTCGTGCGGTGGTATTGGCGGCACGGGGCAAATCCTTTTGCGCCGGAGGCGACCTGGCCTGGATGCGGCAGCAGTTCGAGGCAGACCCCGGCACGCGCGGCCAGGAGGCGGGAAAGCTGGCCTATATGTTGCAGGCCCTGAACACCCTGCCCAAGCCCCTGATCGGGCGGTTGCATGGCAATGCCTTCGGTGGCGGGGTCGGGCTTGCCTCGGTCTGCGACGTGGCGGTCGGGGCCGAGACCATCGTGATGGCGCTGACCGAAACCCGGCTGGGCCTGATCCCGGCGACCATCGGCCCCTATGTGGCGGCCCGTATGGGCGAGGCCAACGCGCGGCGCGTCTTTATGTCGGGGCGTCGTTTTGATGCGGCCGAGGCGGTGCGTCTTGGTCTTTTGGCGCGCGCTGTGCCCGAGGCCGGTCTTGACGATGCCATCGAGGCCGAGATCGTACCTTATCTGGACTGCGCGCCCGGCGCCGTGGCCCGCGCCAAGGCGCTGTTGCGCGGCCTAGGCCCGCGCATTGACGCAGATGTGATCGCCCATACCGTCGGTGAGCTGGCCGCGTGCTGGGCCGGGGATGAGGCCCCCGAAGGCATCGGCGCATTTTTCGAGCGCCGCAAACCGCGCTGGCAGGGGGACGCCGGATAAGAGATTCGCGGCGCTCATCCTGCGCCGCGTCACGCTGGTAAGGTTTCATGGCCAATCGGGCCCGGATGCAGCATACCGTGGCATACAAAATGCTAAAATCGTTGATTTCCGGCCTGCGATAATGCGCGCGCTCGGTTGACCCCATGCAGGGGCAGGTTTAAACCCGGAATAGATTTGCAGCCATCTGAATGCGCGTGCACGCGCATGAAAGGAGCCACCCCGTGGAAGAGATGCTGAGGGAATACCTTCCCATCCTCGTTTTTCTGGCCATTGCCATCGGACTTGGCCTTGTCCTGATCCTTGCGGCCGTCGTTCTGGCTGTCCGCAGCCCGGACCCCGAAAAAGTCAGCGCCTATGAATGCGGGTTCAACGCATTCGACGACGCGCGGATGAAGTTCGACGTCCGGTTCTATCTGGTCTCGATCCTGTTCATCATCTTCGATCTCGAAATCGCGATGCTGTTCCCCTGGGCGGTGGCGTTCAAGGACGTCAGCATGGCCGGGTTCTGGTCGATGATGGTGTTTCTGGCGGTTCTGACCGCCGGATTTGCCTATGAATGGCGCAAAGGAGCGATGGAATGGGAGTGATGACAGGCGCCAACACGGCGGGGCCGGATCGCGAAGTGGCGACGCAGGCCCTGAATGCCGAATTGCAGGACAAGGGGTTTCTGCTGACCTCTACCGAGGACATCATCAACTGGGCGCGCACCGGTTCGCTTCACTGGATGACATTCGGCCTGGCCTGTTGCGCGGTCGAGATGATGCACACCGCCATGCCGCGCTATGACGTGGAGCGGTTCGGTTTCGCACCGCGCGCCAGCCCGCGCCAGTCGGACGTGATGATCGTGGCCGGCACGCTGACCAACAAGATGGCCCCGGCGCTGCGCAAGGTTTACGACCAGATGCCGGAACCGCGCTATGTGATCTCGATGGGGTCCTGCGCCAATGGCGGCGGCTATTATCACTACAGCTATTCGGTCGTGCGCGGCTGTGACCGGATCGTGCCGGTCGATATCTACGTGCCCGGCTGTCCGCCGACCGCAGAGGCGCTGGTCTATGGCATCCTGCAATTGCAGCGCAAAATTCGCCGGACGGGGACGATTGTAAGATGACCAATGCACTGAAAGAACTGGGCGGCTATATCGAGCTGAAGCGCGGCGATTGCGTGCTTGGCTGGGAGATTGCCCATGGCGAGCTGAATGTCGATGTGGCCCTGTCCAATGTCACCGGGCTGGTCGAGTTTCTGAAAACCGATCAGAACTGTGCGTTTTCCACGCTGGTGGATATCACCGCCGTGGACTATCCTGAGCGGGCCAAGCGCTATGACGTGGTCTATCACCTGCTGAGCATGTATCAGAACCATCGCATCCGCCTGCGGGTCGCGACACGCGAAGATGACATGGTGCCCTCGATCACCGAGGTTTATCCGGCTGCGAACTGGTTCGAGCGCGAAGTGTTCGACATGTACGGCATCCTGTTCAGCGGCCATCCCGACCTGCGCCGCATCCTGACCGATTATGGCTTTCGCGGCCATCCGCTGCGCAAGGATTTCCCGACCACGGGCTACACAGAGGTGCGTTACGACGAGGTGCACAAGCGCGTTGTCTATGAACCCGTCAGCCTTGTGCAGGAATACCGGCAGTTCGATTTCATGAGCCCATGGGAAGGCGCGGAATACATCCTTCCGGGTGATGAAAAGCAAGAGGGGTCGAAGTAATGGGCGGCGGATTTGGTATGGGCGGTTACGGCATGGGCGGCGGCGGGCTGATTTTCATGGTGATCTTTGCGGCGCTGTTGGTGATCCCGTTCTGGCGTTTGCTGCCAAAGTTCGGAATCCCCAACTGGGTGGCGATTGTGGCTGTCATCCCTCTTGGGGCGTTGATCCTTTTGTGGGTCATGGCATTCCGCGACAAGATTGACGGAGGGCGCGCGTGATGGACGGCACCAAATTCGACGACGCCCTGACCGGCGAACAGAAAATCCGCAATTTCAACATCAATTTCGGCCCGCAACACCCTGCTGCGCATGGTGTTTTGCGGCTTGTGCTTGAGCTTGACGGCGAGATCGTCGAACGCTGCGATCCGCATATCGGCCTGCTGCATCGTGGCACCGAAAAGTTGATGGAATCGCGTACGTACCTGCAAAACCTGCCCTATTTCGACCGGCTGGATTACGTGGCGCCGATGAATCAGGAACATGCCTGGTGTCTGGCGATCGAAAAGCTGACCGGGGTCGAGGTGCCGCGCCGTGCCAGCCTCATCCGGGTGCTGTATTCCGAGATTGGCCGTATCCTCAACCATTTGCTGAACGTCACCACGCAGGCGATGGATGTGGGCGCTTTGACGCCGCCGCTCTGGGGCTTTGAAGAGCGCGAAAAGCTGATGGTGTTTTACGAGCGGGCCTGTGGCGCGCGCCTGCACGCGGCCTATTTCCGGCCCGGTGGCGTGCATCAGGACCTGCCGGGCGACCTGATCGACGATATCGAGACATGGGCCAATGAATTCCCGGCTGTTCTGGCGGATATCGACGGGCTTCTGACGGAAAACCGCATCTTCAAGCAACGCAACGCCGATATCGGCGTGGTCAGCGAGCAAGAGGCGCTTGATTGGGGCTTTTCAGGCGTCATGGTGCGCGGGTCGGGCATGGCATGGGATCTGCGCCGCGCGCAGCCTTATGAATGCTATGACGAGTTCGAGTTTCAGATTCCGGTTGGCAAGAACGGCGATTGCTATGACCGCTATCTGGTCCGGATGGAGGAAATGCGCCAATCGCTGCATATCATCCATCAGGCCATTGCCAAGCTGCGCGCGCCCGAGGGGCAGGGCGATGTGCTTGCCCGCGGCAAGATCACGCCGCCCAAGCGCAGCGAGATGAAAACCTCGATGGAGGCGCTCATCCATCACTTCAAACTTTATACCGAAGGCTTTCACGTGCCCGAGGGCGAGGTTTATGCCGCCGTCGAGGCGCCCAAGGGCGAATTCGGCGTTTACCTTGTGGCCGACGGCAGCAACAAACCCTATCGCGCCAAGATCCGCGCGCCGGGCTTCTTGCACCTTCAGGCGATGGATCACATCGCCAGCGGTCATCAGCTTGCCGATGTGGCGGCGATCATCGGAACGATGGATGTCGTCTTTGGGGAGATTGACCGCTAATGACGCTGACAACCCTTGCCATAGCGCTTTCGGGCGCAGGGGTGCTGGTGACGGGGGTGCTTGCAGCCCTGTTTCTGCGCGACCCGGTGGCGGGGATGGTGAAGACCACGCATCGGGCGGAAAAGCTGCCTGAGGTGATGGCGGATCGCTATGTCGGCATGCTGATACTGGCGCTTGGCGCGACGCTTTATGGCGATCTCAAGGTGATTGCGGTGCTGTTTGCGGTATTTGCCTATACCGGCTTTCACGATGCGTGGATTTACGCGCGCGGCGGGTTTGCTATTGCCCAGCATGTGGGCGCCGGTTTCGCCGGACTGCTGGTGTCGGTGGTGGCCATGTTGGCGATGGGGCAGGGATGATGGTGAGGCAGGTGATATTTGGTCTGGTTTTGACGGCGCTGCCCGCCCTGGTGCAGGCGCAAACGGTCAGTTCCGGACGGATCGAGGCCTTTGTCGCGGTCATGGCCGAAAACGGCTGTCGGATGTCACCGCACCGCGCAGATGTGATCATGCCCGAGGCCGGGTTTGCCGATCAGGCCGAGACCAAGGCAATCACCGAACGGCTGATCGTGGAAGAACGCGCGCGCATCATGGATGGGCAACTCGTGGTCTTTGGCGGGCCCTGCGGCGGCAAGCTTGATTATTCCGGGCGCGAGCGGTTCTTTGCCGCGCTGGCCGACAACAACTGTGCGATGACCACCCAGGAGGCCCCTGCGATGCTTGGCCGTGTCGGGGTCGAGATGGCCGAAGTGCGCTTGCTGATGGAAAAGATGCTTCGGATGAGCGAAGTGCGCCTCTCGAAGGATGAAAAGGCGGTTTATCTCGAACAGGGGCTTTGCGACACCTACAGGGGGCTGTCCGGGACCATGGCCGCAAGTGCGCCGATGCCCAAGACGGCCCCGCGCAGCGCCGAGAAACTGCGCAGCGATTTTCTGGCCTATATGGCCACGGTCGGCTGTGTGATGAGCCGTGGGCAGTCGCACCAGATGCTGCCGGCCGCCGGGTTCACCGCCAAGGAATTGCGCCCGGTGATCGCCAGGATGGTTGCCGATGGCGAAGCAATTATGAATGTCGAAGACGATTCACTGACGATTAACAAGGAGCTTTGTGCCCAATGATGCGCAAGACTGTATTCGCAGCGGCCTGCCTTGGGCTGACCGCCGCCTGCGCCCTGCCGCCAAAGGGGGTGTCCGCCAAGGACATCGCCGCCTATGACGCCGCAGTGGCCAGTGTCGGGTGCAAACTGGTGGGTGAATCCGATTATCTGCCGGTCGAGTTTCAGACCGGGCTGACCCGTCAGCAGGTGCTCGACATCACGGCCTATAAACTTTCCTCCGGCGGGGCCGAGCGGCTTCCCGACGGGGGCGTCAAACTGACCACAGGAGCCTGTGCATAGATGCTACGCCGTCTTCATCACGAGCAACCCGAAAGCTTTGCCTTCACCCCCGCCAATCTTGAGGGGGCCAAGGGGCAGATCAGCAAGTACCCCGAAGGCCGTCAGGCCAGCGCGATCATTCCTCTGCTCTGGCGCGCGCAGGAACAGGAAAGCTGGCTCAGCCGCCCGGCGATCGAGTATGTCGCCGACATGCTCGGCATGGATTATATCCGCGCCCTCGAAGTGGCGACCTTCTATTTCATGTTCCAGCTTCAGCCGGTCGGAACCGTGGCGCATATCCAGGTCTGCGGCACCACTACCTGCATGATCTGCGGGGCCGAGGATCTGATTGCGGTCTGCCGCGAAAAGATCGCGCCGCGCGCCCATGAATTGTCGGCAGACGGCAAGTTTTCCTGGGAAGAGGTCGAATGCCTTGGCGCTTGCGCCAACGCGCCGATGGCCCAGATCGGCAAGGATTACTACGAGGATCTGACCGCCGAGGGCTTTGCCCGGATGATCGACGACATGGCCGCAGGCAAGGTGCCCACGCCGGGGCCGCAAAATGGCCGTTACGCCGCCGAGCCGAAATCCGGCCTCACGAGCCTGACCGGGTTTGACAGCGGTCGCGCCGACTATAACGCAAGCGCGCAACGGGCCAGCGACATCGGCGATACCATCAAGCGGATTGATGGCACCGAGGTGCCGATCCTGACGCCCTGGCGCGACAAGGGGGCCAATCACAAGCCCGCCGCGCCCTCGGTCAAGCAAAACGAGGCGCCGGCGGACGTGAGCGCCAAAGCCAAGGCGCCGAAACCGGCAGCCAAGGCCGAGGCCAAGAGCGTCGCGAAACCTGCGGTGAAACCGGCCGCCAAGCCGGTGAAACAGGCGGCAGAGCCCGCGGCCCCCACCGGGGCGGGCAAAAAGCCCCGCATGATGAAAGCCCCGCGCAAATCCGGCGCGGACGATCTCAAGATGATCAAGGGCGTTGGGCCGAAGCTTGAAAAGCTGCTCAATGACATGGGTTTTTACCACTTTGACCAGATTGCGAAATGGACTGAGGCCGAGGTGGCCTGGGCCGATCAGAACCTTGTAGGTTTCAAGGGGCGGGTCAGCCGGGACACTTGGGTAGAGCAGGCGAAATTGCTGGCCGAGGGGAAGGAGACAGAGTTCTCTGCCCGTGCCAAGAAGGGTGGAATTTATTGAACGCGCCTGATTGATAACCACAGGGGGTAATTTGCCATGTCTGATGCATCGAAACCAAGCACCTGCCAGATTGTTTGCTGGGCGCTGGCCGCTGTGGTCGGTTTGCTGGTTTTGTGGTCGACGTCCGGGGCGGTCAGCTTTTTTGCGGCGCTGCTTTTGGGGCTGGCATTTGCTGTGTTCTGCGGTCTCGTGATCACGCGCCTGATCTGTACCGGACATCCCGGCGGGGGCGACACGGCGACGGTTGCAGAGGTCAATGACGACATTGCCCCCGAGAAAAACATAGGCGCGGCCCCTGAGGAGACCGCGACGGCCGAGGTGGCGAAACCCGCTGTGAGCGCGGCAACTGCCGCAGAGGGCAAACGCCCTGAGGCGCTGAGCGGGCCCAAGGGCGGCAAGGCCGATGATCTCAAGCAGATCAAGGGCGTGGGGCCGAAGCTTGAGACGCTGTGCAACGAGCTTGGGTTCTACCACTTTGACCAGATCGCTGGCTGGGGGGCAGACGAAGTGACCTGGGTCGACCAGAACCTCAAGGGGTTCAAGGGCCGGGTCAGCCGCGACAATTGGGTCGAACAGGCCAGAGTGCTTGCGGCGGGCGGCGAGACCGAGTTTTCAAAACGCGTTGCCAAGGGTGGCGTATACGAAGGATGATGCAAGCGATGGGCGACCGCGAGAAAGATCTGCAAATGGCACGCAAGGGCCGCACCGCCGGTGTGGTCATCGCGGCGGCCATGCTGATCTGGATGGCCGCCCAATGGCTGGGGGGACAGTTGGGGTGGCCGGTACGGTTCGTCTTTCTGTTCGATCTTGCCGCGATTGCCGCGCTCATTTGGGCGCTTGTAGTGACCTATCAAATCTGGCGGATGCGCCGGGATAATCAGAGGTAGAGCCTTATGCTGAAGGACCAGGACCGTATCTTCACCAATATCTACGGGATGCACGATCGTAGCCTGAAAGGCGCGATTTCCCGTGGCCATTGGGATGGAACGGCAAAGATTTTGCAGAACGGGCGCGACTGGATCGTCAATCAGATGAAGGCCAGCGGGCTTCGGGGCCGGGGCGGTGCGGGCTTTCCCACCGGTCTAAAGTGGTCGTTCATGCCCAAGGAAAGCGACGGGCGACCCAGCTACCTTGTCGTCAACGCCGACGAATCCGAGCCCGGCACCTGCAAGGACCGCGAGATCATGCGCCACGATCCGCATACGCTGATCGAGGGCTGTCTGATTGCGAGCTTCGCGATGAATGCGCATGCCTGCTATATCTACATCCGCGGCGAATACATCCGCGAGCGCGAGGCGCTTCAGGCCGCGATTGACGAGGCATACGAGGCCGGTCTTGTCGGCAAGAACGCCTGCAAGTCGGGCTGGGATTTCGATATCTACCTGCATCACGGTGCGGGCGCCTATATCTGTGGCGAGGAAACCGCGCTTCTGGAAAGCCTTGAGGGCAAGAAGGGCATGCCGCGAATGAAACCGCCGTTCCCGGCGGGCGCAGGGCTTTATGGCTGCCCGACCACGGTGAACAACGTTGAATCGATTGCCGTCGTGCCGACCATCCTGCGGCGCGGTCCGGAATGGTTCGCGGGCTTTGGGCGCGCCAACAATTCCGGCACCAAGCTTTTCGCGATCAGCGGCCATGTGAACAACCCCTGCGTCGTCGAAGAGGCGATGTCGATCACTTTTGAGGAGCTGATCGAAAAGCACTGCGGCGGTATCCGTGGCGGTTGGGATAACCTCAAGGCGGTCATTCCCGGCGGCTCGTCGGTGCCCTGTATCCGGGGCGAATTCATGCGCGAGGCGATCATGGATTTCGATTACCTGCGCGAACAGCGTTCGGGGCTGGGCACTGCGGCGGTGATCGTGATGGATCAGTCGACCGACATCATCAAGGCGATCTGGCGGCTCAGCAAGTTTTACAAGCACGAAAGCTGTGGTCAGTGCACGCCGTGCCGCGAGGGCACCGGGTGGATGATGCGGGTGATGGATCGCCTGGTGCGCGGTGACGCGGAGCCGGAAGAGATCGACATGCTGCTGGATGTGACCAAGCAGGTCGAGGGCCACACGATCTGCGCCCTTGGCGATGCGGCGGCCTGGCCGATTCAGGGTCTGATCCGCAACTTCCGTGACGAAATCGAGGACCGTATCAAATCCAAGCGCACCGGCCGCGTCAGCGCCGTCGCAGCAGAGTGAGCATGATGGACGCCATTGGTGCATATGGCCTTGGGGCCGTTTCGGGAGAGCTGGCATGAAACATGCGATGATGATCACATGTGCGGTGCTGCTGCTCGGCGCCTGTACAGAGCGTTCGGAACGCGCGTTTTTCGATGGCAATTACTATCCGCCCAAGACGCGGGCCGAAAAGGAAGACCGACGCAATTTCACGGCTTCGGTCCGTCGTGCATCGCGCGGGATCAATGGCGCGCAACAGGCCGCCGTGCATGAGGCGACCCGCTATTGCCTGGAAAGCTTCGGCACATCCGAGATCGAATGGTCCGGGGTACCCGAGGGAGAAGGCCCGGTTTATGGCCGCTCCGGCGATACGGTTTCGGTAACGGGTAGATGTATTATATGGAAGTAATGCGTTTCATATCAGGGGTTTACGCGGCTTGTTATTGCATAGCAGGCCTGTCGCAACCCATCTGCTGTGCAGATGGGCGCGCAAACGGTGCGTGGCCTGACTCTGATATGAAAGGAGATATTCCATGCGTATGATCCTGACCCTTGGCCTTGGTCTTGCCCTCGGGGCGAGTGGCGCCCTTGCCAGCGCGACAACGGTGGCGTTGGCCAATGAGACCAAACCGCCGCTCCGCGAGGTAAGCCAGATTGACGACGCAATGCTCTGGGTAGCCATGGCCATCGAGATCAGCGACAAGTGCACCGAAATCGACCCGCGCACCCTGAAGGGACTGTCGGTGCTTTATGATCTGCGCGGACAGGCGCTTGATATGGGCTATAGCGACACCGAAATCCGGGCCTATATCCGCAGCCGCGATGAAAAGGCGCGCATGCGTGCGCGTGGCGAGAAATACGTAAAATCCAAAGGACTGAACCCGTCCGACCCGGCGGCGCTCTGCAAACTCGGCCATAGCGAGATTGCACGCTCCAGCAGGATCGGGGTTCTTCTGAAAGCAAAGTGAGAACAGATGTCTGACCTACGCAAGATCATCATCGACGGTCATCAGATCGAGGTAGAAGGGGCAATGACCCTGATCCAGGCCTGTGAGGTCGCGGGCGTTGAAGTGCCGCGCTTTTGCTATCACGAGCGGCTGTCGATTGCCGGCAACTGCCGGATGTGTCTGGTCGAGGTCGTCGGCGGACCGCCCAAACCAGCGGCCAGCTGTGCGATGCAGGTGCGTGACCTGCGCCCCGGCCCCGAAGGCCAGCCGCCGGTGGTGAAAACCAACAGCCCGATGGTCAAGAAGGCCCGCGAAGGGGTGATGGAATTCCTGCTGATCAACCATCCGCTCGATTGCCCGATCTGCGATCAGGGTGGCGAGTGCGATCTTCAGGACCAGGCGATGGCCTATGGCGTCGATTTCAGCCGCTACCGCGAGCCCAAGCGCGCCAGCGAAGACCTTGACCTTGGTCCGCTGGTCGAAACCCACATGACGCGCTGTATTTCCTGCACCCGCTGTGTGCGCTTTACCTCCGAGGTGGCCGGGATCATGCAGATGGGCCAGACCGGTCGCGGCGAAGATGCCGAGATCACAAGTTATCTGGGCGAGACCCTCAACAGCAACCTTCAGGGCAACATCATTGATCTCTGCCCGGTCGGCGCATTGGTCAGCAAGCCCTACGCCTTTACTGCGCGCCCCTGGGAGTTGACCAAGACCGAAACCATCGACGTGATGGATGCCCTTGGCAGCAATATCCGCGTCGATTGCAAGGGCCGCGAAGTGATGCGCATCCTGCCGCGCAACCATGACGGGGTGAACGAGGAATGGATTTCCGACAAGACCCGTTTCGTCTGGGACGGGCTGCGTCGTCAGCGTCTGGACAAGCCCTACATTCGTGAAAACGGCAAACTGCGCCCCGCCACATGGGGCGAGGCCCTTGCCAAGGCGTCCGATGCGATCAAGGGGTCCAAGAAACTGGCCGGTCTGGTCGGTGATCTGGCGCCGGTCGAGGCCGCCTTTGCCCTCAAACAGTTGGTTGAGGGGCAGGGCGGACAGGTTGAATGCCGCACCGACAAGGCCCGCCTGCCCATCGGCAACCGAAGCGCCTATGTCGGTAATGTCGCCATCGAAGACATTGATAGCGCAAAGAATATCGTGCTGATCGGCACCGATCCGGTCGCCGAGGCGCCGGTTCTCAATGCCCGCATGCGCCGCGCCTGGATCAATGGCGCCGATGTCACCGTGGTCGGCCCCAAGATTGACCTGACCTTTGACTATACCCATGCCGGCACCGACCGCGCCGCGCTTGAGGCGCTGAACGTCCCCCAGGATACAATCGTGATCGTCGGCCAGGGCGCGCTGCGCGAAGCCGATGGCGAGGCGGTTCTGGCCGCCGCCATGGCGCTTTCGGGCCGCATGCTGGTACTGCACAATGCGGCAGGCCGGGTTGGCGCGATGGATGTGGGCGCGGTCACCGAGGGCGGTCTTGAGGCCGCCATTGAGGGTGCCGATGTGATCTATAACCTTGGGGCCGACGAGGTCGAAATCGCCGCCGGTCCCGTCGTGATTTATCAGGGCAGCCATGGTGATCGCGGCGCACATCGCGCCGATGTGATCCTGCCGGGGGCCGCCTACACCGAGGAGCAGGGCCTGTTCGTGAACACCGAAGGGCGCCCGCAACTGGCGCTTCGCGCCGGGTTCGCGCCGGGTGAAGCCAAGGAAAACTGGGCCATCCTGCGCGCGTTGTCGGGCGAAATCGGCGCGGTACTGGGCTATGACAGCATCGTGCAACTGCGCAAGGCGCTGGTTGCCGAGGTGCCGCACCTCAAAAAGGTCGACCGCGTGAGCGAAAACGATTGGCAACCATTGGCCAAGGCCAAACTGGGCAAGGCCGATTTCCGCACCGCCGTGTCGGATTTCTACCTGAGCAACCCGATCGCCCGCGCAAGCGAGTTGATGGGCACGCTGAGCGCCAATGCCAAGGCCAGGGCCACCCGCCCGCTTGCGGCAGAGTGAAGATGCTCGCGGGCATCATAACGCCTGTGGCGCTCTCCCTGATGGGGGGGCTTAGTGGCTGCGCCGAGGCAGGCGCGGGCAATGCTGCGTCGTTTCAACCCGAATACAACGGGGTCGAGACGCGGCTTCTGGATGGCGATCTGGTGAATTTCCACGTCACCATGCGCGGCGCACGCAGCCGCGAGGATGTGGATCGCTACGCCGAATGCGCCGCGGCGCAATATACGCTGATCCGCGGCTATGGATTTGCGCGCCACCTGCGCACGAATGTTGCCGAAGAGGGTGGCGTCTGGCGCGGCGATGCGATTTATACCATCTCGGCGGCATTGCCCCGAGGTCTCAAGACAATCGACGCTGAAGTCGTCGCCGCCAATTGTGCGGAAAATGGAATACCGATGGTGTGAGGGCCTGATGTCTGAATTCTTTACAACCCCGCTCGGGACTCTGGTACTCATCATGGCGCAATGCCTTGCGGTGCTTGGTTTCGTCATGATCTCGCTTTTGTTCCTGGTTTACGGCGACCGGAAAATCTGGGCAGCGGTGCAGATGCGCCGCGGGCCGAACGTTGTGGGGGTCTTTGGCATCCTGCAATCCGTGGCCGATGCCCTGAAATATGTCGTCAAGGAAATCGTGGTGCCCGCGGGGGCCGACAAGGCCGTGTTCATGCTTGCGCCGATGACCAGTTTCGTTCTTGCGGTACTGGCCTGGGCGGTCATCCCGTTCAACGATGGCTGGGTTCTGTCGGATATCAACGTCGCGGTGCTTTTCGTCTTCGCGATCTCATCGCTCGAAGTCTACGGCGTGATCATGGGCGGCTGGGCCAGCAACTCGAAATACCCGTTCCTCGGATCTTTGCGCTCGGCTGCGCAGATGATTTCCTATGAGGTCAGCATCGGCCTGATCATCATCGGGGTGATCATCTCGACCGGCTCGCTTAACTTTGGCGAGATCGTGCGCGCACAGGATACCGGATATGGCTTTTTCGGCTGGTACTGGTTGCCGCATTTCCCGATGGTTTTCCTGTTCTTCATCAGCGCCCTGGCCGAAACCAACCGCCCGCCGTTCGACCTTCCCGAGGCGGAATCCGAACTGGTGGCCGGCTATCAGGTGGAATATTCGAGCACGCCCTTCCTGTTGTTCATGGCCGGTGAATATATCGCCATCTTCCTGATGTGCGCGCTGACCTCGCT
>NZ_CAJXIP010000021.1 GCF_913054395.1 uncultured Roseovarius sp.
CAAGAGCCGCCTACTATCGACTGTCGAGGAAGCAACTGTGTTGCCTCCGACTGAGGCCGAACCCAAGCCGCAGGAAGAAAACGCTGTGACACCCAGCCCTGTAGGGCTGGTTCTGATTGGCATGGCCTGTGCAGTCCTGATGACTTTCCTGGCGCGCAGCTGATCGGTGATTTCACCATCGCCTTTACCGTGGTCGCCTGTATTTTTGCAGCCATAGTCGTGACCGCCTTCCGCCGGTTAGAGGGCTGATCAGAGCACAACTGGGCCATTGGTTGTTCAGACCCGTTCAATGATCTTCTCCCCGAACAATCCTTGCGGGCGGAACACCAGGAACAGCAGTGCCAGCACATAGGCGAACCAGTTCTCGGTTGCGCCGCCAACCAATGGGCCAATCCAGAATTCGAACATTTTCTCGCCCACGCCGATGATCAATCCCCCCACGATGGCGCCAGGGATCGAAGTGAAACCGCCCAACATCAGCACCGGTAGCGCCTTAAGTGCGATCAGCGACAGCGAGAACTGGACGCCCGATTTTGTACCCCACATGATACCCGCAACCAGCGCCACGAAACCCGCGACCGACCAAACCAGCACCCAGATAAAGTTCAGCGAGATACCAACCGAAAGTGCCGCCTGGTGATCATCGGCAACGGCCCGCATGGCGCGGCCCTGTTTGGTGTACTGCGAGAACAGCACCAGTCCGGTCACCAACAGCGCGGCCACCACGGTCGCCACCATGTCCAGATTGTCGATAAAGAAGCCGTAGAAATTGTCGCTGCCCAGACCGGCGGTCATATCTTCGATCCAGAACGAGCCCCCCTGCGGCAGACCAACGTCCAGTTTCTTAATCTCAGATCCCCACATCAAGTCTGACACACCTTCGAGGAAATAGGCCAGACCAATGGTCGCCATGAACAGAATAATCGGTTCTTGCCCCACCAGATGGCGCATCACCAATCGCTGTACCAGCCAGGCAAAGATTACCATCACACCAACAGTCAGCAAGATCGCCAGGAAGGCGGGAACGTGCCAGCCAAAGTGATGGATTTCAGTGCCAAATATGGCGTTGATGATATGGCTGAACGGCACCTGACCGTTCATGATCCCCACCAGAGTCATCGCCGCAAACAGGGCCATAACCCCTTGGGCATAGTTGAAAATACCCGAGGCCTTGTAGATCAACACAAAGCCCAGCGCCACCAGCGCATAAAGCACCCCGGCCATCAAGCCGTTGATGAAAACCTCGGTGGCGTAAAGAAACTGATCAGGCATCGTCGCCCCCTATTAAATCTGTCAGAAAATCAGTCATTGGAAACCCCCAGATAGGCGTCGATGACGTCCTGGTTGTTGCGCACCTCGTCCGGGGTGCCGTCGCCGATTTTCTTGCCGTAATCCATCACGACTACGCGGTCGGACAGATCCATCACCACGCCCATGTCGTGCTCGATCAAGGCGATGGTGGTGCCAAATTCGTCGTTCACATCCAGAATAAAGCGGCTCATGTCCTCTTTTTCCTCGACGTTCATGCCCGCCATCGGCTCGTCCAGCAAAAGGATAGATGGCTCGGCGGCAAGGGCCCGTGCCAGTTCGACCCGCTTCTTGAGGCCATAGGGCAGACGCCCGACCGGGGTTTTGCGGATGTGCTGGATCTCAAGAAAGTCGATGACCTTTTCCACGACGGCGCGGTTTTCAACCTCTTCGCGCTCGGCGCGACCCTTCCAGATTGCCTGAGAGAAAAGCCCGGCTTTCATTTCGCGCAGACGGCCGGTCATGACGTTGTCAAGAACGGTCATGCCCTCGAACAGCGCGATGTTCTGAAAGGTCCGCGCGATGCCCTGCTGCGCCACTTGATAGGGCTTCATCGGCGGGCGGCGCTCGCCCTTGTACCAGACCTCGCCCTCTTGCGGATTGTAAAAGCCCGAGATCACGTTGAGCATGCTGGATTTACCGGCGCCGTTGGGGCCGATGATGGCGCGGATTTCCCCCTGACGGATGTCAAAGCTGATGTCCTTGATCGCCACAACACCGCCAAAGCGCAGGGTGATGTTCTTCATCTCCATCACCACGCCGCCGATATTGCGGCCATCGGCGGTGGTGTAACCTTCTGGTGTCATGTCATTCATTCTGCTGCCACCTTCATGTCTGGCACATCGGCAACCGCCGCGTCGCGGATCGTCAGCGTCGCACTGATCGAGCCTTTGCGCCCGTCTTCATAGGTCACTTCGGTTTCGGTGTAGATTTCGTTCGATCCGTCATATAGCGCCGTTATCAAATCCTTAAACTTTTCCTCGACGATCCGGCGACGCACCTTGCGGGTGCGGGTCATTTCGCCGTCATCGGCATCAAGTTCCTTGTGCAGGATCAGGAAGCGGTTGACCTGACAATGCGACAGCATCGGATCGTCCGCCAAAGAGCGGTTGACCTCTTCGACATGGCCTTGGATCGTATCAAGCACCATCGGGTTCCCGGCCAGTTCCTGGTAGGAGGCATAGCCGATATTGTTGCGCTCGGCCCAGTTGCCGACCGCCGTCAGGTCGATGTTGATAAAGGCCGTGCAGGCCTCGCGCTCGTTGCCAAAGACCACGGCCTCAAGGATGTTGGGATAGAACTTCAGCTTGTTTTCCACGTATTTCGGCGCGAACAGGCGGCCGTCGGCCATCTTGCCGACATCCTTGGCGCGGTCGATGATGCGCAGGTGGCCGTTGTCCTTGTCAAAGAACCCGGCATCGCCAGTCGCGACCCACCCCTCGGAGTCCTTGGTATCGGCGGTGCTTTCGGGGTTCTTGTAATAATATTCGAAGGTGCCGGGGCTGCGATAGAACACCTCGCCATTCTCGGCGATGCGGATTTCCACGCCGGGGGCCGGTACGCCCACGGTATCGCTTCGCACCTCGCCATCGGGTTGCAGGGTGATGAACACCGACGCCTCGGTCTGGCCGTATAGCTGTTTCAGGTTGATGCCCAAAGAGCGATAGAAATCAAAGATTTCCGGCCCGATCGCCTCGCCTGCGGTATAGCCGACGCGCACCCGGCCAAGGCCAAGGGTGTCTTTTAGCGGCCCATAGACGAACAGGTTGCCAAGCTTGTACTTGATCCGATCCCAGGCGCTGACCGCCTTGCCGTCAAGAATGGCCGGACCAACCTTGCGGGCATGCGCCATGAAGGTGTCGAACAGCCACTTTTTCATGCGGCTGGCGTCTTCCATTCGGATCATTACATTGGTGAGCTGGGTTTCAAACACCCGCGGCGGGGCGAAATAATAGGTCGGGCCGATCTCGCGCAGGTCGGTCTGCATCGTCTCGGCGCTCTCGGGGCAATTGACGCAGAAGGCGCACCAATAGGCCTGGCCGATGGAAAAGATGAAATCGCCGACCCAGGCCATCGGCAGATAGGCCAGAACCTCTTCGCCAGCCCCGAGATGATCGAAATCCGAGGATGAGCGCGACGCCTCAATGATATTGCGGTTCGACAGGACGACGCCCTTGGGCTTGCCTGTGGTGCCCGAAGTGTAGAGCATCACGCAGATGCTGTCATAGTTCAGCTTCGCACGCCGCTCCTTGAGGTCGTCAAGGAATTCTTCGCGGGCGGCACGGCCCTGGTCCTGAATATGGCTGAACTGATGCAGCTTGTGATGATCGTATTTGCGCAGGCCGCGCGGATCGACATAGATCATATGCTCAAGCTGGTGCAGGCCCTCCTGCACTTCGATAAGCTTGTCGACCTGCTCCTGATCCTGAACGATGGCAAAGCGGGCACCGCAATGATCCATCACATAGGCCATCTCTTCGGCGGCGGCATCCTGATATAGCGGCACAGGGACTGCACCGACCGATTGCGCCGCAACCATGGACCAGTAAAAATACGGACGGTTGCGACCGATCACGGCAATGAAATCGCCTTCATTGACGCCGAGATTGATCAACCCAAGCGCAAGCGCCTCGATTTCCTTCTCGGCCTCGGACCAGGTCCAGCATTGCCAGATACCGTATTCCTTTTCCCGATAGGCGGGTTTGTCGCCATATTGGGTCGCGTTACGTTGCAACAGCGCCGGAATGGAATCCATTCCGCCGGTCGCCTGAGACGGCTGTGCCAAATTTTCTCCTCCCATATGTCCGCGCTGCGAACAGGTGACCGCCTTGGGGCGATTCTTCCCTCTCCCAAAGGGTGCGTGTTTCATGGTCGGCGTCAACTTTTTCCTGAACATTTCCCAAATCTTACGAATTGTAACAGGCATGCCGATGCGCTTGACATGTCCCGGCCGGGGCCGGAAACCGGGGTTGGCAACAGCACTACAGGACACCGCATGACCCAAGCCCGGCTGGAATTCTGGTTCGATTTCGCATCGACCTATTCCTATCTCAGCGCGATGCGACTTGGCCCGCTGGCGCAAAAGTCCGGGGTCAAGGTCGTCTGGCGCCCCTTTCTGTTGGGGCCGATCTTTGCCGCGCAGGGATGGACCACGTCACCGTTTCGGATTTACCCGGCGAAGGGCCACTATATGTGGCGCGACATGACCCGCCGAACGCAAGCGCTTGGCCTGCCGCTGAAGAAACTGGACAACATGCCGCAAAACAGCGTGCTCGCCGCGCGGGTGGCCCAACTCGCGCTTGGCACCGAGCATGGCGTCGCATTCTGTCAGGCGGTTTTTTCCGCCCAGTTCGGTCAGGGTCGCGACATTGCCGAGGTGCCAGTGATCAGGGACTGCCTTGAGGCGACCGGCCTGTCGGGTGATCTCGTCGACAGGGCCGCGCAGGATGACAACAGGCTTGTCCTGCGCCGCAGCACCGAAGAGGCCATGGCGCGCGGGATCTTCGGCGCACCCAGCTTTATCATCCAGGACGAACTTTTCTGGGGCGATGACCGGCTTGAAGAGGCCTTGGACTGGGCCGCCCGGCATGCTTAGATCAAAACCCTCAGAGCGGGGACGCAAGTAGATGCAGCCAACTGGCGGCCAGACAGAAGAAATGACGATTGCAGGGCTGAACCTTATTCAGCAGGCCCTGACGATCTATGACCGCAATCTGCGGCTGGCGGTCTGCAACCGGCGGTTTCAGGAAATGTTCGACCTGCCACAGGGGCTTGTGACACCGGGGGCCGATTTTTCCGACACGATCCGCTATCTTGCGATGCGCGGCGATTATGGCGATGTCGGCGATATTGATGACTTCGTGCAAACCCGCGTCGAACAGGCAAGCACCTTCGAGCGGCACTACATGGAGCGCACCCGCGCCAATGGCCGCACCATCAGCGTGGAAGGGTCGCCCCTGCCGCAGGGCGGTTGGGTGACGGTCTATACCGACATCAGCCGCACCAAGCAGCAAGAGGCGCTGTTGCGGGGCCGCTCCGAAGAACTGTCGGATCAGCTTTTGACCTATTCCGAAGAACTGGCCGCCACCAACCGCCAGCTTGAATCGACCATCACCGCCCTTGAAGAGGCCAAGCGGCAGATCACCGAGGCCGAGGCGCGCACGCGCCTCACCGCCGAAATGATGCCCGCCCATATCGCGCATGTCGGCCCGGATCGCTGTTATACCTATTCCAACCGCCGCCTGACCTCGGTGATGCCGGGCTCTAAGGCCGAGATCATCGGGGTGCATGCCGCCGAGGTTCTCGGGGCGCAGCCCTGGTCGGTGATCGGACCACAGCTTGACAAGGCCTATGCCGGAGAACCCTCGGTGTTCGAGTTCTCGCACGAGCCAAGCTCTCGCCGGATCAGGGTGGCGCTGACGCCGGACCAAAGTGCCGGCGGGGTCTATATCCTGTCGATGGATATCACCGAGGAAAGCCAAACCCGCGCCGCCCTGCAACAGACCCGGCGCCGCGAAATGGCGGCACAGCTAACCAGCGGGCTGGCGCATGATTTTTCAAACCTTCTGACGATCATTCTGGGCATGCAGTCGCGGCTTGGCCGGATGGGGCTTCCGGCGCAAGCGGATGAGCTGATCAATGCCACGCTGGCGGCGGCGCGGCGCGGCGGCGGTCTTTTGAACCGGATCGCCGATATTACCGGGCCGCGCGAGCATGAACCGGTGCCGACCGATCTGGTGGCATTTCTTGCCGATCTGGAAACGCTGGCCCGTTCGGCGCTTCCTGCAGGCATCACCCTTGGCATCGAAAACATCGACGCCAGCGATCGCTATCTTCTGGATGCCGGGATGTTGCAGGATTCGCTTTTGAACCTGTTGCTGAACGCGCGCGATGCCTGTGGCAGCCGCGGCAGCATCACCCTGACGGCGACGGCGTTGCAGGGCACCTGGCTTGAATTCGCGGTCACCGATACCGGTCCCGGCTTTACCCCCGATGCGCTTGTTCATGCGCTTGATCCGTTCTTTACCACCAAGGGCGGCGAGGGCTCGGGGCTTGGGCTTTCGATGGTCTATGACATGACCAAGCTGGCCGGCGGGCGGATTGCGCTTGCCAATGGCGACCAAGGCGGGCGCGTCTCGCTGCGCCTGCCGCTGCGCCCGGCCGGGGCGACACGCCCGCCGGGCCTTGTGCTTTTGGTCGAGGACAGCCCCGATCTGCGCAGCACCCTGCGTGACATGCTGCGCAGCGCCGGTCACAGCGTGATCGAGGCCACAAGTGTGGATGAGGCACAGGCGCTGATCACCGAACTGCCCGAGATTTCCGCGGTGCTCTCTGATATCGTGCTTGAGGGGGACAAGACCGGGCTCGATCTTGCCGCCCTGCCCCGCCGGGCCGATTGCCCGCTGGTTCTTATGACATCGCTGCCGCCCGACGATCCGCTGCACCGCGTCGCCGCAGGGGCGGGCCCGGTGTTGCGCAAACCCTTTACCGCGACCCAGCTTGACGCGGCCCTCAACACCGGAGTTCGCCCATGACCGCGCCGCTTGTGACCATTCTGGATGACGAACCCGCCATCCGCAGCATGTTGGCCGATGCGCTGAACGAGGCCGGGTTTCGCACCATGGCCTTTGGCCGCGCGACCGAATTCGAGGCCGCCCTGCGATCGACAACGCCCGATGTCTGCCTAGTCGATCTGTCGCTGCCCGATCGCGACGGGCTGACGCTTGTGCATCGTCTCGCGCTTGAACAGGGGGCGACGGTAATCATCATTTCGGGCCGCGCACAGGTGCAGGACCGGGTGACCGGGCTTGAGCTTGGGGCCGATGATTACATCATCAAACCGTTCGATCCCGCCGAGGTTGTCGCCCGCATCCGTGCCCGCCTGCGCCGCGGCGCGCCAAGCCCGCAAAGTGGCGAAACGGCGCGGTTCAATGGATGGGTGGCGCATTTCGACCGCTATATCCTTGAGGATGACACCAAAACGGAAACCCCGTTTTCGCATGCCGAGGGCGAGGTTCTCCGGCTGTTCCTGGAACGCCCCAAGCGGCTTATTTCCCGTCAGACCATGCAAGAGGCGCTTGGCGGCGCCGCCAGCGAAAGCTTTGACCGGGCGATGGATGTGCGCATCTCGCGGCTGCGCACCAAGCTTCGGGAAGACCCCAAGAACCCGCGTCTGATCAAGACGATCTACGGCGCGGGCTATATCTTTCTCGGCGATGTGGTCTGGGGCTGACTCAGGCGGCAAAGACGCGCCGATGCTCGCGAAAATAGGCCCGGAGCAGGGCCCGGAATGCGCTGACCTTGGCGCCGGGCCAGACATCGGCATGCGCCACCGCCCAGATCGGGGCATAGGGGCTTGGCTCCATCACCGGCACCTGTACCAGCCCCGGCGTGCCGCGCCCGATGAACATCGGCATGCGCACCACACCAAGCCCGGCCTGCGCCGCGCCGATCATCGCGATCATGTCGTCAAATCGCGCCCGCACAAAGGCGCGCCGATTGCGGGCAAGGGCCGCCTCGGGCACGCCCTTGGTCTGGTCATAGACGATCCAGCCGGTGGCGGCCTCAGGCGCCTGCGCAATGCGGCGGGCGATCTCGGGGCTGGCGAAGGCGGCGGTGTGCTGATCGCAAAGACGCAGACCTTTCAGGGCATCGCCGGGGTTCGCACTGACGCGTATCGCAAGATCGGCGCGGCGACGGCCAAGATCGACAAGGTCATTGGCGGAATTGACCGACAGATCGACCTCGGGGTGAAGCGTGCAGAACCTGTCGATGACATGCACCAGATGCAGGTTTAGCAAAATCTGCGGCGCAGTGATGACCAGCGGGCCGCGCAGGGTCTCATCGCGGCCCTGTAACTGGCGCATGAGGGCGTTTTGGTGCTGTTCCATCTGTTCGGCGTGGCGCGCCGCCAAAAGGCCGATGTCGGTCGGGCGATAGCCCTCGGTCAGACGCTCGAACAGTTTTTGGCCAAGCGCCTCTTCGGCCCGCGTGATCCGCCGTGCGACGGTGGTGTAATTCACGCCAAGCCCCTGGGCGGCGCGGCCAAGCGTGCCTTCCCTGACCACCGCGAGGATGGTTTTAAGATCGTCCCAGTCGATGTCCATGCATGCGTTTTCGCACGCATGATACGCAAATACACGCGTTTTCGCACTTCTCGTCAGGTTTTATCTAGGCCTCTCACCACTCACGGAGACAATACCATGATCTATGCCTACGCTGCTTTAACCATCACCAACCCCGATTCACTTGCCGCCTACCGCGAAAAGGCGGGCGCGGCGCTTGCGACCTATGGCGGAAGCGTCGTTACGGCCAGCAAGGAACCCACCGTTTTGGACGGGGCACCGACACTGCCCGATATGGCCGCAATCCTGGCCTTTCCGGATCGCGAGTCCGCGCTTGGCTGGATCAACGACCCCGAGTTGGCAGATGTTCACGCCCTGCGCCGGGGCGCAGGTGGCTCGGACGCCATTCTGTTGGGCTGATTCCGGCGCTTGGCGGGCGCGGCGGCCGGTCACGGCTGACAAGCGACGCGCTCGCGCCGCCCGCGCCCCATGATCCATTTGGAGATTTGCCGTTTATGTCCTAGCAATGGGTAGAAGGTTTCATGGCGCCAACGGGATTGTGACCCCATGTGCCATGCCTTCAACTTGTTTATTGCGCGACCGGATTAGATTTACCTCCAAACACTTTTCCCGATCAGGGCAGATACCATGAGCCAAACCAGCACCGACCCGACACAAGGCATGTCAAAGGCCGTCATGGGGGCAGCGCTCGTCTGGCTGGCGGTGATCGTCTATGCGTCGGCAAATTCCATCGTGTCGCTTCTGGCCGATATAGGACGAGAGCACCCGGTTATGGGGCGCAACGCCATCACCCTGTGCAATCTACTGTTTCTCGGCTCGCTGCTTTCCCTGATCCCGATGGGGTTCATGTTCTACAAGGACTGGACGCTGGCGAACCTGCGCAAGCTGACGCGCAGGGACTGGGGCGTGTTGTCCCTGTCGGCGCTGTTGTCCTCAGCGATCACACCGGCCCTATTCTTTATCGCGCTCGATTACACGACGGTCACCAATGTGGTGCTGATAGGGCGGATCGAACCGCCGCTGTTCCTGCTCACGGCCTATCTGATCCTCGGCGAAAAGCTTGACCCGTGGGCGTTTGGCGCCGGTCTGATCGCGCTCGGCGGGGCGCTTGCGATGCTTGTGATGAACAGTGAGGGCATGTCGTTTGAATTTGGCCGTGGCGAGATCGCGACGGTCTTCGCCACCCTGTCCTTTATCGCCTCGACCATCGTCAGCCGGGTCGGTCTCGGCGGTATTCCACTCGGCATCTTCTCGATCTATCGCACCGTCGTGGGCACGATCATTTATTATTTTCTCGCGATGTACCTTTACGGCGCGCTGCATTTTCAGGACATTTTCGCCGGTATCGTCTGGAAATGGGTCTGGGTCTATGCGGTGGTGGTTATCATCGTCGGTCAGTTTTCATGGACACTCGGCCTGAAATACGCGCGCTCGGGCGATATCTCGCTGGCGACATCGTTTTCCCCGGTCGCAGCGCTTATCATCGCCATGCTCATGTTGGGCGAAGATCCCGGCCCCGGCCTTGTCCCCGGCGGCGCGATCATCCTGATCGGGATCGGAATCGGGCAATTCGGCCGCCTGCGCCGCCAAAAGGCCGAACGGCGCGCCGCACAGGCGCGGAAGATGGATGTTGACGACGCGTTGGAAATCGAAGGGCGGGTCAATTTCAAAGGCGCCTGATCGCGATGACCGACGGACTGGCGATGCCTCTGTCATATCAGGGAAACATGGTGCTGCTGGGGAGGATTGAACTCTAGGTGTTTCTTTTTATATCATTGAATTAATTGCATAAAATTTACCCCTGATCAAGGGCCGTGTAGGAGTTTTGTGGTACACGTTTCAGAGTGGGGCGAGGGCGCGTGGGCGGTGCCTTGACGAATTCCTCGGGCACTTCTCAAGGGAGCGTTAAGGACAGTGTCAGTGCCTGCCGCTTTTCATAGATTTGTGCTTAGTCTACGAACAGCAGAGATAAAACAACCCAAGGGCAATAAATCCCCAAGATGCGTGACTGAAACTAGATAGTAATTATTGGAAAGAGCAAAGCTTACAATGACTTCAGAAATATGCGTAATGAACCGAATGAGCGTGGTACTAGCCGCAGACAGTGCTTCGACGATCTCTTACTACGATAATGGCAAACTCCAGCAAAGATACTTCAAAGGCGCGAACAAAGTGTTCCAGCTATCCAACGCCCATCCAGTTGGCTTAATGATCTACGGGAACGCTGAAATTATGGGCGTGCCTTGGGAGCTGGTAATAAAAGCTTTTCGCAAGCATTTGGACAATAGTTCATTTGATTCCGTTGAGGGCTACGCAAAAGCCTTCCAGCAGTTTCTTAATGATAGCCAGCAATTCTTTCCTAAAGAAAGCCGTGACGAGAGCTTCAAGAACTCAATCAAGATTGAGACCGCGATCTGTTGCAATGACTTCAATAACAGAGCGGCGGATGACGCAGAGTTTGACGAGGGGCATCAACTTGCCACGCTTGAAGAACTACTTGCTAATCTAGAATTTAAAAATGGGTTGGATCAAGAATTCCTTGAACGCCTCTTGCATGAGTGGCCGAATGACATCCTTGAAGAACTGAAGAATGATGAAAACGGACACTTCCATCAACATTTCGCGGACAGAACAGACGCGCAGCTACGCAAAATTATAGAATTAGCAATCACTCTCAAAGCTAAAAAGCTTCATGAAAGTCCGACCGGCCTAGTTTTTGCAGGTTTTGGGGACTCCTCAGTATATCCCGAGATGTACGTGGCAAAAAACACTGGCTTTTTGGAACGAGAGTTGATCATGGCAGACATTGAAAAAGAGCTGATTTCCCATGGTATGGACTCATACATTTCAGGGTTCGCTCAATCATCAATGGCAGACACATTTATCATAGGTTTTGACGAACAAGCCTTTGGGACTATTCAGGGGGTTCAGCGCCAAGCTTTACCCGATGTGCTTGATCCTTTTGTCACGAAGTTGGGTGGTAGTATTGAACGAACCGAGCGCGGCGCTGTACTAAAAGATGGCGAAGGCAATGTTTTGTTCGATGAACAGAGCTTTAGTGATGTCACGACAGAAGCTCTACGGCCTGTTGGGAACAAAATTCTCGGGGAGTCGCGACAGAACCACGGGGAGCCATTGGAGCGCGTCATTTCGATGCTTCCGGTGGAAGAAATGGCTGAACTAGCCGAAACGATGGTCGATTTGCAGTCGCTTAAAGAAAAAGTAACGCGCCCTAGTGAAACTGTCGGGGGGCCAGTGGATGTGGCAATCATAACCAAGAACGAAGGGTTGATCTGGAAGAAGCGGAAGCACTTCTTCGACATCAGCTTAAATCAACGGTACTTGCAAAGACTTCACACAAAGGATTAAGTGAACTTGTTGGGAGAAACCATGATTACTCTTTGTGAACTAAGCTCAATGCCTTCACACCAAACTGCTGATAAGCGGGCTAATGGTGATGTATCTTATCGTGACGAATATAAAGAGTTTGTCCGCAAAATCAGGCAGCAAGCGTATCAGGAAGGTTCAATTGATGATCTGTTACCACAAGGCAATGAGGAACCTAGTTCTGCGCTTGAACTGGTCCGGACTTTGACCGGCGCGCGAGCCGTTTGACTAACAACCTGGCTCAAAATAACAATTACTGTATGAAGTATGCCCTCTCAGATTGACGCCTGATTAGGGCTTTGCTCTATTCTACCGCTGGAGTTGATCTTAAGCCGAAAAATTCTTCTAAATCGATGAGGACGCGTCACGGTAGTCCCACTGCCCGTACTTTAAGCGGCCGGAATTAAATCCATGCGGCACCCCAGCGGTTGCCCGATTAATGGCGTTAGCGACTACGTTTTCTGGGGGGCAGCCCTACCCAATCCAACCGGCGACAAACCCGGCGACGAAACACGTACGATGCACGACATTTCATTGTTGCCACCAGGACAGGCACTGCAAATTCAGGGCGTTATGGGGCCTGCAGTTCACGACACGGTTTTTGACGTAAAGGTAAGTTGGACTGAAATGCCCGGCGCCTCCGACCGCGAAACCCTCGCATACAAGATCGAAGCGAAGGACGGGTTCAGGGGCGGATGGAACACGAAGGGCACCCATCACGTCGCCGAAGAACTTGAGAAAATACGCAAAAAGCTTCCTAAAGCGTGAAAGAAACGTCGGTTGCAACGGTAAACACAAGTTAGGGTGAGTTACATTTGGCGCTCACGCCAGGGTTGTAAGACGGCGAGAGCAAAAGATTAGCATGCTGTCTTACGGCGACAAAATACGAGGTGCCGAGTAAACATACAGGGAGGCCCACGAACAGGCCACCCGTCATTTCTTCAAACGTGCGCAACGGCAAGCTCAGGGCCGGTAGCGCCAAAGCCGACACGCCGTTTCTCATTACGGGGACCGTGAAGTGCCGCCATTGGGTGTTTTGATCGTCCTAAGGTCTTGCCGGATGTCGCGCAGGAGGTGGCCGATAATTTTTCTAAAGGTCTCGCACATGATCAGGCCACCTTACTTGCTGCCGCGAACGCGATGGCGTCAACTTCCTCGTTTCTGGCATCGCCATTGTGCCCGCGCACCCAAGTCCACTTGACATCGAGACCCTCGCAGACAGCCACGAGCGCCTCCCATAGGTCACGGTTCTCAACCGGCTTTCCGCTGGATTTGCGCCAGGCATTGCGCTGCCAATTGGGGAGCCATTCCGTCATTCCTCCTATGAGGAGTTGGCTGTCGGAGTACACGGTGATTTGGGCTTGCTCGTTCCGCTTGATCTTACCCAGACCACGCAATGCGGCAGTCATTTCCATGCGGTTGTTCGTCGTGGCTGGGGCGTGCCCGCTAAGGAGGGCTTTCTTGACCTCCTCATCATCAGCATAGCGCCTGACCGCTGCGGCCCAACCGCCGCGACCGGGGTTATTCAGGCAGGAGCCGTCGGTGTGGATGGTGATTTTTGTGTGTTTCATTGGGATGCTTTCTGTGTTTTGGGAGATGTGCCTGTTCCGTCGTATTTCCGAACCGGAATTTTTCGGGAGCTGTTTCCCCGCCACCAACTTTGGCAGCGTGGGCCGTTTGGAAGGATCAAGCTGTCAGGACGTCTGCATCGGGCAAGTCCAAATGCCAGTTCAACTCGAACTCGAAGTTGTCGACGTGGAACATGATGCTGCCATCGCCGTGTAAAACGGCCCCAATGCTCTCAACTTCGTCGACGGGCATGTAAATCTTCATCAACTCGAAGAGGTCATCGGGAAGTTCGTCGATCAGCACCATGCTAGGGTCGGTGATTAACTTCCGAGCGCCTGCGAAGAGACGGGCGATGAGGTCTGCGTTTTTGGCGGTGGAGAGTGTCTGCTGTGACATATTGAGGAACCTTGTGTTGTTATGTTCGGAAAATGGCGGTGGCGTCAGTTGCCGTTGCCGCCAAAGTTTTCGTGGTTGACGATGGGGTGGAGACCAGCGGCCATCAGGGCAGCCAAGACCTCGGCCCGAGAGATTTCCTTCCCGGTTTTCTTGAGGTGCAGTTTTTGGAGAACTTCCACCACGGCGATCTGATCAATACGCAGGCTGATGTTGATCCATGCCGCCTTGTTCTGACCACGGCGCGAGCGGGCAACGGTGGCGTGGGTCTCCTCGGCTGTCATCATGTCGATTATGGGCAGGAACCTGCGGGCCTTTTGACGCAAGAGACGAGACCAGTAGTGGCGGCGGCGCACCCCCAGCTTAGAGGCGTCGGTCTTCGTCGGGCGGGTGTAGAGGGGGTCTTTCATTGGGGTTTCCTTTCGTCGCTGTGACGGCTGGGAATCATTGAGGTGCCCCTCGGGTGGACCGAGAGAGCGCGTGCGGATGGTGTTGCGGTTGGAGTCGCCGAGGTCGCTGGCTCAAAAGTTTGCGGCGGCCTTGAGTAGTTCCTGCATGGTCTGTTTTGAGGAAGCTTGAGGTGGCTCTGGGAAGACCCCGAAGTCGTCTTCCTCGTCGATCACCTCGTCTCCGTCATAGGGCACAAACGGCGCTGGACGGGCAGAACGCACGCCGCCTTTGCCCCCGCACCAGCAGCGGCCAAGGCCTTCCCAATCGGAGGGACAGAGGCAGAACTCGACCTCATCGGGTCGGATTGGAGTGTTATCGACCAGACCTCGATAGGCAGCCATCGGTCTCAGCGGGTCGAGGGGACGGCCCTGCTCATCCTCATCCACAACGGTGACGATCTTACGGAACACCGGCTCCAACGTCTCAGGTGCCTTGCGGGCTGGAGACCACACCTCTGCATCCGCGCCATCGGGCAAGAGCGTTTCCTTGACCCATTCTGCGAACGGCCATGCCTTGAACGGGTTGTGACCCTGCGTCTTCTTTCCATAGGCCAACTCGAGGATGGCCCTCGGGCTGACCAGAGAGCCACCGTTGCGGCGACCATCGGTGAACCTGAACGGGGTGTCTTTGATCTTGATGACGTCTGGAGGAGCGATGCGTTGGAGCATTCGACCGTAGCCACCGCTTTTGTGCTGTGGAAAGCCCATCGCCGCTGCCGCCTGCGCTCCTGATAGCCACAGGTTTCCGTTGGTCTCAATCACGTCGAGGTCTTCTCCCGCGTAGGCGACCACCTTGTGCGTGAAGTCGTCAGTGAAGATGAGTTGACCATCATCATCGGTGAAGTCCGCCATAGCGTTCTCCTTTCTTACCTTAAGGGGATTGGTGGGTATTTTCGGGTGGGTATCTCGAGGGTGGACCTGATGGGCATGCTGCTGTCGCAGGGTCACCATTCTGAGGCTTGAACCCGGACTGCGCCCTGAAAGACCAAGGCGAAGATTGTCATCTCTGAGGTGGTGTTCGTATTGCTTCGTCTCCGAGGCGAAAGCCGAGAACTGGGTCTTCCCAAGGCGGAGCCCATGATCGGGCGTGCTCAGGGCAAATTCAGCGATGCTGGGTCACCTGACGAGGCAACACCACCGGGCGTCCTACTCTACGAAGAAGGAGAAGCCGGTCTCTTCCTTACCATAGGGGGATTGGTGGGTATTTTCCGGTGGGTATCTCGATCCGCTCCGTCTCTTCCATGAAGTTGTGAAAGTCACCGTTCGCCCTGTCTCTCACGTCCACTTAAATGAAACCCGCGAGGCTGACCCCGGTGACATGATCGGCACCGACAGCGCACCTCACGGGTACAACAATGAGCAGACCCGAGGCAGTAGTGCCTGGAGACCGTCCTATGGGCATCAGCCGCAATCGGGGGAGAAATTGCCAGTGATGTCGATGAGGTCCGGTCTCAAGTATGTCGAGGGGGTGGGTTAATTGCATCAAGACACAGCGAAGGACGAAATCACAGGGGAGCACATCCCATCAGCGCAATGCTGGACCTGTCTTCACGTCGCCCTCGTTGAGAATGCGATAGACGCTCGATTTGCCGATGCCGAGGGCCTTGGCGATCTTGAGTGGCGGCATGCCCTCACGCGCCAGCTTCATGACCTCGTCCGCTTTCGCCATAGCTGTTGGTTTCCGGCCCTTGTATTTGCCGTCGGCCTTTGCCTTGGCAATGCCTTCGCGCTGCCGCTCCAGCATGATCTCGCGTTCAAACTGCGCGATGCTGGTCAGCATGTTGAGCATCAGTCTGCCATTTGCGGTGCTGGTGTCTATCGCACCGTCGAGGATGCGTAGTGCAACGCCCTTGGCTTCGAGCCGCTCAGTGATCTTGACGAGGTGCGCCACCGAACGGGCCAACCGGTCCAGCTTCGTGACCACCAGAACGTCGCCCTTGCGGGCAAACTTTATGGCCTCCTCCAGTTTTTCCCTCTTGGCCACATCAACGGACGAGACCTGTTCAGTGAAGATTTCTTCACAGCCAATGTCGCTGAGGTCGCGTTGCTGCGCTTCAAGACCTGCCTTCTGATCGACTGTGGATGTGCGAGCGTAACCAACAAGCATGAGCATTCCTTCCAATTAGAGTCTAAGACTTAATCAGAAATAATTCCCAAAATGTCAATATAATTTCTATGGGAAGCATTCTTAGGCTTGCCTAGGCTTCCCGCACACCCAAGGCCTATTGGGAATTTGTGAGTTCTTCTTGGTTAAGAATCTACGTTCCCAGCAATAATCCGTAGTACATCGGCCACGAACTTGCGGCCTTTCGGAGACAGGTAGAGCAGTTTCTGGCGGCGATCTTCGAGGCTCTCGTGCCACTCGATCAGTTCCAGACCCGGCTTGCCTAAGCGGTGGACCTTGGATAAGGCCGCGAGGTTGCGGGAAGACGTGGAAGACGCCATGCCCAGACTGTCCCTAAGTTGCTTCTGTGTCTTACCCTCGTTCAGGGCGACCCAAGCGAGGACAGCCGTTACCTCAATCTGTGCCTGACGAATTTTTGCGATTAAATGAAACGCAACCATCATTATGAACATCTTCTGCCGCTATTTTTCGACTTAGGTTTACCGTTTCTGTCCTCACTCGTTCAATTTCACTACAAAGCCACGGAAGCGTTTGAGCAATTTCTTCAGCGCGCTCCAGTTCAACCTCCAGCCAACGCAATTCAAATTAGGCTTCGGCAAATTGCAAATCCTGTCCGTTCAGCAGTCTATTTGCCTCTGCCGGGTTAAGAGACAGGCGATCATTCCGTGCCATCAGATAGTTCATCTGGTTTCTTTCTTCGCTTCTGAGTTGAGGGGGTCCGTTCGATTAATCTGAGATCAACCGAAGGTAGAGATCGGTCGGAATCTCGATCATCACAACGCGACCTAGGTTTGCAAATGTTGCAACTTCACCTCCCTCTTTATCGATTTTTACAAAGGAGTTCTGGCCGACACTTGGCGAAGCCATCCCGAGTTCGAACCAAGTTGTCGCTGTCTCGTCCGACAACAAACACCAGTCGTCAGTGCCATCTTCATAAGTAATCCTGACCTGAGATACTAAGCGAGACACCGCCTGTTCGTCCTCTAGGCGGCTAACCAGATTCTGACACTGTTCCCATGTCTTCCCTTTGGCCTTGATATCAGGCCAGTTTTCTAGCGCCCTGTACACCTCTGGGTGCTCGAAACTCGGCATGGCTTCAACATCATCCGAGATCAGTTGGAATCCTCTCAAGTATGAGGGATTAATTAGTAGAAGTCTGTTATTGAGGCTCCATGTGCTCAACCAGTCTGAGCTATTGTTGGCGTTTATCGGGCCAGTAGCTTCAGCCTGAGATAGCAATGTCTTGCGAGCATTTAGTCCGATAGGATACTCGCGAGTGCCACAAGTAGTTTTTATGTGTAACGTTCCGTACGCCCCCTCAGAACCGACGGACGAAAACGGACTGGACATTAGGCCCTCGGCCCCTGTTTCCCAACCAAGCAGTTCGTCCGCAGTGCATTCGAGCACGACGCAAAGATCTCGGATTTGATCAACGTTCAGGATAGTCTTCCCGGTCTCCCATCGGGCAACTGTCTGCTGCGTGGTATTCATCTGCTCTGCCAACTGCTTTTGCGTTAGGCCAATACGAGAGCGGAATTCTTTGAGTTTCATTACGCACCTTTTGTGTTTCGTACACACTAAATAGGTTTACGCGATTGACGCGTCAAGTGTGTTCTTAACACTTTAAGTGTGTTTTGTTTGAGCGCTCCAGAAAAACACCAACCCCGACCCTATGCACCGGCGACAGCTGGTCGGCTCCAATTCGGAGACTCGGGCACACAGGGTTACCTCGATCACAAGTGGGCATCTTGTTCTAAAAGGTTCTGCTCTTGGACTTGGTGTTTCCACAGGCCAATGTCAGCACGAATGAACGGCCTCGAACTGAATTTCGCAAATGCTCTTTTGGCTATACTCTATTGAACACTGGCGTTTGTCTAACAACTTTAATGTCATGGGGCTACTTCAATGCTACTCAAGTAATCGGAAGGTGTAAGACAGATGAAGCCATTAAGTGAACTACCCGTTCTATCGTCATGGATTGCGCGTGAATACCGTTGGCAGGTTCAACGAATGGGTCCAGCCCCCGAGGAGCCAAGACCAAAGTCAGAGGCACGAGAAATCTTCGCGAATGTCAGGCAGGGCGATGGTAAATACGACGAGGCAATCGCCGCTGTGATGTGGCATTGCGGTCTAACGGCCGCTGCCGCTGAGGAGGCAATCGGCGACTATGTCACAATGGGCAGGATAAGCAGCTAAGAGCCGGTGTTCTGTCCGCCACAATGTGTTTGTCGACAGCGGCATGGATTGGATTGATACGCGCCGGGGTGCCCCACGGGGGGAATGCGCGGGCAGCCTTATCTATCTCGACCTGTCAGATTTTTGCGGTGAAATAAAATGAGCTTCTCTGAAAAGCCGGCTCAACAGGGTTACGAAGGTTGCAACCGATGGGCGATGTGCGCAATCCTGCCCGAAACAACTGGCAGAGAAAGCAAAAACAACATGAGCAGTGCCGACATCAAGTCGCTGGGGTCGTTCGTCTGGTCCATCGCAGAACTCCTTCGCGGCGACTTCAAGCAGTCCGAGTATGGCAAGGTCATCCTGCCCTTCGTCGTGTTGCGCCGTCTGGACTGTATTCTCGAAGAGACCAAGCCCGCTGTTCTCGACATGGTCGAAACGCTGCCAGACGACATGGACGATGAGGCCCGCGACACGTTGCTGTCAGGCGTGGTGGGACAGAACATCCAACTGTACAACAAATCCCGGTTCACCTTCGCGTCGCTCAAAGGGCAAGACGCTAAGGACATTCACAAGAACCTGATCAACTACATCACCGAGTTCTCGGGCAACGTCCGTGATGTATTTCTCGACAAGTTCCTGTTCACGGACCAGCTCAAGCGCCTGAACGATGCGGGGCTGCTGTATCAGGTGTTCGACCGCTTCACCCAGATCGACCTGCACCCGAATGCGATCTCGAACCTAGAGATGGGCTACCTCTTCGAAGACCTCATCCGCCGGTTCTCGGAAATCTCCAATGAGACGGCAGGGGAGCATTACACGCCGCGCGAGGTCATTCGCCTGATCGTCTCGCTACTGCTGATCAACGACAAGGACGCGCTGACGGGGTCTGGCGTCATCCGGCAGGTCTACGACCCGGCGGCGGGCACCGGCGGGATGCTGTCCATTGCCGAAATGGAGATGAAAGAGTTGAACGACCGCATCCGCGTCGAACTCTTCGGCCAGGAACTGAACCCGGAGTCATTCGCTATCTGTAAGTCCGACATGCTTGTGACGGGTCACAACCCCGAGAACATTGCCTATGGCAACACGCTCACGCAGGATGCGCACAAGGGCAAACGCTTTCACTATATGCTGTCCAACCCGCCCTATGGGGTCGATTGGAAGAAATACGCCGACCCGATCAAGGACGAGGCGGTAGAGATGGGCATGGACGGGCGCTTCGGGGCGGGTCTTCCCCGTATCTCGGACGGGCAGCTTCTGTTCCTGCAGCACATGATTTCCAAGATGCGCAACGACGAACAAGGGTCGCGCATCGGTATCGTCATGAACGGGTCACCGCTGTTCACGGGTGGGGCCGGGTCAGGCGAAAGCGAAATCCGCCGCTGGGTGCTCGAGAACGATTGGGTCGAGGCGATCATCGCCCTGCCGACTGACCTCTTCTATAACACGGGCATCCAGACCTATGTGTGGCTGCTGACCAATCGCAAGGACAAGGCGCGGCGTGGCAAGGTGCAACTGATCGACGCCAGCGGGGAACGCTTCTGGAAATCCATGCGGAAATCCCTTGGGTCGAAGCGCCGGGAAATCCCCGAAGATGCGACCGAGGAAATCGCGCGCATCTACCATGACATGCTGAACGGCAACTCGGGCTGGGAAGACATGTCCAAGATCTTCGACAGCACCGACTTCGGGTATCGTGAAATCCGCGTGGAGCGCCCCCTCAAGCTGGCCTTTCAGGTGACCCGAGAGGGGTTTGAGGCTTTGCGCGATGCGAAGCCCTTCCAGCGCCTTGGGGAAGCGGAACAGCGCGGCGTGATGGAGGCCCTACTGGTGCACCTGCCAAAAGACGAACGGTGGATTGACCGGGATGACTTCGACAAGGCGCTGACACGCGCGCTCAAGGCGGCTGGGGTCAAGGTGAGGGCACCTGTCCGAAAGGCCATCCTGTCGGCGCTGTCGGAACGCGATGAGGATGCCGAGGTCTGCACCGATGCGAAGAGCAAACCGGAACCCGACACCGATCTGCGCGATCATGAACTGGTGCCGCTGGGTGAAGACTGGCGAAACTATTTTCAGCGCGAAGTGCTTCCCTTCGTCCCCGATGCCTGGGTCGATGAAACCCACACGGACGCGAAGGATGGCAGCGTCGGGCGTGTTGGTTATGAGATCAACTTCAATCGCTACTTCTACAAATACGTTCCGCCCCGCCCGCTGGAAGAAATCGACGCCGAATTGAAGGCGCTGGAAGCAGAGATCGCAGGTCTGCTGCAGGAGGTGGTTGAGTGAACTCTCTATTCCAATCGATCCCGGACGGATGGCAGCGAACGACGCTTCGACATCTTGCCCAAGGACCGAAGAACGGCGCTTGGGGTAGTGAAGCGGGCGAGGATGAAATCGACGCAATATGTGTCCGTGTTGCCGACTTCGACTGGTCACGCTTGACACTCAAACTGGACGATCCAACCACCCGTTCCTTCAAGAAGCAGCAGTTCAAGAACCTTCAACTTCGTGGCGGTGACATTGTTATCGAAAAATCAGGTGGCGGCGAGAAGACGCCTGTTGGCCGGGTAGTCTCGTTCGACGAGAACGTCGAAGCGGTCACATCAAACTTCGTTGCAAGAATTCGCCCCCACAAGGACGTTTGGAACCGCTTCTTTCTCTATCTACTCGCTGCCCTTTACGTGAGCGGATACAGTCACCAGTTCATCAAGCAGAACACTGGTATCCAGAACCTTGACGACACGAACTTATTTCGAAGCGAAGTATGGGTCCCCGACCTCGCGACCCAACGCCAGATAGCCGAATTTCTGGACCGTGAGACCGCAAGAATAGACCTGCTGATCGAGAAAAAGCAGCGGTTGGTGGCGTTGCTGGGGGAGCGTGAGGAAGGCACGTTTATCGAACATGTGACGGGCAAAGACCTGCCCTACGAAAAGAAGCACTCCGGTGTTGAGTGGATTAAAGAAATCCCGAAACATTGGTTCGCACCGAAATTTACCCAAATTGCAAGACAGGAAACTGGACATACTCCCAGCAGAAAGGTCGAAGGATATTGGGTTCCCCAAGACTGCGTTATACCTTGGGTGTCATTGGCGGATGTCTGGCAAATCCGTGGGGGCCAAGCAATCTACATTTCGGAGACCTCCGAGAAGATCAGTGAGCTGGGCATGGCGAACTCTTCAGCGCGACTATTGCCCAAGGATACTGTAATATTATCCCGCACCGCGTCGGTTGGTTTCCCAGCGATCATGTCTGAACCGATGGCAACGACACAGGACTTCGCGGCTTGGATATGCGGTAAGCAGATGAGGCCACTGTTTTTGTATTACGTATTGAGATCGATGAAGCCCGTGTTCCGACGCTTAATGATGGGGTCTACCCACCAAACGATATACATGCCGGATATTCGTTCTTTCCGCACTCCGCTCCCACCGCTCGTGGAACAGGATGCAATTGTTTCGCGCCTTGCGTCGACAATCCAAGTATTTCGGCAATCATCTGAGACATTAACCAAATCCATCGACCGCCTCAAGGAATACCGCTCCGCCCTGATCACCGCCGCCGTCACAGGTCAGATCGACGTGCAGACCTACGCCAAATCTGGCACCCCTGACCGCCGCCTCGAAGCCATTCAAGAGGAGATGGGCGCGTGAACAGGTTCTTCCTCAAGATACACGGCAATGACACCCACTGCCCCGGCGGTTTTGGTGGCTCACGGAACAAGTCGGACTGGGAAGGCAGCACGATTATTCTTCCCAAAAGGGGGCCGGTTCTCGCCCGAAAGGAAGACAACAAGACAGATCAGACACTCAAGGCTGGGGACGAGCTTTGGATTTGGACGCACGAGTCGTCAGGTGGGCGCGGCTTAACCGCAAAGGCGATCGCTGGGGAGGTGCCTGATAGCGAAGCAAGCAAGTTTGTGGTGCTGCACAATGTCGAAATCGCTCCGAGGCCTTTCGATTACCGTGGTTTCCCCGAGGCTCCTGTAAACGGACGCGTGACGGGGTCACGGTTTCTGGACTACGCATCAACCCAAAGACCGAGCGCAGTCTACCTCATAGAAGATGTGGACTACCCAGATTTCCTATCCGTGGTCCAAGAGCGGGGCTGGGCCGGAAACAAAATCCCTGCCCCCTCGCCACATTGGGAGGAAGAGGTCCAGAACCACAAGGACGACTTGTTGGCTGGTCTGGAAGACAGAAAGGCAGCGATGCTGAAAGCAAGGTCGGGACAGGGCCAATTCCGCCGCGACCTGATCAAGCGTTACAATGGGAAATGCGTGGTCACGAAATGCGCCATCCGCGAGGCTTTGGAGGCAGCCCATGTGATGCCGCATACGGGAGACCCGAAGTGGGACCATGCGGACAACGGCGTGCTCTTGCGCCGTGACTTACACGCGCTGTTCGACGACATGCTGTGGAGCATCGACCCAGCTTCCAACACACTGCGCATCGCGGACCGCTTGAAGACATCGGGTTACCGCAAGCTCGATGGTCGGCAGATCGATCACCAGATCGCACCGGCGCTGCTTTTTGTGCACTTCGAGAAGTTCCAGAATGGTGGCGCAAATGACTGAGACCCACACCACCGCCGACATCCATCAGGAAAAAGTCTTCGAGGCGCATATCGTGTCCTGCCTGACCTCTGAGCAGGGTTACATCGAACGGGACTGTCCGGCAGATTATGACGTTGCCCTCGCGCTGGATACCGAGTTGCTGTTCCGGTTCCTCATGACCACGCAACCTGACGCATGGCAGGTGCTGCAGGACCACTACAGCGCGCAGGCCGAAGCCGAAGTTCTGAAGCGTCTTGAGAAGGCCTTGAAGGAGAACCCGACCCACGTCGTGCTGCGGGATGGCATCAAGCTGGTCCCCAACATCCGCTTCGCTCTGTGTTTCTTCAAACCCGCATCGAACCTTAACCCCGACCTAGCGCGCCTCTACGAGGCGAACATCCTGTCCGTGATGCGTCAGGTGACCTATTCGGCAAAGAACAAGAACGCCATCGATCTGGTTACCTTCGTCAACGGCATCCCGGTTACCACGCTTGAGGTCAAGAACCTGCTTACCAAGCAGAACTTCAAACATGCCGAACGCCAATATCGCAAAGACCGTTCTCCCAGCGGCGAACCTCTGCTGACCTTCAAACGCGGCGCTATCGTGCACTTAGCGGTGGACCAAGACAACGTGTCGATGACGACCCGGTTGCTGAATGGAAAGACCCGCTTCCTGCCGCTCAATAGGGGTCGCGATGGTGGTGCTGGTAACCCGGATGTGCCGGGAGAGAACCGGACAGCCTACCTCTACAAAGACCTTCCCGAGGGCAACGCCATCCTCTCTCGCGAGGTTCTGCTGGACCTGATTGGCCGCTTCATCCACCTCGAACGCGGCGGCGGCAAGGAAGTGCTGATCTTCCCCCGCTTCCAACAACTGGATGCCGTGCGCAAGCTGCTGGCAGATGCGAAGGCCAACGGCGCTGGGCAGAACTACCTCATCCAGCACAGTGCCGGGTCGGGCAAATCCAACACCATCGCCTGGACAGCACATCAGATCATCAACCTACATGACGATGGCGACAAGCCGCTGTTCGACACTGCCATTGTCGTGACCGACCGCCTGGTGCTGGACAGGCAGTTGCAGAACACTATCGGAGGTTTCGCCCAGACGGCAGGCGTCGTGAAAAAGATCGATGGAACCTCGCGCGATCTGAAGCAGGCCATCGAAGACGGTGCCCGCATCATCATCACGACCATCCAGAAATTCGGCACGGAGCACCTTCAGGCCATCTCGGGCCAATCCTTTAGGAACTTCGCCGTGATCATCGACGAGGCGCACTCGTCACAATCCGGTAAGGCGGCCCAAGCGATGACCGATGCGTTGACCCGAGAGGCCAACAGTTCGGATGACATCGAAGACCTGATACTTGCCCATCAGGCGGCGCGGGGGCCGCAGAAGAACATCTCTTTCTTGGCCTTCACGGCAACCCCCAGGAATGTGACGCTGGAGCGGTTCGGTCGGATTGGCTCGGACGGAAAGCCGCATCCATTCCACCTGTATTCCATGCGGCAGGCTATCGAAGAGGGCTTCATCCTCGACGTGCTGCAGAACTACATGACCTACAAGGCCTACTATCAACTCGAGAAGACCATCGAGGATGACCCGGCCTTCAAGGGCCGAAAGGCACAATCACGCGTTGCCCGTTATGCGTCCCTCCACCCGACAGCCATCGACCAGAAGGTCGAGGTGATCATTGAACATTTTCGGCGACACGTTGCCAAAGAGTTGGGTGGGCAAGCCAAGGCGATGGTCGTCACGCAGAGCCGCGAACACGCCCTTCGCTATTGGCAGCAGATCAACCGCTATATCGAGGACAAAGGATACTCGGACCTGAAGGCATTGGTCGCCTTCTCAGGTGATCTCGAAGTTGATGGCGCAAGCTGGACCGAAGCAACCGCGAACGGCTTTGCAGAGACCGAGCTTCCAAAGCGGTTCGACGGAGACGAGTTCCAGATTCTTGTGGTTGCCGAGAAATACCAGACCGGGTTCGACCAACCGAAACTCGTCGCGATGTATGTCGACAAGAAACTTGCGGGCCTGCAGGCTGTTCAAACGCTTGCTCGGTTGAACCGGACACATCCCGGCAAGGCCAAGACCTTCGTGCTCGACTTCCAGAACACCACGGAAGAGGTCAGGGAAGCCTTCGCGCCGTTCTTCGAGGCGACGGAACTCGAGGAGCGCACCGATCTCAACCAGATTTATGACCTTGAACAACGCATCTCGAACGCGTCCTACATCGCCACGGATGAGGTTGAACGGTTCGCGGAACGGTTCTTTAAGGGGAGCCTATCCACCCAAGACAGGTTGGAACTGGAGGGCACCGTTCGGTTGGCCGTAGAGCGTTTCGTTCTGGATGAAGACGAAGCGCAACAGGAGGAGTTCCGGCAACTCCTAAAGAGCTTCCAGAGGTTCTACTCGTTCGTGGCTCAGGTGGTTTCGCTCAACGATGCATGGCTGGAAAAGCTCTATGCCTACACGTCGTGGCTGTCTCGCTTGTTGCCGTCGCGCGATGTTCCTGCCGATATTACCATCACGGACGACATGCTGACGCTTTCGGCCTTCAAGCTGCAGAAAGACGAAGAGGGCAGCGCCTCGCTTGCCAAGGGCGACACAAAGACGCTCGACTCGATCACCGAGTTCGGCGCGAACCCTTACACTGAGGAAGAAGAGAAATCGCTCTCAGAGATCATCGACTCCTTCAACGAGCGGCATGGAACGAACTTCACGCGCGAAGACTTCCTACGCTTCGAACGGGTGAACCGCGAAATTCTCAATGACGAGATGCTCGACATGATGCGGAACAACCCTGCTGACGTCGTCTACAACGCTTTCTCGCAGGCCTTCTTTCAGGGGATGGTCAGGATGTTCCAGCAGGACAACGAAATGCGCAGCGTGGTCATGACCGACAAAGACGCACGGGAGCAGGCGACACGACATTTCTTCAAACGGGCACAGCGGCAGGCTCAGGCTAACTGATAAGCCGGATTAAGTTACGGTTGCTCTTGCCCATTTCTTTCGCCACGCCTCGCCATGCCTCGTTCTGAGCCTGATAGACGGCATAGGTTTTCCATCTGCAGCACTGTCATTGCGCAACGATGCGCGGCAGCTTGCAGATTTCCCGGTATAGCGTTTCGACTGGATATTCCCCGTAATTTTCCCCAGCAGTGCGACCGGCATGGGCTTGAATGGCCCCGAGGTATTCTGGAGCAATATCCGCGTTGCGGCCCAATGTCTTGAACCTATGCCGCCACGCATGGTTCGGCCGTATACGCTCATCGGTGATGCCAACGTTGTCTCGCACCCAGACCGCAATCTTGTCCCTCGCGTTGTTTGAGCGCTTCACTGCTTCTGCTGTGGTGGAGGCCCCTGAGTGGAAAAGATAGCCGCTCTTCGCGCTTCTGATAAAGTCCAGAAGGCCAATCTCCTGAAGGTGTGGGTGGACCGGCACGTCCCGATACATACCTGCTTTAACGCTTCCAGCTTCTGGTGTGATGGTGAGTTGCGGAATTCCGTTTATGAAGGTCAGGTCTTCTTTACGAAGCTGGGTTATTTCGCCCGCCCTTGCTCCTGTGTAGGCGCATATCCAAGGCACCCAGCGACACGCCAGTTTGTTGTGGTGTGCCATCTTGGGCGACTGGTCAAAGACTTTGTTCGCCGCAGACAAGACGCGTCTCGCCTCCTCTTCAGTGAAGCCAGACGACCGCGATTTGATCTTCTTGGGAACCTTGATTGTGACGTCTTTTGTCGGGTCGCTTTCTATAAGGAATTTGGAGCGAGCCAGTTGGAAAACTGACTTCACCGCTGCAAGGTATTTCGCTCCAACCGTTTTGGCTGCCAGCCCCTTTTCATGCCGCAAATAGTCCGTCCATTCAGAAATTTCTCGCGGAGAGATGCGCTCAACATCCTCATGACCCAGATAATCTTTGAGGACTTCCAACTTCTGGGCGAAATCCTTGACAGTATTCTCAGTTTTTCCGTTGGCGAGGTGATCTTTCTTCCACCTATCGAAGAGGTCTGAAAGCGTCGGCCCCGAAGCTGACTTTGAGGGCTTCTTTTCCGATGCCCACTCTGGGAACCGATTGGCGTTCGGGTCCGGTGAGAAATCTCCCCGTGACCGCTTGTGCAGTTGTTCGGTGGCTTGTTCCCATGCGCGCTGGATTTCTGTGATCATACGCTTCCGCGATGTCTGATCAGTGGCTATGCCCTCTTCGAACAGGAGCTCATCCACAGTCTCGCCATACCACTGTTCCAACGCTCTTTCGTCGCTCGCCGCCTGCTTGTTCAGTCGGACAACGTGTTCCCAGATCGATGGTTCACCGGGTTCTTCATCCAAGGTTGCCATCAGGCGCTGATAGACCCGTCCTGACAAGCTAACGATTTGCTTAAGTGTTAGTGGTTCTGGTTTCGACCTTAGGGCAGCCCAGCGCCGTTGAATGGCCGCATACTCGATAGCAAAGCGTTCCTTGGCTTCGGCAGGTTCACGCGTTCGCAACGATTTCGACACCTCTTTACGTCCGAAGGAAGCGGTTAGATCAGCCGGGACGCGTACACGGATGTAGTAGATTCCGCTCTTTGGGTCTTTTACAGGACGGGGCATAATCAGGGCCACTGTGTAGGACTCCTGTGTAGGAGTCGGCAAGCGCAAGGCGCTAATTTCGCACAAATATTTGTGTTTATTGGTGTTTTCATGGTGCTGCTGGGGAGGATTGAACTCCCGACCTCGTCATTACCAATGACGCGCTCTACCACTGAGCTACAGCAGCACACTGTGGCGCGCTGATTAGCCCCTAATCGCGCGTGGTGCAAGGGGTAACTGGACGGTTTTTCATCGCTGCTGTAAAGAAGCGGTATGAGCAAAAAGCAATCACAAAAACCCGGCGGGAAACCAGGCCAAAACCGTGAAGACAGGCTAAAATCGGCATTGAAGGCCAATCTTGCCCGGCGTAAGGCCCAAATGCGTGCCCGTACCGATGACAAACCGGACGATCAGGCAACCGGCAATGAGGACAAAGGGTAGAGCAGATGGATTCGATTATCGTTACGGGCAATGGCCCGCTCAAGGGGCAGATCCCGATCGCCGGGGCCAAGAATGCCTGTCTGACGCTGATGCCTGCCACGCTTTTGAGCGAAGAGCCGCTGACCCTGACCAATGCGCCGCGCCTGTCGGACATCAAGACGATGACCACGCTGCTGCAATCGCTTGGCGCCGAGGTGTCGCAGTTGCAGGACGGTCAGGTGCTGGTGATGTCGAGCCATGCGTTGGACAATCACGTCGCCGATTATGACATCGTGCGCAAGATGCGCGCCTCGATCCTTGTGCTGGGTCCGATGCTTGCACGCGACGGGCATGCGGTCGTGTCGCTGCCGGGGGGCTGTGCGATTGGGGCGCGTCCGGTCGATCTTCACCTCAAAGCGCTCGAGGCGATGGGCGCCGAGCTAGAGTTGAAAGACGGCTATGTGCATGCCCGCGCGCCCGGCGGGTTGCGCGGCGGCATGGTGGATTTTCCAATCGTATCGGTCGGGGCCACGGAAAACGCGCTGATGGCGGCAACGCTGGCCAAGGGCACCACGGTGTTGAAAAACGCCGCACGCGAACCCGAGATCGTTGACCTGGCCCACTGCCTGCGCCGCATGGGCGCGCAGATCGAGGGCGAGGGCACACATACCATCACCATTCAGGGCGTTGATCGCCTTGGCGGCGCCACCCATCCGGTTGTGACCGACCGGATCGAGCTTGGCACCTATATGCTGGCCCCTGCCATTTGCGGTGGCGAGGTCGAGCTTTTGGGCGGGCGAATCGACCTTGTCGGTGCGTTCTGCGAAAAACTCGACGCGGCCGGCATCAGCGTCGAGGAAACCGCCAAGGGCCTCAAGGTCAGCCGCAAGAACGGCAAGGTACGGGCGGTCGATGTTGTCACCGAACCCTTCCCCGGCTTTCCCACCGATCTTCAGGCCCAGATGATGGCCCTGATGTGCACCGCTGAGGGCACCTCTGTTCTTGAGGAAAAGATTTTCGAGAACCGCTTCATGCATGCCCCCGAACTTATTCGGATGGGTGCCAATATCGAGGTCCACGGCGGCACGGCCACGGTGAAGGGTGTTGATCGCCTCAAGGGGGCGCCGGTGATGGCGACCGACCTGCGCGCCAGTGTTTCGCTTATTCTGGCGGGACTCGCGGCAGAGGGCGAAACAATCGTCAGCCGGGTCTATCATCTGGATCGCGGATACGAACATGTCGTGCGCAAGCTTGTCGGCGTCGGCGCCAAGATCGAGCGGGTATCGGACAGATGACACGGGACGCAACATTTGAGGACGGGCGCGAGGCCCCGCTGAACCTTGGGGCATTTGACCTTGATGACCTCAAGGTCATCTCGTCGCTGGCGCAGGATGCGGTCTTTCCGATCACCGAAATGACATGGCGTGCCGGTGAACGGCGCTTTGCGCTTTTGGTCAATCGGTTCCGCTGGGAGGATCAGGGTCAGGCCCGCCACGCCCCCGAACGCGTGCAATCGCTTTTGGTGGTCGACAATGTTTTACACATCGCCAGCCAGGGCATCGACCGCAACGATCGCGATACCATCCTGTCGCTTTTGTCGATCACATTCGAGCCCGGCGAAGAAGGCGCGGGCCATGTCCTGTTGACCCTTGCGGGCGACGGCGCGATCCGGCTTGAGATCGAGGCGCTCGAAGTGACGCTAAAGGATGTCACCCGGCCCTATCTCGCACCGTCTCGCAAAGTGCCGGACCACGGCTAACCTTTCTGCACCCCGCCGCGACAGACGTGGAGGGGTGCAGGGTCGGTCATCCGGGCCGAGCGACCCGAACCGTCACTTCTGAATCGATTCCAGATAATACGCGATTGACAGCACACGCCCCCGAATGAGCGTTTCGGCACCATAGGGCCCCGTGTTTTCAACATCCTTCGCAAAGCGCTTGCCCCAGACAGGCATAGGATATCCGTGCCCGCGGGTGCCCTGACGCCCGTCAATCGAGTAAATGACATCAAGCATCGGGAACACACCGTCGTTGGCTGCGGCCAACCCCGTCAGCGCGGGCACCGGTACGGTCATCAGTTCGGCCAGCGGCCCGTCACCGGCGGCACTTGCACCGTGACACGCGGCGCAGGCATCCATGTATTCTTGCTTGCCCAGTTCGTCCGCCTGAACGGCCCCGCCCAGAAGACAGCCCAGAATGGCAATGGAACTTTGCAGCCTGATAAGTTTCAACATGCGTTTCTCCCTTCCACTTATTCGCGCGCATCATCGGATGATGATTCGGTAAGGTATTATCCGTCCGAAAATCCCGATGCTTTTGATCCGGATCAAAGCGGATATGGCGCCCGCCTGCGGCCGGTTGCGCCAATATGTCGGGGGCTGCAGTCGATTGCGGGCCCAATGCCTGCTTGAGGGGCCGGGGCACTCGGGCTATGTCACGCCAGACAGGAGACCCGACATGCCCGTATTCTTGAACGCCACCGATCCCGGCTTTGAAACCCAGTTTCAGACCCTTCTCAGCGCCAAGCGCGAAGACAGCCCCGATGTCGATGATATCGTGGCCGACATCATCAGGGACGTGCGCACGCGCGGCGATCAGGCAGTGATCGAGCTTACGGGGAAATTCGACCGTCTGGATCTGACGCCGGAGACATTGCGATTTTCACCCGAAGAGATGGCCGATCTGGTCGCGCAGGTTCCGGATGGCGAGCGCGCCGCACTTGAACTCGCCGCAGATCGTATTCGCGCCTATCACACCCGCCAATTGCCCGCGGATCAAAGCTGGACCGAAGACAACGGCGCGACGCTTGGCTGGCGCTGGACTCCGGTCAGCGCCGCCGGGCTTTACGTGCCCGGTGGGCTTGCGTCCTATCCGTCTTCGGTGTTGATGAACGCGATTCCGGCCAAGGTGGCGGGGGTGGAACGTCTGGCGATCGTGGTCCCGACACCCGATGGCTGCGCCAATCCGCTTGTCCTTCTGGCCGCACAGATCGCGGGGGTCGATGAGGTTTACCGCATCGGCGGCGCCCAGGCGATTGCCGCGCTCGCCTATGGCACCGAAACCATCGCCCCGGTCGACAAGATCACCGGCCCCGGCAATGCCTTTGTCGCCGCCGCCAAGCGCAGAGTGTTCGGCAAGGTCGGGATCGACATGATCGCCGGACCCTCCGAGATTCTGGTGATTGCCGACGCCGGGCAGAACGCCGACTGGATCGCACTTGATATGCTAAGTCAGGCCGAGCATGACGAAAGCGCGCAATCCCTTCTGATCACCGATGACGCCGAGCTTGCGAACGCCGTGAGCGCCGCGATCGAGCGCCACCTGGAAACGCTGGAACGCCGCGCCATTGCCGGGGCAAGCTGGCGCGACTTCGGGGCGATCATCCTTGTGCCCGACCTCGATCGCGCCGCGGACCTGAGCAACCGGATCGCGCCCGAACATCTTGAGCTGTGCGTGAACGACCCCGATGCCCTGTCGGAGAAAATCACCCACGCGGGGGCGATTTTCCTTGGGGCATGGACGCCCGAGGCGATTGGCGATTACGTGGGTGGACCCAATCACGTGCTTCCGACCGCACGTTCTGCGCGGTTCTCAAGCGGCCTGTCGGTGATGGATTTCCTCAAGCGCACGACGCTGGCGAAAATGACGCCCGAAGCATTGCGCGCGATTGGCCCGGCGGCGGAAACCCTGGCCAAAAGCGAAAGCCTTGAGGCGCATGGCATGTCGGTACGTGCGCGGCTGGACCATCTCAACGACTAGGGTGTAAAACCGGCTGGTCACCGCGTGCAGCGGGCCGAATTCACCAAACCGGCGGCAGTTTGACGCTTACCGGGGCCAAACAGGCCCTTTCGCCCGAACCACCCGCCGCCTATAAGTGCCAGCGGCACCCGACCCCGAGTCGCGGTGCTTTTACTTCTATTTTCACGACGGGACGCGCGCGCACATGTCGATCTTTCACAAAATTCCCAGTCTCTTTTCTGCGGATATGGCAATTGACCTCGGCACGGCGAATACCCTGGTCTATGTCAAGGGGCGCGGCATCATCCTGTCGGAACCTTCGGTCGTGGCCTATCATGTCAAGGACGGCGTGCGCAAAGTGCTGGCCGTTGGCGAAGATGCAAAACTGATGCTTGGGCGCACCCCCGGCAGCATCGAGGCGATCCGTCCGATGCGCGAAGGCGTGATTGCCGATTTTGACACCGCCGAGGCGATGATCAAACATTTCATCCGCAAGGTGCACAAACGCTCGACCTTTTCCAAACCCAAGATCATCGTCTGTGTGCCCCATGGCGCCACCCCGGTTGAAAAGCGCGCGATTCGCCAATCGGTGCTGTCGGCGGGTGCGCGACGCGCAGGCCTTATCGCGGAACCGATTGCGGCGGCGATCGGTGCGGGCATGCCGATCACCGATCCGACCGGCAACATGGTCGTGGATATCGGCGGCGGAACCACCGAGGTGGCGGTTCTGTCCCTTGGCGATATCGTCTACGCCCGCTCGGTCCGGGTGGGTGGCGACCGGATGGACGAGGCGATCATCAACTACCTGCGCCGCCAACAAAACCTTCTGGTCGGCGAATCCACCGCCGAGCGGATCAAGACGAGCATCGGCACCGCGCGCATGCCGGACGACGGACGCGGCGCCTCGATGCAGGTGCGCGGCCGCGATCTATTGAACGGTGTGCCGAAGGAAACCGAAATCAGCCAGGCGCAGGTCGCCGAGGCGCTTGCCGAACCGGTACAGCAAATCTGCGAGGCGGTGATGACCGCGCTTGAAGCCACCCCGCCCGATCTTGCCGCCGACATCGTTGATCGCGGCGTGATGCTCACCGGGGGCGGTGCCCTTTTGGGGGATCTTGATCTTGCCCTGCGCGAGCAGACCGGGCTTGCTGTTTCCATCGCCGACGACAGCCTGAATTGCGTGGCCCTTGGCACCGGCAAGGCGCTGGAATTCGAAAAGCAATTGCGCCACGCGATTGACTACGACAGCTAAGACGCCCACCTTTTCCTAAAAGGGGACCCTTTGGCAAAAGACCGTGGACAAGGCGACGATTACACCGGCCCGCTCAAGCGTTTGCTTTTGGGGGTCGTTTTGCTGTGTCTTCTGGGGCTTTTCCTTGTCTGGCGGATCGACAGCCCGCGCGTCGAACGGTTTCGCGCCCAGGTCGTCGACCGCGTCGTGCCGAGCTTTGACTGGGCGATGGCGCCGGTCACCGGGGCGGTCAATATCCTGCGCGATTTCCAGAGCTATCAGCGCATGTATCACCAGAACCAGGAATTGCGCCGCGAGTTGCAGCAGATGAAGGCCTGGAAAGAGGCGGCGCTTCAGCTTGAACAGGAAAACGCCCGGCTGCTTGATCTCAACAACGTGCAGCTTGACCCGCGGCTGACCTTTGTCACCGGTGTGGTGATGGCCGACAGCGGATCGCCGTTTCGCCAATCGGTGCTGATCAATGTCGGTGCGCGCGATGGCATCATGGATGGCTGGGCGGCGATGGACGGGCTTGGCCTTGTCGGACGGATTTCCGGCGTCGGGCGCAATACCGCGCGGGTGATCCTTTTGACCGACACCTCAAGCCGCGTCCCGGTCACGATTCAGCCCTCTGGACAACAGGCCCTGTTGATCGGCGACAATAGCGCGGCCCCCCCCGTCGACTTTATCGAGAACCCGGATCAGGTGCGCCCCGGCGACCGGATTCTGACCTCGGGCGATGGCGGGGTGTTTCCCGCCGGCCTGTTGGTGGGCCAGCTTGCCGAAGATCCCGGTGGGCGTATGCGGCTGCGCATTGCCGCCGATTACGAGCGGCTTGAATTCCTGCGCGTGCTGCGCAGTTACGGCCACGAGGACCTGACCGACCCCGGCCAGCTGATTGCGCCGGTCCAATTGCCTCAGGAAGCGGCGCCCGAGGGGGCCCAGGCGGTGGAGGCAGGCAATGGCTGATCGTTTCATCCACCGCTACTGGCTGATGCGCGCGCTGTATCTTCTGATATGTATCTTTTTGATATTCATGCACCTTTTGCCACTTGATACGCGACCGTCCAACTGGACCGGGCCCGATCTTGTGCTGGCGCTCACCTTTGCCTGGGTGTTGCGCCGTCCGGAGTATGTGCCGGTTCTGCTGATCGCGGTGGTAGCGCTTGGCATGGATCTCTTGTTCCAGCGCCCACCGGGCCTTTGGGCGGCCTGCGTCGTGATGGGGGCCGAGACCCTGCGCAACCGCGCGCCGATGCTGCGCGACCTGAGCTTTTTCGCCGAATGGGCCTCGGTGGCAAGCACGATGGTGCTGATCACGCTGGCCTATCGCGTGGTCCTGTCGGTGCTCATGGTCGATCAGGCGCCACTTGGGCTTAGCCTGATGCAGCTTTTGTTCACACTGATGGTCTATCCGGTGGTCGCCGTTGCGTCGCACACCCTGATGGGGGTCCGCAGGGCCAGCCCGCGCGACCTTGATGCAAACGGCAGACGGATATGAGACGTCCGGGGCGCGATACCGCTGAAAGCCAGCGGCGCATAACCCGGCGCGGCCTTGTCGTGGGCGGGCTGATGGCTGGTGTCATGGGCGTTCTGGCGCTGCGCATGCGCTATATGCAGGTCGAACAGGCCGATCAGTTCCGCCTTCTGGCCGATGAAAACCGGATCAACATCCAGCTGATTCCGCCAACCCGCGGCCGCCTGTTTGACCGCAACGGCGCGGTGATCGCCGAAAACGTGCCAAGCTACCGCATCACCATGACCCGCGAACAGGCCGGTGACGTGGATGCGGTGATCGCACGGCTGGCCAAGCTGGTCGAACTGGACCCTGACGAGTTGGAGCGCGCCCGCCGCGATCTTGGCGAATTGCGTGGCGACACGCCCGTCACCATCGCCGACCGTGTAAGCTGGAGCGCGATAAGCCGGGTCGCGGTCAATGCCCCCGCTCTGCCCGGTGTCCTGCCCGAGGTCGGCCTGTCGCGGCGCTATCCGGCAACCAATGATTACGCGCATGTTGTCGGCTATGTAGGGACGGTCAGCGACAAGGACATTGAACGGATCGACGCGCCGGAACAGCTTTTGCGCTTGCCCCGGTTCCAGATCGGCAAGATCGGACTGGAGGCCAAGCGGGAAAACCTGCTGCGCGGCAGCGCCGGCACCCGCCGCGTCGAGGTGAACGCCGCAGGCCGGGTCATGCGCGAACTTGACCGTCAGGAAGGCCAGCCCGGCGCCGACATGCAGCTGACGCTGGACAACAACCTGCAATCTTACACCAATGCGCGCCTTGAAGGCGAAAGCGCGGCGGCGGTGGTGATTGACTGCGACACCGGCGACCTTCTGGCCTGCGCCTCGGCGCCAAGCTATGATCCCAACCTTTTCGTGCGCGGCATTTCGGTGTCCGATTACAAGGCCTTGCTTGACGATCCCTATCGCCCTCTGCCCAATAAGGCGGTGCAGGGCATCTACCCGCCCGGATCGACCTTCAAGATGGTCACCGCACTGGCGGCGCTTGAGGACGGGCAGATCGCACTTGATGACACGGTCTATTGCCCCGGCTACACGGAAATCAGCGGTCGCCGCTTTCACTGCTGGAAGCGCGGCGGGCATGGCAATGTCGACCTGCATCGCTCGCTGCGCGAAAGCTGTGACATCTATTACTATGACCTAGCCGTACGCACCGGCATCGAAAAGATAAGCGCGATGGCAGAGCGGCTTGGGCTTGGGGTTCAGTTTGACCTGCCGATGACCAGCGTTGCCAAGGGCCTTGCCCCGACGCGCGAGTGGAAACAGGCAAACCGGGGCCAGCCATGGGTGATCGGCGACAGTGTGAACACCGCCATCGGTCAGGGCTTTGTTCTGGCCTCGCCCCTGCAATTGGCGGTCATGACAGCGCGGATCGCCACTAGTCGGGCGGTGACGCCTCGCCTGATCAAGTCAATCGACGGGGTTGAACAGCCCACTGGGCATGGCGACACGCTCGGGCTTAACGAAAACCTCATGCGCGAGGTCCGCAAGGCGATGTTCGCCGTCTCCAACAGCAACCGCGGCACCGCCTATCGCAGCCGCATCATCGACGATGCCTTTCGCATGGCGGGCAAGACCGGCACAAGCCAGGTGCGCAATATCACCGCGAACGAGCGCGCCAGCGGCGTGGTCAACAACCGTGATTTGCCGTGGGAGCGGCGTGATCATGCGCTGTTCGTCAACTTTGCGCCGTTTGACGCGCCAAAGATAGCTGTCGCCGTGGTTGTGGAACATGGCGGCGGGGGATCAACCGCCGCCGCGCCGATTGCCCGCGATATCACCCTTCAGGCGCTCTATGGCGAAGACCCGCCGCTAGAGGCCTATCCCGCCGCAGACCGCAGCCGGATCAAGGCGCTTCAGGAAAAACTGCGCCGTGCGCGCCCCCAAGCGGGACCGGACGGGAAAGATCGCGCATGAGCTATCTTGAATATACCGTCAAGACCACGCCGAGCGGGCCGGGCAAGGTGCTTCACCTCAACTGGCCCCTCGTAGTCCTGTTGGTGGCGGTGGCCGGGGTCGGCTTCCTGATGCTTTATTCGGTCGCGGGCGGGTCGCTCTCGCCATGGGCAGAACCGCAGATGAAACGGTTTGCGCTCGGCTTTGCCGTCATGCTGACCGTGGCGATGGTGCCGATCTGGTTCTGGCGCAATATGTCTCTGCTCGCCTATCTGGTCTCGCTGGCCTTGTTGATTGCCGTGGCCCTGTTGGGAGTGCGCACGCGCCGCTGTCTCATTACTACCGAGATCGATGATGACCATTTGGGCTCTCAGACTTTGGGTGCGTCTTAATTCCGTTCCATGCATTTGAGGTTTACGAACATCGTGGTGACTACGATCTGCCTAGATCGCGGTCACTATCTCTCTTTCCTTCCAATCAAAGTCCATGCCGGAACTCAGGACACTCCATGCGATCCGGGCCAGTTTGTTGGCCAATGCGACTGCGGCCTTGTTGTGGGGCATGCGTGCCTTGACGCCTCTCAGCCATGGCCCCAATCCTAGAGCATCCCAGCGGTGTGGGCGCATCAATATGACATTGGCGGCCTGCACCAAAAGCATCCTGAGATAGCCGTTGCCGCGCTTGCTGATCCGACCAAGGATTGTCCGCCCTCCGGTGCTGAACTGACGCGGAACGAGGCCGAGCCAGGCCGCAAAATCACGACCTCTGTCGAAGACCTCACCCTTGCCAATGGCAGCCACGATAGCTGTCGAGATCAGTGGACCTATCCCTGGAATGGTCATTATGTTCGTGCTGTTTTCCTCTGACTTACTGATCTCTTCAATCTCTGCCGAGATTGCTTTGATCCTCTCATCGACCCAAAGCCAATCGCCATATAGCCCCAAGAGCGTGCTGCGCATCCGTGGCGAGATTTCATCGCGCCGGTTTTCAAGAATTGCCTCAAACGAACCCTGCAACCTATGCCGCCCAGCCCGCACTGTTATTCCTTGCTCGATCAGGAACGCCCGGATCTGATTGATCGTAGCAGTGCGGCGGGCCACCAGCCTCGACCGGACACGATGCATTGCCTGCAAATCCAACTGGTCCTGGCTTTTCTCAGTGACCGTCCGCAGGTTCGGTCGCATGGCGGCCTCAGCGATGGCCTCCGCATCATTGTAATCGTTCTTTTGCCCCTTGTTGAACGGTGTCACATAGATCGCCGGGATAATCCGAGGCTCAAAACCAAGCTCTCGTAGCATACGGCTGACAAAATGCGCGCTCATGCAGGCTTCCATGCCAACGACACAGCGTGGCAGCGCATCAAAAGTCGCTTTCAACGCCAACCTTCTAATTTTCTTACGCAAAACTCGTTGGCCTGCGTCATCAAAGCCGACCAGGTGGAACGTGTCTTTGCCAATATCGACGCCAATGACGGCGATCTCATCGATGTCTTCC
>NZ_CAJXIP010000022.1 GCF_913054395.1 uncultured Roseovarius sp.
GGTCTCGAAAACCGTTGATCCTGCAAGGGATCCCAGGGTTCGAATCCCTGTCTCTCCGCCATATAGTTTATCTTCATCATTGATAAACAATGATATATTTTCATAGAATATCGACGCATCCCCCTTTTTATCCCCCCGCCGCGGTGTAGGGTGCCGGATATTGCCGAAGCGACACTTGGATGAAATATACGTTTGGAGCCAGGATACGCGCAAAGACGCCCATGTGAGGCCAGTGTTTGCAACAAGCGGTCCTAGAGGTGGATAAGGGTAGCCTTCACTGACTTCACTTGTCGTTACGCCCTCCGCACCTAATAGCGGTAGTTTTGCAAATACCTCAGAAGCGTCAATTATTTTCCGTGCGGCGAACAATCCCCTAGGTTCCGCCAGGACAACAAGGAGGCGCGAAGCGGCCAATGCAAAACGCGTTTGTGGAAAGCTTCAATGGCCGTCTACGAGATGAGTGCCTGAATGAGCATACAGCTCACCGCCAGACGGATAATCTCATCGCTCGTTTCTAGATAGCAAAGATCAAGATTGCTCGTCTTGAGACGCTACAAATCCGATCCGCCCTCCTCAACCAAAGTTCTTCTGAAAATTCCTGCGCGACACTAGTTTTCCCGAAAACTTCTGTTCAGTGACTGGGTGAACGGGCTGATTAGATAGGCAAGGAAAGTCTGCTTGTCGTCGAGCAGCATGATCTCAGCAGGCATGCCTGCCAGAAGGCGTACCGCATTTAGCTCCCTCAGATCTTCGCGCCTTACATCGACCTTTGCCAGGAAATAGGACTCACCCGTTCGATCCTCAACCAAACGGTCGGCCGAAATGGTCCTCAGCGTACCGTGGATCAGAGGCAGGTTGCGCTGCTTGTAGGCAGTGAGGATAACGCGCGCCTCCATGCCCGCATGAACCCGATCAATATCGCCCGGTTTCACCTTGGCATTAATGACCAATGCCTCCTCGACCGGCACGATATCGAGTACCGCACTGCCGGGGGGCAAAACGCCTGTCTCGGTGGTTACACGAATGTTCATCACCGATCCGGAAAGCGGTGCTCGGATCACCGTGCGTTTCAGGATATCCTCGCGTGACGGGATCTGGCTGCGAATTTCGCCTAGAATCCTCTGGATCTCGGCAAGCTGATCGTCGGCTTGCTGCACAACTTCTTCACGCATGGTCAGGAGTTGCAGTTCCGCTTCTCCGATTTTCTGGCCATTCTCGGCAATCTTCGCACGGTTTTCGGCTTGCTCCGCCTCAAGCTGCGCGTTTGCGCGGCGCAGCGCAAGCAATCTCGGCATCTTAGCGAGTCCGCTTGCAAGCAGGGTCTCAACGGTCGAAATCTCTTCCTGCAAAAGATCAATCTGACGGCCCTGCGCGGCCAAAACCTCGCGAAGGCCCGCGTTCTGTTCTTCAAGCTGGCTGACCCGCTGTCCCAGAACGCGCTCACGCCCAGCCATTGTAGCACGGCGACTTTCGAATAGCTGTGCCTGCGCGCGGATTGCCTGCGCGACTTCGGAGTCCGGCGCCTTCGCCAGTTCGTCCGGGAATACAATGGCCGCGGCGGCAGACCTCTCGGCCAGCAGGCGTGCCTCCGTGGCCAGAAGATGCAAGTAGCGCTTGCGGAGTTGATCATACTGGGCAAGCGCTTGAACATCGTCCATTGTCAGCAGGATGTCCCCGGTTTCAACGGTATCCCCTTCCCGAACGTGGATCGTCCGGACAATTCCACCCTCGAGATGTTCAATCGTCTTGCGGCTGCCTTCGGGGCTTACAACGCCCGCCGCGATCGAAGCGCTGGCCAGCGGCGCGAGCGTGGACCAGCCCCCCGCAAAGACGACCAGCAAAAAAATGCAGGCAAAACCGAAAAACCGAGGGCGACGGGTAAGCGCATATAGGTTCGCGGAGGAATTGGGACGACGGCGCCAGAGTACGCGGCGCAATAACAGAAGGAACAAGAGCAGTGTGAATATCAGAGCAAAGGCACCAATGTCGGCCATAACGCCTTCGCGGTCAAGCCCGACCAGCAGTACTGAACGTAGCGGCAGGCTTTCCGGCAAGAGGTTCTCGATCATCCACGTAAGACCCGGCACGAGCCGTTCCCCCATGTCTGTGGACAGAGAACGCCATACCGCTCCCGCCGCGCCAAGAAAGGGTTCAAGCATTTCGATTATTTCATCAAACATTGCGTTACTCCGCCGGAGTTACATTCGCGGCGTTCTTTAGCCTGAGGCCGCGGTTCAACTGTTTAGGATCAGGGACACTGGGCTGAGAGACCGGCCTGAGGATCTCGTCGCGGTCACAAAACTTCGCCACCGCCCCTTCATAAAGCATGAGAACCTTGTCCACGTCTTTCAGGATGTCCGCCCGGTGGGACACGATCACGACCGTCTTCCCGCGCTGCTTCATCTGCCGAAGCGCATCGGCCAGTGCCTTGTCGCCAGCACCATCCAGGTTCGAATTGGGTTCGTCCAGCACCACCAGCGCGGGATCGCCAAACAACGCTCGCGCAAGGCCGATCCGCTGACGCTGCCCCATTGAAATCCGGTCTGCATTGGCGCCAACATCAGTTTCGTAACCGTCTGGTAGATGCCGTATCAACTGATCGGCGCCGGCGAGCTTTGCCGCAGCGAGGATTTGCTCACTGTCAAGGCTTCCGAACCTTGCGATGTTCTCCGCCACCGTACCCGGAAAAAGCTCTGCCTTTTGCGGTAGGTATCCAAGAAATGGGCCCAGACACTCCGGATGCCAGCGATGGGTGTCGGCGCCGTCGAGGCGAACGCAGCCCGTGGCCGGGCGCCATGCCCCGACGATCGCACGGCACAGGCTCGATTTACCCGCACCGGACGGACCTATGACAGCGCAGATGTCGCCGGGTTCAAGAGTAAAGCTGACCTTGCGCAGGATCGGCTGGGTCGAACCGGCCGCCAGGACAGTCAGGTCCTCGACGGCCAGAAGGCCCTTCGGACGCGGTAACCTGACGGGATCTGATAGTCGCCGCATCTCCTCGAATGACTGCCGAAGAGCGGATTTGGCAGCGCGTGCTGAAACGAACTTTTTCCACGCCGCCGTAAGCCGCTCTATCGGGGCCAGCGCGCGCGCCCCGATGATCGAGGCAGCGATCATCGCACCGGCGGTGATCTGGCCTTCGAGAACCAGAAACGCCCCTGTCCCAAGGATCGCAACCTGCAACGCCATCCGCAGCGACCGGGTGAAGTTCAGGATGGAAGTGGTGGTCTCGCCAAGTTCGTACTGCTCGTCGCGCGCACGTTCCTGCCAGGCTTTCCAGCGCGCAAATATGGCCTTTGACATGCCCATCGGGACTATGGTCTCGCCCCCTTCGACAAAGCGGATAGCCGCCTCATTGGCCTGCCTTACGGCCTGGGTCGCCTCTTCCTGGCGCCTGCGGGTAAGAAGGTCGTTCGCGACCGTAGCGAAAAACAAGACAATGGCGCCCAGAAGGACGATTATCCCAAGACCCGGATGTAGCAGCCAGACAAAGCCGATGAAGACAAGACTCCATGGCGCATCGAGAAAGGAAAGAGCCGCGTCGGCCTGAAAGAAGGTCCGCAGGTCGCTGACATCTCGAATCGTGGCCGTGGGCTTGCCGCCAGCCAGCCGCTGTTCCATCGCGTTTTGTAGCACCTCGTCGCTTAACTGACTGTCGATGAACCCAGCGGCGCGAGACAGGATCAGGCGCCGTGACTGTTCGAGGAAACCATAGATCGCGATGGCCACGATAGCGAGAACCGTCAGCCAAAACAGCGTATCGAGCGAACCGCTCGATAGCACTCGGTCATAGATCTGCAACATATAAATAGATGTAACGAGCAGCAGAAGATTGACGAAACAGCTGATCGCCACGAGAGGGATCAGATGGCGGCGAATTGCAGCCATCGTTTCGCTAAACGGTGTCTTGGGGCGGGACATCGGCAGTCTCTCCTGTCCTCGAATTATTTAGTGTCCGGCCGCGGGCAAGGCCGCGGCCGGACAGATCGTTTGCCAACGTGTCATGCGGCCATCGGGTCTCCTTCGATGAACCAATCGAACGACCCGGCATCGGTGTCGCCCTCGAAGTCCGACAGTTCGACATTCACGGTACCGGTAAGGTCATCGATCTCGGCGAAAGTGAAGGCCGATATCTCCGGTATGCGGATGGCGTCGTTCCCGGTCAGCGAGAGACTCAGGTAAAGCTCATCGAACTCGTCATCAGCGATGAACTCAACCGCCAGGCTGTTGGGTCCATTGGGCGCCGTCAGCCCCGAAATGATATCAGAATCGACGAAGACTCCGTCATCATAGGCCTCGACTTGTATTGAGAATGTCGACAGCCCACCGGTTGAGCCCTCGAAGACGATCTCGACCCCAGCGACGTCCTGGCTGAACCACATCGAGAGCGCCTCGTTCTCGTTCATGATGGCGTTCTCGAGACCGATACCATTGGTATCGATGTTGATGTCCTCGTTGCTTTCTGCCGAGTTGACGGGCCCGTTGTTATCGCCGCCACTGTCGAACTGTTGCTTGAGGGTCAACGTGCCCATGGTGCCGTCACCGTCCCAGTCGGCACTGATGAAGCCATCAAAGGTCACAATGTCGCCCGGAGGGACTGGCGTGTATTCCTCGACTGGCCCGCCGGGCAGGGTGCCCCCGCTGAACAACGGCAACTTGATGAGCGGCGGACTGGCAAGGATTGTTCCCGTGTAGTCGCCATTGGATGGATCCAGTTGCACCTCGAAGAACGCGCCGTCATCTGGTATTTCCGGCGTCTGGGCGTCGATACCCGAGCTGAAATAGGTCACGCTATGGCCGTCGATCGAAATCTCTGACGTGATCGTGCCGAGAACAGACCCCATGGGCACCGATACGGCACCGACCGAGGTGATGATGAAATCCCCTGCCCCGTCCGCGCCATATGCGATTTCCTCATCAACCGTTTCGGTTTCTCCCGCGATGAAATCGATGGTCGGGATATCCGAAAGGATGCCGCCATCCGTCGGCGAGATCACCGGCCCGTCATCGCCAGCCCCGAAGTTGCCGCCCAGATCGACCTCAGCATAATCGACGTCCTGATCGCCGTCGTAATCGGTGACGGTATCCGTGCGCCGGATAGCAAGCTGGCTGTCATCCAGTGTCAGGATATCGGTCGTGTAGGGCGCAGCCGCCGCAATGACCGGGTGATCAAGAACACCGGACTGGGTGAAGGTCACAAGACCCGCCGCACTGACCGAGAACCGCAGGATTTCATCTTCCTCCAGGTTGTCCGTCACCGCCAGATAGTCACCTGTCACACCGTCAATCGCCCAGACAAGTCCGACACCGCCACTTTCGGCCTGGCTGCCGCTCATCATCACGGCTGAGCCCGCGGTCACCAGAAGTTGTAGCGAGTGCACCGACACAGTTGATCCGGGACCGTCGCCGCCATAGCGGTTCGTGTCACCGAAGGCCGGCGCAAAATTGACGACAACCGTATTCGGTCCGTCCGCCGTCGCATCCCCTGTGGGCAGCCCGAAGCCGTTATCGCCTTCGAAATTGCCCGAACCCGATGTGTTACCATCGAATAGGTAAACGGCGTCCGGCTCTGTCCCGCCCGCATTGACATTGGCCACCGCCGCGTCGTCTCCGATACCAAAGTTACCGCCGAGATCAATGTCGTCGTAGGCGCTGTCCTGATCGGTGTCGTAATCGGTCACCGTATCGGTGCGCCGTAGCGCAACCTGACCGTCATCGAGCGTCAGGATATCGGTCGTGTAGGGTGCCGAGGTATCGGCCCGGAGATGATCGAGGACCGCGTTCTGGGAGAAGGTGACGCCGCCCAATCCATCGGAAGTCAGGCTGAACACGACAGTTCCTCCAACACCGGCCGTGGCGTTGATAGTATAGTCGTCTACGACGTCCCAAACCACGCCGGTCCCGTTGCTCGCGACCGCAACTCCGCTCATCATGACCGCCGAGCCGTCGAGCCCGGTGTCCGGAACAAGCGTAAAGTCGGTGACCGTACTTCCCGGCCCATCAGCGCCGTAGAGATTGGCGTCGCTGAACGCTCCCGAGAAATTAACGGTAACAGAATCCGTGACGCCATCGGCAGGCGCATCACCCAAGGGCAGACCAAAGCCGTTATCACCCTCAAAGTTACCATTTCCGCCGACCGTTGTCGCGTTGCCGTCGAAGAGGTACTGGACATCCGGTTCAGTGCCATCGGCATTCACCTCTGCATAGGGCGCATCGTTCTCCAGCCGCATTCGCAGTGCATTCGGCTGGAAGGCGACCGGGTCGTTGTCCCCCTCGTAGGCGACCAACCCGTCAGTGTAGTCGATAATGATCGTCGCCTCTTCCCCGATTACGAGGTTGTCCAGCGGCCCATAGACGGTCATGTCATAGGTGCCATCCTCGCTGACAATCACCTCGACAATGGTCTCGTCGCCAATTGTGGTCTTGCCGTAAAGGACATCCGCGTCCATCAACGCCGGCACGTCGTGATCGATCGTCCAGACCAGAGGATCCCCACCCGATGAATGCCCAAGCGCGTTCAGACCGGTCAGGAAACTCGCATCCGTTGTCCAGCCGAAGTTCTTGACGCCATCGGTGCCGGCAATCACTTGGGTCGAAAGATCACCGGATTCGGTCGTTACCTCAGCCTCGCCGTCGTTATCGGTCAGACCGTCCGGCAGGCCGTCCTCCCACAGATCGACCGTATCGGGTGAGGCGAGTGATCCCGGTCCGTCATCGTCAATCTCAAGGATCGTCGTGTCGTCATCGATCAGGACGACCGACGCGGAACCCGCATCGGTGTCGAGATCCTTGTCTCTCGCATCGACGCTGTAGACGATCGACAGACTTTCGCCAACGATCGCCGGGATGTAGACACCGACGGTATCGTCCTGCAGATTTGTGTTCGGGTTCTGAACCGGCGCGAAGTTTTCGTAGACGATCGTGGCGTTCGCCGGATCATCCTTGTTGGTGAGGCTCATGCGTACAATGACGAAATCGTCACCACCGCCCCAGGCGCCATCCGCCCCCTTGACGCGACCCTCAATGACGGTGATGTCGCCGTCTCCGTCGGCCACCTCGAAGAGATGCACGGTCCGATTAGCCTCCGAGACGCCGTCAAGTGGAGAGTCGACCACGGCGGTGGCTATAAGGCTGGTCTCGATCGGACCCGAACCGCTCAGATCGAATGCGAGAGCATGATCGAAGCCGCCGTTCTCATAGGCGCCATCGGGCCCGTCCGCACCGTACCGGATCGAGGACCCCACGGATCCGAAAAGAGCGCTGATCTGCCCGGCGGTCGATTCGAGCCGCCCAATCGCCTGATCAATCCCCTCATCGCCGACGTTGTTGTAGCCACCGGGGTTGGTCTTCCAGACCGCAGTATTGGCGGTCCCGTCCACGATCACGTCGTCAAGGTCCCCGTTGCCGGTGCCTGGACCATAAGGTCCGGGATCCGTGGCGCTGATGCTTTCGGCTTCACCCGCAGCAAAGTTGTCCGCGCCATCCGCGAGTTGGTCGTTGTCGGGATCGATGGTTTCATCGAGATTGACGCCAAGCGCCGCGATCTCGCCCTCTCCGACATCTTGCGACACCGTCACGACCGGTTCATCGTCGCCGATACCGAAATTGCCGCCCAAATCCACGGAGGCGGCATCGCTATCGGTGTCGCTGTCATTGTCCGTAATGGTGTCCGACCTCTGAACCGCAAGCTGTCCATTGTCGAGCAACAGGATATCCTGCGTGACAGGATCGTTGTCGGCAACAGGCTGGTCAATGACGCCCTTCTGTTCGAAAGTTACCACTGAACCGCTAATAGTGATCTCGAAGATTTCCGTCGCGGTGCCGTCCAGAACCGCGGCATAGCCACCGCCAGCGCTGACCGCCCAGACAAGGTTGGTGCCGCCACTCGTGGCCTGGCTGCCGCCCATCATTACGGCTGATCCGATCACCGGCGTCAGCACAAGGCTGTATGTCGTCGCAAGACCAGTGCCGCCATCGGTGCCGTATTGGTGGTTGGTGGTGAATGCGCCCGAGAAATCAAGCGTCGCAGTCGTTGGATCCTGGTTCGCAATTGCATCGTCGGTCGGATAACCGGTGCCGTTGTTGCCCTCCCAGTTACCGTCCGTCGTGGTATTGCCGTCAAATAGATAAACAGTGCCCGGCTCTGTACCTGCACTGACAGAGGCAGTGGGGCCATCGTCGTCATGCAGCATGTCTGCGCCCACGTTCGCGGAGACCTCGCCGCCGACTTGGGTCGTCACAACGCCCCAGTCTATGGCACCGTCATTGGTGTGCAGAAGCGCGTGGTCCACGTCGCCTGCCCAGTCCAGCGTGATCAGATCCTGAGAGTCGACCCCGTTCAGAATGACCTTGGTCGGTCCGCTGCCAAAATCATCGACAAAATCGACCACGATCATACGTCCGTTCAGGTTGTATGTCTGATGCGCCGTCGTCGCATCAAAAGTCGCTTCGAGCGAGGCGTAGGTTCCGTCGGGCAACTCAGCGCCCACCGGCCAGGTGATCTTGACCGAGGAGATCGGGACGACATCCGCGGGGTCGCCGAGGGTCTGATCCGGGTCGCCCTGAGCGGCGCCATTATCTTCGATCAGATCGGCACCATCAGTGTAATTTCCGAAATAGCCGCTCAGCTCGACCTCGATGCCCGAAGTGTCACCAACGGCCTGCACGATGCCAAAGCCCATTTCGGTCTGGGACTGGATGGCGTCAAGGTTGTCGGCATCGGTGCCCTTGTAGTAGTTCCCGACCGGCTGATCGGTCAGTGTGAAGGCCACGAAAATGCCGTCGCCCGGGCCGGTACTCTGGTTGTTGACGCCCACAGTGGCGATATCGAGACTCGGGGTGAGATTGAACACACCCGCGCTGCTGGTGTTCAGAAGGGCGCCGCTTGTATTGCCCTTTTCAAAGTCCTCATCAGCGTTGGACTGAACGTTGTAATTTTCACCGAGCACGAAAATCTTGACGGTGGGCGAGCTGTCCGGCGCGTCTTCGCCAGCCAGCCCGAACAGGAATTTCTTCGGATCAAGGCCCGAGAAAGTCAGGACCTGCCGGGTGTCGCCGTAGACCCATACATTGTCGGCAAGATCGACATAATCGGCATCATGAAGCGTCGGGTCGGGGTTTGTGACGGCCCGGAAGGAGCCATAATAGACCTCCGCCGTCTTTAGGTCCGCCGCCGCGTCGAGATAGCCGACGATTACGATGGACTCGGAGGAGAAATCGTTCAATTCATCGGGCAGCGTGCCGCCCCAAGAGGGATCGGTGGGCGCGGTCGTCGAGCCGACGAGCACCTGTCCATCTCCCACCGCATAAAGGTAGATGATTTCGTTCGTATCCGCGGTCAGAACGTTCGACCCGCCATCAGTCCAGACATCACCGTCGAGTGCCGTCCCCGAGCCATCGGCCGCAAAGCGCAACTCTGCCACCGTCCCGGTTTCGTTCACGGTAATCCAGTCGTCCGCGCTGGCACCTACGGCGACGCGGTCGCCATAGGTCGTCGTCGCGTTCACCGCATCGGTGATCAGCCCGGCATTGACCAACAGCGTGTAGAAGTCATTCGAGATCGATTCAAGGTCGGTGGTGGTTCCGTCATTGTAATTGATGTCACTATCTGTCGTGCCCTCCGATTGATCATGAATCAGGTCGGTGGTAATCGGGTCAATAGGCATATCTGAATCCTCCTGTCGCCTGAGGGGAAGATTCGGCACCGACAAACCGACGTCGCACATTACAAAGAAGTTCGGTTCAAAAGGTTGAGCTACGCCGGGGTCGCTTGCCGACAACCCCTGATCAAAACGCGATGATATCACGCCTCAGATTCGTAGCATTGATAACTGTCAACACTGCCGGCGCAATCGGCCAAGACATTCCGTTACATCACTTTTTTTGCCAAAAAGAGGCCATTTATGTCGGGCTGACGTCCAAGGGCGGGGAAAACGAACCCACAGAAAGCCATGCTGACGGCAACCGGCCTTCCTAGCAGGAACATGCCACAAGCGTCTAAAACAGGATATCGGTGGTGATGCCCGCAGGGCGGCCGCGCGATCTGGCCATGGCGAATTGAGACTCCGACATCCTAGGCGAAATACAGCCGAATCTGATCCGCTTCGGGCCCTGAAGATGTCGGCGGAAAAAAATCCGATTATAAGATAGTGCAGCGGTCGCATTCATTGACGACCCACATCGGAGCACGTCGTGCCGCCTCCGCACCGGGAGCCACGGCGTCAACTTCGACAAAAAAACAAGAGCAGGCGTTACGGAGCGGAACATGGCAACAGGCAAGGGCAACGGCAAGGTATTCAATAACGGCGACCCGACCAACGACAGCGGCGAGGTGGTCCTGAAGGGCGGGCGCGGAGATGACATTTACGTGGTCTCTTCGCTTTCAGTCCGCATTGACGAAAAGAAGAACGGCGGCATCGATCAGGTGTTTGCCTCAGTGGACTACTCCCTGGACGATAATGTCGAGTTCCTCACCCTTGAGGGAGACGGCGACCTGTCGGGCACCGGCAACGATCTCGACAACGTCATCGCAGGCAATTCCGGGGCGAACTTTCTTGACGGCCGTGCAGGCGATGACCAACTCTCGGGCGGGATCGGTGATGACAGCCTTATCGGTGGATCAGGGGCGGACTTCATCGACGGTGGCGACGGTTTTGATACCGTGTACTACTCGGACAACCTGTCCACATATTCTCTCGAATGGGCAAACAAGGATCTTTGGATCACCGACGGCTTTGGCGACACGGACATACTTCGAAATGTGGAACTACTTTTTTTTGCGGACCAGACCATGTCGCTGGTCCCGGAGCCCGAAGCGCCGCCCGCCGAAGAGCCCCTCCCAGAGCAACCGGCCCCTGAAGAGCCTGTCGCTGAGGATCCTCCACCGCCGCCACCTGCCGTGGCTTCGGATGACATTGCAGTCACGAACGAGGATCAGCCAGTCACCATTTCGATACTCGATAACGATTCCGGCGTCGGGTTGACTGTCACAAACTTTACCAACGGCGCCGCCGGCACCGTTTCAATTAGTAGCGAACAAACTCTGATCTACACGCCCGATCCCGATAGCTGGGGGAGCGATACCTTTTCCTATACCGTCATCGACAGTACAGGCGCGCTTGCCAGTGCCACAGTCTCGGTAACCATTGCGGAGGTGAATGACGCCCCAGGGGTTGTGGATGACGCCTTCGAGGCACAATCGGGGGAGACCTTTGTCAGCGGCGTCAGCGTTCTGTCCAATGATTTCGACGTCGACGGCGACATTCTGCACATCGCGGCTTTCGATACCTTGAGCGAACAGGGCGGAACAGTGCAGTTTGCGGAAGACGGGTCTTTCACCTACCTTGCAGCAGACGGATTCTCGGGCACCGACCGCTTTTCCTACACGGCCAGCGACGGCCGGGGAGGCAAAACCACGGCAATGGTCGAGATCGCGGTTCTGCCGCCACCGGATCCGACACTGGATCCGACACCGCTTCCACCACCTCCCGAAGAAACCCAGGACTCCGACTACTTCATCGCTGCACTGATGGCAGGTGACTGGTACCGCCTCAACGCGAACGAAGCCTACGGAACAGGTGCCGTGGTCACCTATGCCTTCGCAACCGAGACGCCGGATTATTATGATGCGGACAGCATTCACAGGGATGGGTTCCTCGCGTTCGATGAAAGTCAGCAAGCCAATACGCGAGAGGCGCTCGACAGTATCGAGGCCTTCAGCGGACTCACTTTCATCGAGTCCACCGTCGCGGATGCGGAGATGGTGTTCGGCTTCGCCGATATCGGTTCCAGCGGCCTTGCCTACTGGCCGACCTATGACGGGACGGGCAAAATGGCGAGCGACGTGTGGCTTGATGACGGGCTCGCGATTTCCTCGCTCGATCAGGGATCGGAACAATATGGCACCCTGATCCACGAGATTGGCCATGCGATCGGTCTGACCCACCCAATCCTGACAGCGGAAGAGGAAAATCAGGCTTTCACGATCATGGCCGATCCGCTGCATCCGACCATGGGAGGTGTCGAAGCCGAGACCTTCATGCAATACGACATCGCGACGCTACAGTACCTCTACGGGGCTAACGACAACCATGCCGCCGGCGACGATACCTATACCTTTGCCGAGTTTGACGGCAATGTGATGACTCTATGGGACGGGGGCGGGTACGATACGATAGATCTCTCCGGTGCAACGCAGGGCGTCGCGCTGAACCTGAGCGACGGGGCGCAAAGTACCATCAGCGCGACCGGAACCGGGAATCTGACAATCGCCATCGGAACATCCATCGAGGCCGCGGTAGGCAGCGCCTATGACGACCGTTTGGCAGGCAACGCGCTAGACAACACATTTACCGGCGGCAGTGGCAGCGACATCTTTGCCTTCGACATGGACTGGGGACAGGACACGGTCACCGACTTCGTGGAGGGCGAAGATTTTCTGGACTTTTCACAAACCGGGCTCGTGTTCGAGGCTCTCAATATTACGATGGTGGATGGGGGTGTCGTGATCGAAAACAATGACGACTCGGTTTTCCTTGACGGTATCACTCAAACGCTGAGCGAAGGGGATTTTCTTTTCGGCTAGGCTGCGCGACTTCGGTAACGCTCGCCGTGTATCTCCTTCCGGTATCTTCAGGATTCATGACGGGTCATCCGTAAGTGGCGCTACGAGAGGAGTTCCTTGTTGGCTAAAAGATTCTTCAGGTTCGTGATCGAACAAAGATCTTCTTCACCCACCCTTTCGGCCAGCGCACCAGTATCCAGAATCAAGATACGGTTAGGTGTGTTGATGATGATGTCGCCCGCTTCGGCCAGTGCGTGCAAGGCGCGAGAGATCGATTCTGGTCGCGTCCCGAGAAGATGCGCCTGATCCAGACGGCTCATCGGAATGTTGACTTCGATTCCGTCTCGCCTGGCCTGCACCAAGTGCTCTACGCCCACAAACCGTGTACACATGATCAGCAGAAACCCTGCGACGCGGTTAACAATCTTTGCATTCGACAGAATCACCATCCAGTCGCGTGTACGGTCCAACTCGTTGAGAATATTCAGAAGCACGGCGCGGTCCAGTTCGGGAGACCGTCTCATAAGCGTTTCGAAGCGCCCGCGTGGGAAGGCGTAGACCTCTGTATCGGTCGCGGCCTCGATCGCAACTTCTGTTGCGCCATCGAACACTTGGCCAAAAATGTCGCCTTCCACCAGAAGGCCTACGATCGGATGCCGCCCATCTGTCAGGGTTTTCTGCATCCGCAGAATGCCCGAAGCGACGATCCCGACGAAGTTAATTTCCTCACCCTCACGGGTAATGGCCTGTCCGGCGGGGAAACGCACCAATTGCTGCATGGCACCCAAGGCCTCGCGCGTCTCATGACACAGATCCGTGAACACACTTAAGGCGTTGTGATCGTTTCTGGATCGCTTGTCAGGCTTGTCAGGCATATCTCTTTTTGCCAATCAAGTTAACATCTGTTTCGATTATAAACTTCAAGAAAACGCGGACAGTAATAGTCTTGATCCACCTGGCGCAAAATAGGGCGATGTGAGCCTATCCTGACTTTAATTTATAAACGCCAATCGCATTGCTCAATTGATCGAAATCAATGAGGTTCAAGGGTGCTATGAGCGAATGGGATGAACAGTCGGCCTACTCCCCTATTCGTTGGAGAGTTTCCGGCGCAGTTTAAGCTATTTTTTGCAGTTTCTGATCGGGGTCGGCCGTTTCATTTCTCTGCCAATAGACCACGGCAGGGGGTTGGCCAATTGGTATGACCGCCGCCGATCGCTGCGCGCACGGGTTTTCCCAGTCGCGGATGCAAGAGTGCCGCGCCGTGCTCAGCCGCGCCAAGGGCACCGACGATGGCGGCCTTGCCGTAGCTGACGGGCGGCGCGCCGAGGACGGCCATGGCCTCTGAAGCCAGTTGCGCGCCCAGCGTTGCGCCATATTCGAACAACTCTATCAGCTCGTCCTGATCGACCCCGGCACAGGGATTGCGCAGCACGGCCAGCGCCGCCACCCGGGTGAGCGGAGCGCAGGGAGCGCCCATCTCGTCGGTCTCGGTCCGGTCCCGGATCAGCATTTGCTTTCGGATCAGCATCAGGCGGTCTCCTTTACTGGCCCGGTGGCGGTTCCGGTCTTGAGCATCCGGAACAGAACGGCAATAGGGAAAACAAGGGCAAAGAGCGCAGCGCCGAAAAGGATGGTGCTGTCAGGCGCCCCGGTTCGGTCGAGGAGCCAGCCGGCGACCGGCGGGCTTGCCGTCATGATGGCATAATAGACGGTGAAGAACACCCCCATGCCAAAAGCCCGTCGTTCGGGTGCGACAGCCTGACCCGCCAGCGCCATGATGACGCCGGCAGGTGCCATTCCCACGAGGCCGAAAAGCAGGCTTGCCGCCAGCCCGGCGCCGTGCAGGCTCAGCAGCATCAGGGCCAGAACCGCGCCTGTCATGCAGACGGCGAGGATCGTCTCACGCCGCCCGAACCGGTCGGCGATCTGTCCGCAGGCGGCACCCGACAGGATCATCAGCCAGCTGCCGACACTGATCACAGAGGCCGCTGCCAGCGTGCCCATTCCCTGCGCCGCAAGCATGCCTGGGCCGAAGCTTAGGTAGACGACATAGCCCGCGTTGAACACGCCCCACGCGGCGCCGGCCAGGACGATCAGCCCCCATTCCCTTGGCAAAAGTCCCTTGATCCGGTTTTTGATGCGAGCGGGGAGGTCATGCGGTGGACGGTAAAGGGTCAGGACGGCAATGGCCGACACCGCGCACCAAGCCGACGCGACGGCAAAGGGCGCGCGCCAGCCATGGACCTCGGCCAGCCAGGTGTGCCCGACCTGTCCCATGGCAATTCCAAAGGGCCAGCTCATCACCAGGATGCTCATCGCCGTGGCGATCTCGTGCCCCTCGAACCAGTCCGCCACCATCTTGGTGAAATAGAGCGTGGCGAACAGGAACCCGGCCCCGGAAACGACACGTCCAAACCCGATGCCCGCGGGATCGGACGCCATCGCGGACTGCGCACCGCCGAGCGCCAGCGCGCAAAGCCCAAACCCGGCAAGAACGCGATCCGAAGCGAACCGACCAGAAAATCCCGCAGGCAGGGCCAGAAAAAGACCCGGCGCCATGAACAGACCGATCATGAGACCGATCTGCGCATTGTCCAGGCCGAACGCATCCGTCAGGTTTCCGCCGACCGCGCCCATGGTCTGGAACTGAAACCCCAAGCCGACGCGGGCGGCGAACAGCAGCGCCAAGATGCGCCAGCGCATCACGCCCAGCCCAGTTGACGCAGCGCCTGCGCGTCGTTCCAGATCTTGGTCATGTGCGCGATGCGGTCTCCGTCAAACCGCATGACATAGGCATAGTCCGAGGCGACAGGCTTGCCCGTCGGCGCGCCCGGTCCACCCGCACCGGTCTGGGTGCCGTGGAACACAGCCGAGGCGACCACCGTGCGGCGATCCGCATCCAAGGCAAAGGCGGTCAGGTCATAGCGCCCGTCCGGGATCGGACCCAAGAGGCCCTTCATCCATTCGGTGTAGCCTTCGAGAGTGGTCGTCTCGGCAAGCGCTTCGGCCTGGCAGGCAAAGCTTGCCCCCGCGTGGCAAAAGCCTTTGCAGGCCTCCCAGCCGCCGCCGGTTTCGCAGGCTTCGAAAAAGGTCCGTGCTGTCTGTTCAACCGTCATTGATCCGTCTCCCTATTGATGATGGGATCAGGATGCGCCCATCCTCGGGCATGGCATATCGGTCAGCTGCTGTATTCTGCGCCCCGATGGTGCAGTATTCTGCTACAGCATTTGAAGGATTGATTCAGAACTCCCGCTCCCGCAGGATCGGGAGAAGCCCTTCAGATGGATGTGCCAAGCCCGTGTCGCCCGACGAAACTCTCAGCCCCCGCGAGATCGAGATCGCCACCGCCTATGCGCAGGGGGATACCTATCAGGCCATTTCGGCGCGGCTGGGCATTGCCCCCTCGACCGTGCGCACCCATCTCGCGACGATCTACCGCAAGCTCGAAGTGTCTTCCAAGCTGGACCTGCATGCCCGGCTGGGCGGTGCTCTGCCGACATCGGAGATGCAAACGGACCACGCGGCCGTCATCTCGGAACTGGCTCTGAGCCTCGAGGAATCGCTACGTCGCGAGCAGGCGCTCGCCGAGGTGCTGCGCATCATCAGCCGGTCGCGCGGCAACGTCGACGCCGTGATGTCGTCGATCCTCGGTTTTGCACTCGACCTATGCGAGGCGGAGTTCGGTATTCTCTTTGAGCATAGTGGGCAAGGGCGATACGCGGCCAGCCACACACGGGGCATCCCTGAGCCGTTCAGGGACTGGCTCGACACGCAGGGCATCTTCACGGCCGGCCCACGCACCGGTCTCGGCCGGCTGGCGGCAAGCCATGCGGTCGTGAACATCTATGACGTTCGGGCCGAGGAAATATTCCAGACCGACGATCCGCTGCGTTATGCGACCGCCATGCTCGGTGGCGCTCGATCCTTCGTCGCCATCCCGATGATGTCGAGCGATAGCCTGGTCGGCGCCTTCACGATTTACCGGCAGTCGGTCCGGCCCTTCGGTGCGCAGGCCACCACGCTCGCGCAGACCTTTGCCGACCAAAGTGTCATCGCGCTCGACAACGCACGGATGATCGGTGCCTTGCGGCAAGAACCACCCCCAGCATGAACGTCACCGGTGATCCTCTGAGCCCTCGTGAACGACAGATCGCAGAGGCCTTCGCGGGTGGCGAGACCTATCAGCAGATCGCCGACCGCCTTAACCTCGCCCCCTCGACCGTACGCACCCATCTTGCCACGATCTACCGGAAACTCGGGGTCTCCACGAAGCTCGACTTGCGGGCGCAGATCGAGGCATCAACGCCCGCTGATCCATCTTCAGACCTGCCGCCCCGCCCCGACAAGCCCTCGATCGCCGTGCTCGCCTTCGCGAACATGTCGGACGATCCCGGTCAGGAGTACTTCTCGGATGCGATCACCGCCGACATCATCACCGCCCTGTCCCGGTCGCCCTGGCTATTCATCATCGCCCGCAACACGACCTTCACCTATAAGGGCGAAAACGTCGATGTCCGGCGCGTCGCGGCCGAGCTTGGCGTCCGCTTCGTTCTGGAGGGCAGCGTCCGCCGTGCAGGCGAGCGGGTGAGGGTTACCGCACAATTGATTGACGGGCTGACCGGCGGGCATGTCTGGTCGGAGCGCTACGATGGCCGCATCGAGGACGTGTTCGACCTGCAAGACGAGATCACCCGGCAGGTTGTTGCCTCGATCCAGACCATCGTACATCTCAGCACCGTCGAGGCACCTGTCGAGCGTCTGAACCGCCCGAACCTGACCGTATGGGAGTTGACCATGCGGTCTTGGCACCTGCTATATGATTTCACGCCGGAGGCCTATGCCTCGGCCAAGACCCTGCTCGAACGCGCCCTGGCACTCGACCCTGAAAGCGCCGAGGCGAACATGGTACTGTCGCTGATCAACCATCACATCGCCATTCTGGGTTTCGTCGAGGACCCGGGCCCTGCCATGGAAGCGGCCTACGCCCTTGGCCGCCGCGCCACGCGGCTCGACGACCGCAACGAGTATGCGCATTGGGCGCTTGGGATCAGTTGCTGGGGGTTGCACCGTCTCGATGAAGGGATCGCGGCCCTTGAACGTGCGGTTGATCTCAACCCCAACTGTTCGCTCGCGTATGGCAGCCTCGGCACCGCTCTCGCCATCGCCGGCCGGGTAGAAGACGCCATCGCGAACCAAGAAATCGCGATCCGGATGAACCCTCGTGACCCCAGTATCTTCTTTCGCTTCTCGGGTTTGGCGTTGGCCCATTACACCGCCAGCAACTTCGACACGGCGATCCTCTGGGCTGAACGCGCAATCCATCGCATGCCACGCTGGTATCTCGCGCATTTCCTGCTGGCGGCAAGTCACGTTGCCCTCGGGCGATCAGAACCGGCGCGCGACGCCGTCGAGGCCTGCCATGCGGCGCTGCCATGCATCTCGGTCGCGGATGCCGAACGGATGCCGCTGCGGGACCCAGCGAAGATGCAGGAATTTCGAGACCGGCTTTGTGCTGCGGGATTTGCTGCGGAGCCGCAGACCTGACATTCGAATGACGTGCAGCGAAGGTCCGTTGAGGTGCCCTAGATTTGTAGACGCTTTGCCCCGAAACATTAGCCCAAGTCCACCGCCATCGTGGCATTTCCCGACTCGCGGACCGAGCGGACGAAAGCCGCACAGAGTGGCCGTCCTGATCTCGACCTAGTACGGACACTTGATATATGTGTCCCCCTTCTTGTCCCTCAAACAGTAAGGGATTGTGGAGATCTCAACAAGTCCAGTTGGGACGCGTGATCGTACGATATATCTGATATTGATATACTTTTGGGGCTTTCTGAGAATGCATGGGATTACACCACGGCTGCCTGTCTCACCGCCATTACCATTGAAAATGTTAGCTTAACACGGCTTTTCGGCATCCCATCCGCCCAAGGTACACCCCATCTTCTGGACAGCATCCGGCGTAATTCAAGCTGGTCTTTGCACTTGCTGGGAATACCGCCTCCTCCAACCGCCTTGTGGAGAGAGTGTGCTCTTCGCTCTTGGGTCCGAGATCAGGACCCTAATTAACCAATCGCGGCTCTGGCGTTGACTTTGGTCAAGGATCACCGCGCCAGCGGCCCGCAGAGTAAGCGCATTCGCATCAAGGCGCAAAGGAGACCGCAATGCGCGAAGTCATGACCAAGAGCATGGCCCGGAATATTTTTTATGGCGGGTCATTGTTCTTCATCATCATCTTCCTGGGACTGTCGCTACATTCGCACCGCTATATCGTCACCACTTCAACGAACGCTGAAACGCTGACCGAAAGCGTCGCGCATGGCAAACGTCTCTGGGAGAAACATGCCTGTATCAACTGTCATACGATCATGGGCGAAGGGGCCTATTTTGCGCCTGAACTGGCCAATGTGACAACCCGCTGGGGCGTGGCAGACGACCCGGATGGCGCATTCGAGATGCTCGACGGCTGGATGAAAGCACAGCCAAGCGGCGTTGAGGGCCGTCGGCAGATGCCGCGCTTTGATCTGGACGCCGAGGAAACCCGTGCGCTTGCCGATTTCCTGCGGTGGGTCGATTCCATCGACGCACAGGACTGGCCCCCGAACGATGCGGGCTGAGAAAGGACCATTCCAATGAAATACCAATCCCAAAAAATCGCGATGGCCTACTTTGGCGTCGCAATGGCGCTCTTTCTGGTTCAGATCCTGGGCGGGCTGCTTGCAGGGCTGATTTATGTCGTGCCCAATACCCTGTCGGAACTGCTGCCGTTCAACATCGTGCGCATGCTGCACACCAACTCTTTGATCGTCTGGCTGCTTCTGGGCTTTTTCGGGGCCGCCTATTTCCTGATTCCCGAGGAGGCCGAGCGCGAAATCCACTCTCCCAAGATCGCCTACCTGCAACTGATCATCCTTGTTGTCGGCACCCTGGGCGTGGTGCTGACCTATGTGTTCAACCTGTTTGAGGGCAGCTGGCTTTTGGGCAAGGAGGGGCGCGAGTTTCTCGAACAACCCAAATGGGTCAAGGCCGGGATCGTCGTGGCCGCTTTGCTGTTTCTCTACAATGTCACCATGACGGTGCTTAAGGGGCGCAAGACCGCGATCACCAATATCCTGTTGCTGGGGCTCTGGGGGCTGGCGCTTTTGTTCCTGTTTGCCTTTTACAACCCGGAGAACCTGTCGCTCGACAAGCAGTACTGGTGGTATGTCGTGCACCTCTGGGTCGAAGGCGTCTGGGAACTTATCATGGCCTCTATCCTGGCCTACCTGATGCTCAAGCTGACCGGGGTTGACCGTGAAGTGGTGGAAAAATGGCTTTATGTCATTGTCGCCGCCGCCTTGTTCTCGGGTATCCTGGGCACTGGCCACCACTATTACTGGATCGGCTCGCCGGGCTATTGGCAGTGGATCGGGTCGATCTTTTCCAGTCTCGAGATCGTACCCTTCTTCGCGATGATGGCCTTTGCCTTTGTCATGGTCTGGAAGGGGCGCCGCGATCACCCCAACAAGGCCGCGCTTTTGTGGTCACTGGGCTGTGCCACGCTGGCGTTCTTCGGGGCCGGGGTCTGGGGCTTTTTGCACACACTGCACGGCGTCAACTATTACACCCACGGCACCCAGATCACCGCAGCACATGGGCACCTGGCATTTTATGGCGCCTATGTCTGTCTGAACTTGGCGATCTTTACTTATGCGATGCCGATCCTGCGGAATCGCGATCCCTATAACCAGGTTCTAAACATGGCCTCGTTCTGGTTGATGTCGGGGGGCATGGTGTTCATGACCTTCACACTGACATTCGCCGGCACCGTTCAGACTCACATGCAACGCGTGATCGGGGATTATTACATGGATGTTCAGGATCAGATCGCCATCTTCTACTGGATGCGCCTTGGCTCTGGCGTGGTGGTTTTCCTTGGCGTGCTCCTCTTCCTTTATGCGCTGCTCATGCCGCGCAAAGAGGTGATCTCGACTGATGCCACGGTTGCAGCGGAGTGAAGCCGATGGATGGATCCATGACCCGAAACCGGAACGGGGCGGCAGACGCCCCGTTCTATCTCGCCCAGGGCGATGAATGCGCGCTGTTCCAGGCGGCCTTTGACAACGCCCTGCCCGTCCTTCTCAAGGGGCCGACCGGCTGTGGCAAGACCCGCTTTGTGGCCCATATGGCCGCAAGGCTTGGGCGTCCGCTCTATACGGTTGCCTGTCATGATGACCTCTCGGCGGCTGATCTTATCGGGCGCTACCTGCTCAAGGGGGGCGAAACCGTCTGGGTGGACGGCCCCCTGACCCGCGCGGTGCGCGAGGGGGCGATCTGTTATCTCGACGAGGTGGTCGAGGCGCGCAAGGACGTCACCGTGGTGCTGCACCCGCTGACCGATGACCGGCGCATCCTTCCTATCGACCGCACCGGAGAAGAGCTTGAGGCGGCACCCGGTTTCATGCTCGTTGCCTCATATAATCCGGGCTATCAGAATATTCTTAAAACCCTCAAACCCTCGACCCGGCAGCGATTTGTCGCGATGGAGTTCGACTTTCCGGCGCCCGACCTCGAAATCGAGGTCGTCGCACAGGAAAGCGGTCTCTTGCCGGATCGTGTTGCCCCTCTGGTGCGCCTTGCCGGCAAGCTGCGCGCGCTGAAAGGGCAGGACCTTGAAGAAGGGGTTTCCACCCGTCTTGTCATTTATGCCGCAACTCTCATCGCTCAGGGCATGCCGATTGATCACGCCATAGAGGCGACGATGATCGAACCGCTTACCGATGATGCGGATGTGAAACGCGGGCTCCTCGATCTGGTCACGGCTGTCTTTGGGTGAGGCATGGCCATGACCCGGATCGAACTTGAGCCATGGGAACCCGAAGAAACCATCGGGAAACTGTGGCACGCTTTTGCCAGTCGCCTCGATGCACCACAGGTGCATCACGGAGCCGCGGTTGATCTCTCAGAGGTCAGCGGGCGGCTGGCAGTCTTTTTTCGCGGGCTGGGGGGCGCCCCATCGGTCGAAATCCGCCCGGTTTCGCCCGAGGTCAGCCAACACCGCCTGACGTTCCTGCGGCGCATGGGAACCGAGGCGGAATTCATCCCGCGCGCCAGCTTTGATGGCGAGGTGCTGCGCCTTCCCGAGAGCCTTGCGATTTTTCCGGACCGGGCCGCCAACGGGGCGCTCTACCTCTGGCTTACCGCCGCCGTTGCCTATGCGCCCGCGCATATCCGCGAAGACGATCCTCTGCGCGCCGACCTGTTGGCGATCCGCGATGCCCAAGCCATGACACGTGCCGCACTTGCAGAGGCACCGGGACTACGCGCCCTGCAATCGGGTTTGCGGGCGGCGGTCTTGCAAAGCCGCCCCTCTCAGACGCTGCCGCGCGACGAACAGGCCGTCGAGGCGCTCGTGCGCCACTTTCTTGGCGATCCAGCCGAACTTGGACCGCGCGCAGTGACGTTTGGCGCCGCGCTCGAAACGGGTGACCTCTCGCAGATCGCCGCGCCGCGCGGCTATCGCCCGTTTCAGCCGGTGCCGCTCTGGCCTGATCTGCGCGAACTGGTTCTTTCGGCCAGCAGTGAGGTTGAAAGCCGGGACACCGAAGGCCCGCCCGAAGAGGGAAGCGAGCGTACCCACCGCGCGCGCCGACGCAACGCCGATCAGGCCGAGCGCCGCGACAGCCTGATCCTGCATAAATTCGAGGCGATCCTCAGTTGGGCCGAGTTCCTGAACCTCAACCGCCGGGTTGATGATGACGACCCGGACAGCGCCAAGAAAGCCGCCGACGATCAAGATGAAATCGGTCTTGGCCAGATCTCCAAGGCCCCGGCGACGCGGTTGAAGCTTCACCTTGACCTTGCCCCGGAAGATGTCGAGCGCGAACGGCTTTCCGGCACGATCACCTACCCGGAATGGGACGTGCGCACCGGCGCCTATCTGCCCGATCATGTGCGGGTTCTGCACAGCACCGCCCCATCGGGTGATGAGATACCCGACTTTCGCAACGATCCGCGCGCCATGCGTCGGATCACCCATGTCAAACGCCAGTTCGAGGCCCTGCGCCCCGGTCGCGTGTCGATCCCCGGTCAGCTTGACGGAGATGAGCTTGATATGGAGGCCGCCGTGCGGGCGCGGGTTGATATTCTGGCCAATGGCGCGGGCAGCGAACGCATCTGGCGGCAAACCCGGCCGCAGGCACGCGATCTGGCGGTGTCGATCCTTCTGGATGTGTCGCGCTCGACTGAGAGTGCCGTGGGCGATCGCGCGGTGATTGATATTGAACGCGAAGCACTTGCGGCCCTGGCCTGGGGGCTTGACGCCTGCGGCGACGATTTTGCCATCCATGCCTTTTCCTCGCTCAAGCGCGACCGGGTTTACATCCAGACCTGCAAGGCGTTCGGCGAGCCGATGACCGGTCTGATCGAACAGCGGATCGGCGCGCTTCGGCCCGGCTTTTACACCCGCCTTGGCGCGGCCGTCCGTCATTGCTCGACCGAGCTTGCCGGGCAATCCAAGAAGCGCCGCCTGCTTTTGGTCATCACCGATGGCAAGCCCAACGATCTTGACCACTACGAGGGGCGCCACGGGATCGAGGATACCGCCATGGCCGTGCGCGAGGCGCGTCGCGCCGGGCAATCGGTCTTTGGCATCACCGTCGACAAACAGGCCAAAAGCTGGTTCGCGAGGATGTTCGGGCGCGGCGGTTTCCATGTGATCCCCAACCCCGAGCGCCTGACCGAGGCGCTGCCGCTGATCTATCGCGAACTGGTCGGGGGATGAGCGACACAAGCGTTTTTGACGAGTTGCCCGGCGACCTTATGATCTGGGTTTTGATCGTCAGCGAACTTTTGGTCTTCGGGGCCGGGCTGGCGACTTTTCTCGCTGTGCGCGTCACGGACCCCGCGGGTTTTGCCGCAGCGCAGGATATGCTCTACCGCACCGGCGCAGGGATCAACACGGTGGTCCTTGTGACCAGTGGCGCGCTCGCCGCCTGGGCGCTGCGGCTGCGCGAAGACGCGCAGCGCGGGCACGCGCGTCTTGCCCTTGTGTCGGCGGCACTTCTTGGCGTCGTATTCCTGTTGATCAAGGGCTTTGAATTTCTGGGAAAATCGGCGGCTGGCATCGGTTGGGACACGCATCCGTTTTTTACCTTCTACTACCTGCTTACCGGGTTTCATGCGGCCCATGTGGTTGCAGGGGTCGTCATCCTTTTGCTGGTCGCGTGGCAGGATTCACCCCGCAACATCGAGGCCGGGGCGGCCTTTTGGCATATGGTTGATCTGGTCTGGGTGATCCTTTTCCCGGTCATCTATCTGCTCAGGTGATGCCATGATCCGCGCGCCCCTCTTGCGCGCCTGGGCCGCACTCATGTGTCTGAGCCTTGGTGCGACACTGATCTCGCTCTGGCACTGGCCGCCGGCGCTCGAAGCAGTGGCGGGCGTGCTTGTCCTGAGCCTGGCCTGGCTCAAGGCGCGCATTATCCTGTCGTCCTACCTCGGGCTTGATGCCGCGCCATTCTGGCGGCGCGGGTTCGGGATGTCGCTTGGGGCTTTCTGTCTGCTGTTGCTTGGGCTTTATCTTTTGCCGGGCCTGCTTTAGCGCGGCACCGCCCGTCAGATCGCGAATTTTTCCGCCAGCCCGCCGGGCAGATCGAATTCCTTCAAAACCCGTGCGCGCGCCTCTGCGGACATCTTTTTCGCGGTCCGGGTGACGATGGTATCAAGCTTTTCAGGGCTTTGAGTGGGGGCAAACGGAGCGAAATACCACTTCAGGAAGGTGAAACAAATCACATCCTCAAGCGCCTGCACCTCTGCGTCGCGCTTGATGCCTTGTTTTCGGATCATTTTCCCGGCTTGCTCAATGTCCTGGTCACAATATCCGGCATCCTGCATGATCTCGCCCACGCGGGTGGCGTGATGTTTGGCCAACTCGGTGCGCCAAGTCAGGTATCCTTCGCGGCCCTCGGGAAAGTCCTTTCTTTTCAGGACCCAACGTTCGATATGCTGGCCCCGCGCCGCGATCTTCAACGGCTCCGAGGCATCGGGGAAAAGCCGGTCAAGCTCTGCGCTCATTCGCTGACCGTAAAGCTGTGCCGCCGGTTGCCCCTGGCTTGTGTCCGGGTCATGGGCATTGGCGGCATCAATCCTTGCCAGGGCAATTTCCAGTTTACTCACAGCTCCTTGCTCCACGAATCGGCGGGGTCTTTCTCGGCGTAGTCCTGCAACGCCTGGATGTTTTCGATCACCGCCTGATGGCGCGAGATACGCACACCCACGGCTTTCAGCTTGGAAAAGGCCCGTGACAGGCTTTCGGGTTTCATCCCCAGGCGCCCGGCAATCAGCGCCTTGTCATAGGGCAGTGTCACCTCGCAGGCTCCGGCCTCGCAATTGCAAAGACGGATCAGAAAATCTGCAACCCGCTGCGCGCCGGTCTGGGCCTTAATCTGTTCCACCTGCGCCACGAGGTCATGAAGGTGCTGAAAGGTCGAAGCAATGACCGCAAGGCTTAGCTCTGGCTCATGCTCAAGGATCGAAATGAAGCTGCGCGCAGATATCAGCATCAAGGCGCAATCGCTCACCGCTTCGGCGGAAACCGGATAGGGTTGCTGGCGAAAGGCGACCGCCTCACCAAAGCTGTGGCCACGAGTAAACACATTCACCACCGCTTCGTTTCCGTTGGGGGAGACGCGGTAAAGCTTGACCCAACCATCCAGAACCACATGGATGACCTGCGCCCGGTCCCCCTGAAGAAAGACAGTCTCACCGCGCAATACATCCTTAAACGTGGCATCCGAAAGAAGTTTGTCCGCCACGGGAGCCGGCAGGCTGCGCAGCAAGAGCGACTCTCTGGCGATGACAAGAGCTTCGGTTTTCTTCATTGGCTCAATCTTATGTTTCGTTGCACTGTTTCGATATACAAGAGATTGCAGGCAAATACACCGTCCGGACTGTGACACGTGCCAATTTTCCGAAGAGTCCGGTCAATGCCCGGCATGAAAGGGCGTTGCCCGAAGCGCAATCGAGGCCAAGCCGGACCTGCCAGAGGATCAGGGGAAAATGGTTTGGAAACCGTCGGTCAGACGGAACACGCGGTTAGGTTCACAAAGCACAGTTTCGGAACGGCAATCGCGCGTTTGTGGCTTATTTGCGCGCCCTGCGCTTGAGAATCGGACAGGTTGCGGCATCGTTCATCACTACCTGACAGCGCAGGCACAGCACACATTCGTTGGCATTGATCCGGCCAAGCGGATCAATCGCCCCGACCGTGCATTTGGTTTCACACAAGCGGCATTCGCGACCGCATTGCGGGCGCCGGTGCAACCAGTCGAACACCTTGAGCTTTGCCGGAAGCGCAAGCGCCGCCCCCAGCGGACACAGATAGCGGCAATAAAACCGCTCGATGAAAAGCCCGGCCACAAGCAGCGCCAGAACAAAGGCCACAAACGGCCAGGCCCGCATCATCCGCATGGAAATGGCGGTCTTGAAGGGTTCGGCCTCGGCCAGTCGCAGGGCGAGGTCCATCGAGTAAAAGCTAAGTGCAAGGATCGCCAGAAAGAGCGTGTACTTGATAATCCAGAGCCGCTCGTGGATTGCGTGGGGCACGTTGATCTGCGGCACGCGCAAGCGACGCGCGGCCAGATTGCTAAGCTCCTGAAGGGCGCCGAACGGGCAAAGCCAGCCACAAAAAACGCCGCGCCCCCAAAACAGCAGGCCAAGCGCCACACCGCCCCAGAGGGTAAAAATCACCGGCTCGATCAGGAAAACCTCCCAGTGAAAGCCGCTTAGCAGCGATTGCACAAAGGCCACCACCTGCACCACGGACAGCTGAGCATTCAAAACCCAGCCCAACCAGATCAGCGTGGTACCAAGAAACCCAAGCCGCAGCCCCAGCCAAAGGCGCGGTCGGCGCACCAGCCATTCCTGAAGCAAAAGGATCAGCGTCAGAAACGCCATCATCACCATCACGCTGGCGACCTGATGGCGCTTTTCAATCCAGCGCGACTGCCAGAGCGGCGCCTGCTCCACCGGGGGGGCGATGGTGTGGGCAATCGGCAGGACATAGTCGAGCCGCGTGGTCAAGCTTACCTCGCCCGTCTCCGAGCGGCGCGAGGCTGTCAGTTCAAGCGAGAAGGGCCGAAGGGGATCAAAGCCCTCACCGGGCAGGTGGAAAATGCTCCGTTCTTTAAAGTCGGGCGCATCCGGGGCATCCAGATCGTCGACCCTGACATAGCCGGGTTTGACCAGTGCGATACGGGTATCCCCCTGTACCACCACCAGCCGGTCAAACACACCGCTGCGCCGCCATGCCGTGCCACGATGTGAGGTCAGCCCCGAAGAGGCCACGAAAAGCGCCGTTTCCCCCGGCCTAAGTGCGCCCACCGTGCGGGTAAATTGCTGTTGTCCAAGAATGTTTCGTCCGATGCTCGGCGGATCAATCAGCGCCATGTAGAGATCAATGAACGGCGCCTCGCCCGGTGGCACCGGCACCTTGGCGCCGGCCATCGCGCGGCTGGCCTCGGTAAGCGTGACAGTGCGGCGGGTGATCGCGCCCTGCGCCACAAGCGCCGCCCAGCTCTTTGGTTCATAGCTGACCCTGTCGATCCCACCGCCGGGCAGAACGCCCCGCGCAATCGCCAGCGTGCGTGCTGTGCGCAGGATCGAGTCGCGGATGACGCCGGTCGAGACGGTCGCGCGCGAAATGATATCGGGCATGTCAGGGCCTGTTCCGGGCCCCTCGGGATCGGACAGATCGACCCCGGCAAAACCACCGACAAACCGGGCGATATCGCTATCCGACAGGCCAAGCGTCAGGATCGGTTCGGCATGGCGCATCAATCTGGCCCCCCCAATGCGCCCCTTTGTGTCGATCGCCACCAGCACATCCAACGGGCGCCCGGAGTATCCGACCGATCCCGTCACCGCCCAAGTCGAGGCGATATACCCCCGCGTGCCGGAGGCATCAGAAACCACCCAGCCGGGCACCGGATCACTCTGATGCTGTAACGTGAGTGGCTCTTTCAGCCCAAGCAGATCGGCGGCAATTGCCTGGCTTGGCACCGCCGCAGCCCCCGCACCATCAGCGCCCTGCGCCAGCGCGACAGAGGCAAGTGCAAGCCAGAGGTGAAAACCGATGAAAAGGGCAATGCGGATCATGCGGCAACTGTCGCCCCGCCGCGCCGCCAAAGCGTTGACTAAAGTCAAGGAAGCGCGCGCGCCGTCGCGCCACTCTTGAAAGGCCTCACCAGCGGAATTGGAGTAACCCAAATGAAACCCAAGAATGCCACATGGCGCGTAACGCTCTTGTCGAGCGCCGCCATTGCCCTCGGGCTGGCGGCTTCCGGCGCTATCGCGCAGGAAAAGCCGGCGGACCATGGGGATGACGCTTCGGCGGCCTATCAGCCCAGCATGACAACGCTCGGCCAGATTCAGGTTGAAATTCCGGGCCGCAAACCCGGCGACCCGGTAATGACCCCCAGTGAATACCAAAAGGCCAACACGATCTACTTCGAGCGCTGTGCCGGCTGTCACGGGGTGCTGCGCAAGGGGGCAACGGGCAAGGCTCTGACTCCTGATGTGACCCGCGAAAACGGCTTTGAATACATCCGGGACTTCATCACCTACGGCTCGCCTGCGGGCATGCCCAACTGGGGCACCTCGGGCGATCAGAGCGAAGAAGAAGTCGATATGATGGCGCGTTACATCCTGCTTGACCCGCCTGCCCCGCCAGAATTCGGCATGCCGGAAATGAAGGCCAGCTGGAAGGTGCACGTGGCCCCCGAAGACCGCCCGACCGAGAAGATGAACGATTGGGACATCGACAACCTGTTCTCGGTGACCCTGCGCGATTCGGGCGAGATCGCCCTGATTGACGGGGCCAGCTATGAGATCAAGACGGTCCTCCAGACCGGTTACGCCGTACACATCAGCCGGATTTCAGCCTCGGGGCGTTATCTGTTCGTGATCGGCCGCGACGCAAAGGTCAACATGATCGACCTCTGGATGGAAAACCCGGCCACAGTGGCCGAGATCAAGGTCGGGGCCGAGGCACGCTCGGTCGAGACCTCCAAATTCGAGGGCTATGAGGATAAATACGCGATTGCCGGGGCCTATTGGCCGCCGCAATTCGTGATCATGGATGGCGATACGCTTGAACCGCTGCGGATCAAATCGACCCGTGGCATGACCTATGACGAGCAAAACTATCACCCCGAGCCGCGCGTTGCGGCGATCCTGGGGTCGCACTACAAGCCCGAGTTTCTGGTCAACGTCAAGGAAACCGGCAAGATCCTGATGGTGGATTATTCCGACATCGAAGCCCTCAAGATCACCGAGATCAACGCGGAACGCTTCCTGCACGATGGCGGTCTGGACAGCACACAGCGCTACTTCCTGACGGCCGCCAATGCGCGCGGCAAAGTCGTGGTGATCGACACCAAGGAAAGCTCGCTTGTCTCCGTGATCGAGACCGAAGGCCAGACGCCACATCCGGGGCGCGGCGCCAACCTGGTCCATCCGACCTACGGTCCGGTCTGGGCCACCTCGCACCTGGGCGACGATACCATCGCCCTGATCGGGACCGATCCCGAGGGTCATCCTGATCAGGCGTGGAAGATGGTGCAACAGCTTTACGGTCTGGGGGGTGGATCGCTGTTCGTCAAAACCAACCCCGCCTCCGAGCATCTTTATGTCGATGCGCCGCTCAACCCCGATGCCGAAGTTTCAGGCTCGGTTGCGGTATTCAAGGTGGCGGATCTGGCCGAGGAAGAGCCGGAATTCACGGTGCTGCCCATCGTGGAATGGGCCGGAATTGCCGAAGGCCAGCCCCGTGTTGTCCAGGGTGAGTTCAACAAGGCCGGCGATGAGATCTGGTTCTCAGTGTGGAACGCCAAGGATCTGGAATCCGCCATCGTCGTGGTTGACGACAAGACGCTCGAGCTCAAGACAGTGATCAAGGACCCGCGCCTGATCACGCCGACGGGCAAATTCAACGTCTATAACACACGCGCCGACGTCTACTGACGCGCGGCACCGGGGGCCCATGCCGGGCCCCCGGACTCCCCCATGATATCTGACGGCCAGCCAAGGAGCCCGCACCATGACCGCGAAAGGCAAAGTCCATCTGATCGGGGCCGGTCCCGGTGCCGTCGACCTGATGACGCTGCGCGCGCTCACCATGCTGAAAAGCGCCGGTGCGGTGGTTTATGACCGGTTGGTCAGTTCCGAAATTCTGGCCCTCTCGCCACCGGCCGCCAAAATGGTGCCGGTTGGCAAGGCCCCCAAATACCATGCCGTGCCGCAGGGACGGATCAACGAAATCCTCTACGAGCTGGCCTGCGACGGTCTGACGGTTGCCCGCCTCAAGGGGGGCGATCCGTTGATTTTCGGGCGCGGTTCCGAAGAGGCCGCCTATCTGATGGAGCGCGGGATTGCGGTGGACTACGCCCCCGGCATCACCGCAGCCCAGGGCATGGCCGCCGCCACCGGCGTCCCGCTCACACACCGCGGTTTGGCCACCGGGGTGCGCTATGTCACCGGCCACCGCGCCGCCGATGCCCGGCTTGACCTCGACTGGAAAAGCCTTGCCAGTGAGGACACCACGCTTGTGATCTATATGGGCGTGGCCAATATCGCCGAAATCGCCCTCAATCTGATGCGTGAGGGGTTGCCGGGTTCCCTGCCGGTGCTGGCGGTGTCAAATGTCACCACCCCGCGCGAGACCCGGCTTTTGTCCCGGTTGGACCGGATCGGCCTGGACATTGCGCAAAGCCCGCTGCGCGCGCCGGTGCTGTTCGTGATCGGGCATGTGGTTTCGCTCTGCCACGAAACCGATGCCCTGCCGGTGGATATGCTTCAGGTCATGGCAGGTGAATAGGCCAGCCATCATACTGGCACTCATCGCCGCCCCGGCTCTGGCCGACGCTGATCCGGAAAGCCTCAGACGGCTGGTGCATCAGGATTGCGGCTCGTGCCACGGGATGACGCTCAGGGGCGGGCTTGGCCCCGATATCAGCCCCTCGGCTCTCACGCACTATCGGCCCGAAGACCTGACAACCGTTATCCTTGACGGCCTCCCCGGCACGCCGATGCCGCCCTGGCGCCCCCTTTTAAGCGAGGATGAGGCCGCCTGGATTGCCGATTATCTTCTTGAAGGTGAAAGCAAATGACCCCTGCCCCCCTGTCACGGAACGCGGCTGAAAACCTGCGCCACCCAGGCTTTCACCATTCCGGAAATACTCCCGCCGGAGGCATCCGCGCCCGCCTGCTTGCGCTGACACTGGCGGCTCTTGCGCTTTGGGCGCCATCGCTTCCCGCCTCGGCGCAGGCCACCGGCGACCTCGGCCTGGTGGTGGAACGCGCCAGCGGCTCGCTCCTGGTGGTGGATCAGTCCGAGCGCGCCAGCATCGGGCGTATCACCGGGCTTGGCGATCTGAGCCATGCCTCGCTGGTCTATGCCCCGGACGAACGCTTTGCCTATGTTTTTGGCCGTGACGGCGGGCTGACCAAGGTCGATATTCTGGCGCAGACCGTCGTGAACCGCGTCATGCAGGCGGGCAATTCGATTGGTGGCGCGATCTCGGATGACGGGCGGTTCGTGGCGGTCTCGAACTACGAACCGGGCGGTGTGCGGATCTTTGATGCCGAGACACTCGCCATGGTGGCCGATATCCCGACAGACAGCAAAACCATCGGCCTTGTGGATATTCCAGGCAGCAGGTTTGTCTTCTCGCTCTGGGACACAGGCGAGACATGGATTGCCGATCTCTCGGGCGGGACCCCGCAGATCACCAGGATCAAGGGCATGGGCGCCTACCCCTATGACGCTCTGGTCACAGGCGACGGGCGCACCTATATCGCCGGGCTGTTCGGCGAGGATCACCTGAGCGCGCTGGACCTCTGGCAAGAGTCCCCCAAGCCGCGGCGCATCCTGCCCGGCTATGCCAAGGGGCGTGCTGGGCTGCCGGTCTACAAAATGCCGCATCTGGAGGGCTGGGCCCTTGCGGGGCAGGATTTCGTACTGCCCGCCATGGGCCAGCACGAGGTGCTCTGGGTCGATGCCCGCAACCTGGAGGAAACCGGCAGAACCCCCACTCACGGACAGCCGGTATTTGCCATGTCCCGCCCTGACGGGCGCCATGTCTGGGTGAATTTCGCCCATCCTCTCAACGACACGGTGCAGGTGATCGACAGCGTGACCAAAGCTGTCATTCACAAGTTCACCCCCGGCCCCGGCGTGTTGCACATGGAATTTACCCCGCGCGGTCACGAGGTCTGGCTATCGGTGCGCGACGCGGGAAAGGTGATGATCTATGACACGGAAACCTTTGAGAAACTGGGGGAAATTACCGCTGAAAGCCCCTCTGGCATCTTTTTCACTGCCCGTGCCCATCGCATGGGGCTTTGAGCGATGAGAGGTGTGAGTGATCCGATCGACCGCGCGCTGCTGAACGACTGGCAGCGGGATTTTCCCATCACCGAACGTCCCTTTGGTGTGCTCGCAGAGGTCCTTGGCACCAGCGAGACGAATGTGATCGAGCGGCTGCGGGCCCGCGTCGAGGCAGGTCAGATTACCCGGCTGGGCGCCACCTGTGCACCCAACACCATATCGGCCAGCACCCTCGCCGCCGTGGCCGCACCAGAGGACCGGATCGAAGAGGTGGCGGCCATCATCGGCGCAGAACCGGGGGTGAACCACTCGTACCTGCGCGAAAACGACTGGAACCTGTGGTTTGTCGCCACCGGCCCCAGCCGGGCGGATGTGGATGCCGCCCTTGCCCGGATCGCGCAGCGCAGCGGGCTGCGCGTGCTCGACCTGCGGCTGGTGCGTCCCTTCAACCTTGATCTGGGGTTTAGCCTGCGCGGCGAAACCCGGTGTGCGCGGCTACTCCAGACGCCGGACACCACCGTTTTGCAGAGGGGCGACCGCGACATCGTACAGGCGCTGATGCGCGGCCTGGCCTTCGACGCGCGCCCCTATGCAGGGATCGCAACCACGCTGGGGCGCAGCGAGACCGAGGTGATGGCGCGGATCAGGGTGCTGAGCGCCGCGCGGATCATCGCGCGGCTCGGGATCATCGTGCGCCACCGGGCGCTTGGCTGGCGCTCCAATGCGATGGTTGTCTGGGACCTGCCACATGATGCAATCACCCGCGCCGGGCCGATGCTGGCCGCCCAACCCGGTGTCACCCTGTGTTACGAGCGCACCCCTGTCGCGGGCGTCTGGCCCTACAGGCTTTATACCATGATCCACGCCCAAAGCCGCAACGAGGCGCTTGCACGGCTGGCAGAGGCCGCCGCCCTGCCCGACCTGCGGGGCGCCCCCCATCTGGTGCTGTTTTCCAGCCACTGCTTCAAACAAACCGGCGCCCTTGTGGCGCAGGAAAGGACAATCGCATGACACTGGATTCCATCGACCGCCTGATCCTCAATCATCTGCAAGAAGGCTTTCCGATCACACCCGATCCGTTTCTGGTCGTGGCGCAGGATCTGGGGCTGGACGAGGCCGATCTTCTGGCCCGGCTGGAACGGATGAAAACCGAACGCATCATCACCCGGTTTGGCCCGTTCTTTGACGCCGAGGCGATGGGCGGGGCGTTCTGTCTCTGTGCCATGACGGTGCCGCAGGCGGATTTTGAAACGGTCATGACTAAAGTCAATGCCCGCCCCGAAGTGGCGCACAATTATGAACGCAGTCACCCTCTCAATATGTGGTTCGTTCTGGCAACGGAAACTGCCGCAGAGATCGAGACGGTGGCCAACTCCCTCGAGCGGGAAACGGGGCTGCGCGTGCTCCGTTTCCCGAAACTACAGGAGTTTTTCATCAGATTCAGGGTAGCCGCATGAGCATCGATTCCACAGACCGCCAGATCATCGCCGCCACGCAAGCGGGCCTGCCGCTTGTGCCGCAACCCTACCGTGCAGTGGCGCAGGAGTTGGGACTTGACGAAAGCGAGCTTTGCGAGCGCCTGCGCTTGATGCAGGACAGCGGCATCATTCGCCGGATTGCCGTCGCCCCCAACCACTATGCGTTGGGGATGGTGGCCAATGGCATGTCGGTCTGGGACATCGAAGACACCCGCGTGACCGACCTTGGCGCGCGGGTCGGCGCGCTGGACTATGTCAGCCACTGCTACGAGCGCCCCCGCGCCCTGCCCGACTGGCCCTATAACCTGTTTGCAATGATCCACGGCAGCGACCGCGACGAGGTCGAGAGCAAGCGCCAGGAGGTTGCCACGCTTTTGGGCGGGGCCTGTCGCGGTCATGACATTCTCTATTCGACACGCATTTTGAAAAAGACCGGTTTGCGGCTGCGGTCAAAGGAGGTCCGCTGATGTTTCGCCTCTCGGAATATATGCAACAGCTGGTAGCGCCGACACCGGTGCGCACGCGGCGCGGCAGCGGGCCGGTCAAGCCGGTGGTCATCTGGAACCTGACGCGGCGCTGCAACCTGAAATGCCGCCATTGCTATACGGTCTCGGCGGATGTCGATTTTCCCGGCGAGCTGAGCCATGAACAGGCAATGGGCGTGCTGGACGATCTGGGGGATTTCAACATTCCTGCGCTGATCCTGTCGGGCGGCGAGCCGATGGGCCGGTTCGATTTCTTCGAGCTGGCCGAGGCGGCGCGCAAAAAGGTCCGGTTTCTGGCGCTAAGCACAAATGGCACTAAAATTCATGGCGAGGCCGCCGACCGGGTGGCCGAAATCGGGTTTCAGTATGTCGGCATTTCAATTGACGGGATTGGACGCACCAATGACTGGTTTCGCGGTGTCGACGGGGCGTTTGAGCAAGCGGTGCGCGGGGTGCGCGAGTGCAAGAAGCGCGGGATCAAGGTGGGCCTGCGCTTTACCCTGACCCGCGACAACTCTGCACAATTGCCCGATCTGTTGCAGCTTTGCGATGACGAGGGCGTAGACAAGTTCTACCTCAGCCATCTCGTCTATGCCGGGCGCGGCGACAAGAACCGGGGCGAAGACGCGGTGCATGCCCATACCCGCAAGGCCCTGGACGAGTTGATTGATCGCGCCTGGGTGGGTGTCGCCGAGAATGCGCCGCTGGATATCGTGACCGGCAACAACGATGCCGATGCGGTTTATATGCTGCGGTGGGCCGAGCGGCACTTTGACGAGGCGCGCGTGGCTAACTTGCGCGATCATCTTGAGGCCTGGGGGGGCAATTCCTCGGGGCTTGGCGTCGCCAATATCGACACGCTGGGACGGGTCCATCCCGATACCTATTGGTCGGATTATACCGTTGGAAACGTCAAGACGACGCCGTTTTCCACGCTGTGGACAGGTGACGATCCGATGCTGGCACAACTGCGCTTGCGGCCCCGCCCTCTCAAGGGGCGCTGCGGGGCCTGTGCCTTCAAATCCGTTTGCGGCGGCAATACCCGCATTCGCGCGCTGCAACTGACCGGCGACCCTTGGGCCGAAGATCCGGCCTGTTATCTGAGCGACCGAGACATCGGCGTGACAGGTGCGCGCGAGCGCCTGACCGTAACCCCGTTCAAAGGCAAGAAACATGACCCGATTCACCGCTTTCACTAGCGCGCTCTTGCTCGCAGCTGCACCCGTACAGGCCGATCCGGCGCAGATTTACAGCACCGAATGCGCCGCCTGTCACGGGGCCGATCGGCTGGGTGGCAGCGGTCCTGCGTTGATCCCCGAGACCCTGGGGCGGATGCGCGGTCCCAAGGTGGCCGAGGTGATTGCCCATGGCCGCGCCGCCACACAGATGCCCGCCTTTGGCGAAGCACTTACGCCTGAAACGATCACCGCCCTCGCCGCCTATGTGAAAACGCCGCTGGCGCAGGTGCCGGTCTGGGGCGCCGAAGAGATTGCAGGAACCCGCTGGATTGACCCCGAATACAGCGCTGCGGATACGCCGGTGTTTGACGCCGATCCGCTGAATATCACGCTGGTGGTGGAAACCGGGGATCATCATGTCAGCGTTCTGGATGGCGATACCTTTGAGGTTCTGGATCGGTTTGAAACGCCTTTCGCCGTGCATGGCGGGCCGAAATTCAGCCCGGACGGGCGCTATGTTTTCATCATGTCTCGCGACGGCTGGGTGCAGAAATACGATATCTGGTCGCTGCATCAGGTCGGGCGGGTGCGCGCTGGCCTGAACAGCCGCAACATCGCCATAAGTGCCGATGGCAAGCATCTGGCGGTGGCCAATTACCTGCCGATGACCCTTAGCCTGCTGTCGACCGACGACCTTCGCGTCGAGCATGTCATGCCGGTTGTGGGCAAGGATGGCACACAGAGCCGGGTGTCGGCGGTGTATCAGGCCCCGCAACGCCAGAGCTTTATCCTGGCCCTGAAAGACACCCCCGAGATCTGGGAGGTGGCAACCGACCCCGAGGCCGATCCGGTCTATGAGGGGTTTGTCCACAGCCGCGAAAAGGGCATGATCGAGGCAATCCCGTCATCCGAGGGCCTGTTTGCTCGCCGCCGGATCGAGATCAGCGAACCGCTGGATGATTTCTTTTTCACCGATGATTACCGCAACCTGATGGGCGCGGCGCGCAATACCGGGCGCGGCGTGGTTGTCAACCTGAACGTCGGGCGCGAGATTGCCGAATTGCCCCTGCCCGGCATGCCACATCTGGGATCGGGCATATCCTGGATGCGCAAAGGGCGCCGGGTCATGGCAACGCCGCATCTGAAAGAGGGCATGCTATCGGTGATCGACACCGAAACCTGGCAGGTGATCCAGACCATACCCACCGATGGCCCCGGTTTTTTCCTTAGAAGTCACGAGAATTCACCCTATTTCTGGGCAGACGTGTTCTTTGGGCCCAACAGGGACGTGATGCATGTGATCGACAAGGAAAGTCTTGAGATTGTCAAAACCCTGCGCCCGGTGCCGGGGGCAACGGTGGCGCATGTCGAATTTACCCGCGATGGCAGTCATGCGCTTGTCTCGGTCTGGGAGAACGACGGCGCGGTCATTGTCTATGACGCCGCAACCCTGGAAGAGGTGACGCGATTGCCGATGCGCAAGCCGTCCGGAAAATACAATGTTTTCAACAAGATTACATTCTCGGAAGGAACAAGCCATTGACCGCTCAAGCGATCATCGTGAGCCATGGGCAGCCCTCGGATCCGGATCCGGCCGAAGCGAAACTGGCGGGCTTTGCCAGCGACGTGGCAAGCCTCCTGCCCGGCTGGCATGTGGGCAGCGCCACGCTGGCCAAGCCCGGCGCGCTGGACCTCGCACTTGAAAAGGCGGGGCGGCATCCGCTGATTTATCCGATGTTCATGACCGCAGGCTGGTTTACCGGGGATGAGCTGATCAAGCGCCTGGATGACCGGCAGGCCCGCGTGCTGCCGCCGCTTGGCCTTGATCCGGGCCTTCCGGGCATGGCTGCGGATCTGCTGCGGGATGTATTGCGGCGCAAGGCCTGGACGGCGCAGGAAACCCGGCTTTTCATTGCCGCGCATGGCTCGGGCCGCAGTAGGAATTCGGCGCGCGATACACAAAAGTTTGCCAAGGCACTTGCGGGGCTGGTGCCGCTGGCCGAGATGCGTGTGGGTTTTGTGGAAGAGCCGCCCTATCTGGCCGATATGGCGTTCAACCTTGGACCGTGCGCGATCTGCCTGCCGTTCTTTGCCGCAAGGGGGGGGCATGTGGTCGACGATATCCCCGAGGCATTGGACCTGGCCGAGTTTCAGGGCGTCTGCCTTGAGCCGATTGGTGCTGCGTCCGGCGTGGCCACGCTGGTGGCGCGGGCGCTGGAGGTCGCGAGGGTCAACGCATGACCGATACCGGCCCCAATCTGACGCGGCTTTACCTGCTGCTCTACCCGTTCACCGCACTGGCCGTGGCGATCAACCTGTTCATGCTGGGATTGATGGGACAGGCGATTGGCTTGCCCGCAATCGCCCCGGTGACGGCGCTGATCGCCTGTGTTCCGCTTGGCATCCCGGTGAACTGGTGGGTGACAAAATGGGTGCGCGGCCTGATTGATGAGGCCGAGGGAGGCAAATGAAAACGACCGCCCCGGCGTAATGCGGGACGGTCGAAAATGGATTTAACGCCGCGTTATTCGAAGGTCGCCAGATAGGCGATGACGTTTTCGACATCCTCGTCCTTGCGCAGCCCGGCAAAGGACATCTTGGTGCCTTTCATATATTTCTTCGGGCTG
>NZ_CAJXIP010000023.1 GCF_913054395.1 uncultured Roseovarius sp.
AAACGGTGCAGGACGACAAAAACCCGGCGGTTAAACGCATGGGCGAAGTTCTGAACATCGTCGAACCTGGCTACATTGACGATTACATCAGCCAGGGTCGCGGGGGCGTCAACCGGCAGGTTACTTTGCGACAACTGCAAGGCGGCTCGCCGCAGGTTTATGGCGACAAGGCGGACTGGATCCGTTCGGAGGCCTGTTTGAAACTGGATCTTGGCAATGGCCGACTGCCCGGCTTGCTGGTACTTGGTGCCGAGGACCCGCATCAGTTTACGCCGCAACATGGCACAGATTTGCTGACCTTTTTTGGCGACGTGTTCGAACGGTCTATGCGTCACTGGCTGTCTTGAGCCTTATATCTCCGGCCTGCAGGGATGCCTTGCAAAACTGGCTGGCCAATCAAAGTGCGCTGAATGGTGCTGCCGAAAACACTCTCATCGCTTATCGCGGCGACGTGGCAGAGTTTCTTTCGTTCATGACGCTGCATTTCAGCAGCCCGCAAGGGCTGGGTGCGTTACAAGCCATCTCAATTGGCGACATGCGTGCCTGGATGGCCGAGACCCGTAATTCAGGCACTGGTGCACGATCGCTGGCACGCAAACTGTCGGCGGTCAAAAGCTTTTACCGCTGGCTGTCAGAGCGCGAGGGGTTCGAGCCCACCGCCGTTCTCGCCACCCGCTCTCCCAAGTTTCAGCGCAAGCTGCCGCGCCCGCTGTCGCCCGAGGCCGCGAGCGAGATGATTGACACGCTTGAAATGCAATCGCTCACCCCGTGGATTTCGGTCCGCGATCAGGCGGTTGTCACCCTGCTTTACGGCTGTGGCTTGCGGATATCCGAGGCCTTGGGCCTGACCGGGGCGGATCTTCCGATCGGCAGCACACTTCGGATCATCGGCAAGGGCAACAAGGAACGCATGGTGCCGGTCATCGCCCCCGCCCGCGATGCGGTCGAACGCTATGTCGCGATCTGCCCCTATGAGATCACCCCGCACAGTCCGGTGTTTCGCGGCGCGCGCGGCGGCAAACTTAACCCGCGGGTGATCCAGAAGGTGGTCGAACGCACCCGGATGCAGCTTGGCCTGCCCGCCACAGCCACGCCACATGCCATGCGCCACAGCTTTGCCACCCACCTTTTGAATGCGGGCGGCGACCTTCGCGCGATTCAGGAATTGCTGGGCCATGCTTCGCTTTCGACCACGCAGGCCTATACCGGCGTCGATACCGCCCGCCTGCTTGACGTCTATGCCCGCGCCCATCCGCAGGGGCGCGGCTAGGCCGTTATCACACTCACGTGGCCTCACGTAATAGTTAAGTTCCATTTCAGTTCAAACATGCAAGGGTTCCGCGTGAATGGCCCCTGGGCCTCGTGAATGAAATGGAGATTTATTATGAAACGTCAGCTTTTTGCCGCCGCGACCCTCGCCGCCAGCCTTTTGATCGGCCAGACGGCAGTGGCCTCGGAGTGCAAGGTCGATGTCGAGGATCCGTTTGATCTTGAGGCGGCTCAGATCACCGAGATTTACGACTGCATCAAGGCCGAGATGGTCGAGAACTACACCAAGGGCGACAACGATGTTGCGGCGGCCTATCGTGACTGGACCGTAAGTTCGACCCGTCCCGCCGTGGCCGGTGCGCATGGCAACCGCCTGTTGCAGACCTTCGCCAATGACATCGCCGCCGAGCAATACCTGAAATTCGCCGAAGACGGCGTCGTGATGCCGGTCGGCTCGGTTCTGGCCAAGGAAAGCATCACCATCAGCAAGAAGAAAAAGAAGGCCGTGACCGGCCCGCTGTTCATCATGACCAAGGTCGAGGCCGGTGGCGCGCCCGAAACCGCCGATTGGGTCTATTCGGCGGTTCAGCCCAACGGCAAGATGATGAAGTTCAAGCAAAGCTTCTGTCATGACTGCCATGTGTCATGGGAGGCACAGGACATGCTGGCCTATCCGCTCGAAGAGGTCCGCGTTTCCAACTAGGGCAACGCATCCGGCAAATTGGCCCGGCTCCCATTGGGGGTCGGGCTTTTCTTTTTGCATCTTAGGCCCGGCTGGTTCATTAAGCGGTCATGACACCACGTATGCGCGCTTTGCTTGTTCACCTTCTGACCGCCACCGGGGCGGTTTTTGCAATGTTGGCCATGTTGGCCGCGATTGACCGGGAGTGGGAATTGATGTTCCTGTGGCTGGTCGTCGCCTTTGCCGTCGATGGCATCGACGGGCCGCTGGCGCGCAAATTCAACGTCAAAACCCACGCGCCCGAATTCGATGGCGTGTTGCTTGACCTGATCATCGACTATCTGACCTATGTGTTCATCCCGGCTTTTGCGCTGTTCAAATCCGACCTGTTGCCGGGCTGGACGGGATGGATGGCCATTATCGTGATCACCTTTGCAAGTGCGATGTATTTCGCCGATACCCGCATGAAAACGCTTGATAATTCGTTTTCCGGCTTTCCGGGGTGCTGGAACATGCTGGTGCTGGTGATGTTTGCAATCGAGCCGAACTTCTGGATCATCCTGACGCTTGTTGCGGTCTTGTCGGTGGCAATGTTCCTGCCGCTCAAGTTCATCCATCCGGTGCGTACCGAACGCTGGCGCTGGATATCGCTGCCGATGGCTCTGGCCTGGACATTCTTTGCAGGCTGGGCGGCTTGGGTGCATTTCGACCCGCAAAGCTGGGCGCATTGGGGGCTTGTAATCACCAGCGTCTACCTGATTTTCGTCGGAATTGTGCAGCAAATCATCCCGCAGCGCGGCGACCTCTAAGGGCTCAGATCAAAAGCCCTGCCGCGCCCTCGTGGCGTAGCAGCCAGACCTTTGTCTCGACCCCGCCCTGTCCGGAATAACCACCAAGACCCGAGGCGGCCAGAACCCGGTGACAGGGAATGATCAAGGGAACCGGATTGCCGCCACAGGCCGTGCCAATCGCCTGCGCCGAGGCCCCAAGGCGGGCCGCAAGATCGCCATAGGTGACGGTTTCGCCGAATGGAATGTCACACATCGCATCGCAAACCCGGCGCTGAAACTCTGACCCCGCCACGTTGAGCGGCAGGTCGAACCGCGTCAGGCGCCCCTCGAAATAGGCCGCAAGCTGGGCCAGGGCCTCGGTCAGTTCGGGTGTTGCATCCTGCGCAACCCCCTCGCCCCACTGAAGCGCGGTGATCGCACCCCCCTCGCTGATCACACACAGCGGGCCAATCGGCGAAGTCAATGTGGCGGTTGGCATGGCGCCCCCTTATCCCCGCGCGCGGGCGTGCAGGTCGCTGACCTCGCGGCGAAGGATCACAGCCAGGTAAACCGACAGGACCGCCGCGAAAAAGCACCAGACGGAAATGAATGCATAGGCATAAAACGCGTAAGTCAGCACCAAAGAGGCCATAACCAACACGCCAAACACCTGTATCAGGCGATGCGACGAAAGCAAAAGCGACCCGATCACAATCACGGCGTAAACCGCGCGCAGGATGCTGCGGTCGATGAAACCCTCATAGATCAGTATTGTCTTGTACTCCAGCGAGCGCTGAATCACCTCCACGCGCAGCCAGTCCTCGATCAGAGCAGCCGGCAGGAACACCGAAAGCCCCGAAAAGAACCCGGCAATGGCCATCAGTCCGGCCAATCGCCTGCGCGTCGCGTCGGCCTCGACCGTCCAGACGGCAAACGGCACCCAAGCCAGCCAGAAAAAATGCGAAAAGAACAGAAACCCACGAGAGGACAGGCAAACGGCGGTCTCATTGCCACCCACCAGCGCAAGCCAGAGGATGCCTTCAAGAATTTGCTGAACACCAAAGACAAGCGGGAAGATCCCAAACGCCAACCACGCGGGATTGGTGCGGCGCACCTCCAGAACCGTGTAAATCCCCGCAGGCACGAGCACGGCGGCAAGCGTGAAACTGGCCGTTGCGGAAAAGCACATCCCGGTCTCCTTTCCATGCGCCGATGCGCATGCGTCCAGCCTTTACGATAGCGTCGCCAAGGCCGGACGCATTGCGTTATGTCAATGCCTCATTGGCTGTCGAGCAACACCGCCTCAACCCGGCGGTTCGCCTCGCGACCGGCCGGGGTGCGATTGCTGGCAATGGGGGCGAGATAGCCAAGCCCCTCCGCCTCAAGCTGGGCGCTGGCGACGCCGTGGACGGTCACCAGCCGCTCCAGAGCGGCGCGGGCGCGGGCGCGCGACAATGCGCTGTTGGCATCCAGAGCGCCGACGCTATCGGTATGCCCCACTAGCGCCACCCGCCGCGCGGGGTCAGCGTTCAGAAACTCAGCCAGAGCCAGAAGGCTGGCATAAGGTCCCGGCCCGAGCGTCGTTTCACCCGAGGCAAACTCAAGATCGCGCAGCACGGCATGGCCTTGCTCCAACAAGGCTTGCGCCAGCGGGTCGGCATTGGGGGCATCCCCCTTCGTATCCTTTTCGACAGAACCGCCCGGCGCCGTCTGAAGCATCGCGCCACCGGCTTCGGTGATGTGGCTGATCTGGACATAACCGGTCTCGCCGGCGCGGCTGACCACGAGGGCGGCATATTCGGGCGGGCTCCCCTCCCGACGCGCCGCCAGATAGCGGAAATCGAACAGGTCGACGAACATGTCGGGCGCCGGTAAAATCGGCGTGTTGAAGCGGAAGTCGAACCCGCCGCAGTCCTGGTCACTGCACTCGAAAAGCACCTGCCAACCGGCGGCTTCCAGCGTGGCGCGCAGCGGCGCCAGCACCTGAAGCGTGGTCAGCCCCTGCCCGGTAAAGCGCCAGGCCTGTTGGGTGACGCGCCCATCAAGGCGCTGGCGCGGCTGCGTACCGTTTTCAAATGGGCCGGTCGGCAGAAAATAGGTATCGGCCTCCTGCACAACCTCGGCACTCATTACCGCGTTGCCCGGCAAGGTCAGCTCAAGCGCCCCGCCGGAATGCGGCAGGCAAAGCGTCACAACAAGGGCAAGCCAGCGGCGCACGCTCCTACCGGGCCTGCGCGTGATACTCGGGGTTGGGCTGCATGCCCGTGGCGCTTGCCACCCGGTTGGTCATGTTGAAAAATGCCGCCACGTTGGCGATGTCCCAGATGTCACGTTCGCCAAAGCCCACATCGCGCAGCGCGGCACGGTCTGCCTCTTCGATGGTGGCGCTGGCGGTGGTTACCTTGGCCGCGAAATCAAGCATCGCACGCTGGCGGGCATCAAGCGGGGCGACGCGGTAATTCATCACCATCGCCTCGCCGAGCGCCGGATCACCGGAAAGCTGGCGCACGGCGGCGCCATGAGCCACCTGACAATACCAGCAGCGGTTGATCGAACTGACAACCACCGCGATCATCTCGCGCTCAAGCTTGCTCAGCCCGCTGTCGGCCAGCATCAGGTCGTTATAAAGCGCGGTGAATGTATTGAGCTTTTCGATGTCAAAGGCATGCGCCTGAAGCACATTGGGGATCATACCGAGCTTGTCCATGCAGATATCGAAATACTTCTGCGTGGCGGGCGGCAGGGGATCAACCATGGGCAGGTCGAGGGCGGTGGTCTGGTCTGGTTTGCTCATTGTCATCATGCCTTTTGTCGATAGTGGTACTGTCCCGCAAGCGTCATGCCAAGCGAGGTATAAAGCGCGTTGGCGCCAGTATTGGCCTGGGTGCAGACCACGCTCATGTGGGTGGCACCATGGGATGCGGCCCATGTGGCGGCGGCCTGCATGACGTAACGCCCCATGTTCTTGCGGCGGCTTTCCGGCGAAACCTCCAGCGCGTGAACCATGGCGATACCCGCATGGATGGCGCAAAAGGCGGTGGCGGCGGCGCGGTTGTCGGCGCGCCCGAAAATCGAGGTTTTGGGTGCCTCTGCGCGGCGCATCACGTTGATGCGCCCCGGCCCGATGCCGCCCGCCGCCCAGATATCAAGCTGGATCGCCAGAGGCTCCCATATGGCGAAGGTGCTGGTGCGCGGGGTCGGGCGGGCAAGATCGGCAATCGGGGCGAGATAGATATTGACCGGATCGACGATCACATACCCCCGCTCTGCCAGCAGCCCGTCAAGCGCGCTGTCGCCCTCGCGAATCATGAACAAGGCGGGTTGATCCAGCGCTTGCATGGCGATTTCCGCCTCGGCCAGCTTGTCAGCCGTCACTGGCCCCCGCGCGGTGGCCGAAGAGACGCGCTTGCCGCCGCCCTGCCCGTCGCGGATCAGCCAATCGTCAAGGCTGGTTACGGTCGCGGGGGGCCAGGTGCCCTCGACAACGTCATAAAGGGTTTGAACATCAGGGGTCATGCGGGAAAAATCGCCACAAGCTCGGCCATTGCGGCATCGACACGGCTTCCATCCTGACCGCGAATGACGATATTGGCGCCATAACAGCCGTTGCGCTGAAACGGGTAAGAGCCGATCGACAGGTCCGAATAGCGCCCCGCCAATTCGGTCAGCGGCCCGGCAATATCGCCTTCGCCGCGATGAATCTCAAGGTTTTGCGACAGAACCGGCGCGCCGCCCGTCAGGGTCGGCAGAACGCTGGCCAGCATCGCCTGAAAGATCGAGGGCACCCCGGCCATCACATGCACATTCTCGATGCTGAACCCCGGCGCGGCACTGATCGGGTTGTCGATCAGCCTTGCGCCATCGGGAATGCGCGCCATTCGCAGGCGCGCCTCGTTCAATTCCAGCCCCGACCGGTCGTAATGCGCGGTCAGGATTGCGCGGGCATCGTCGCGAATGCCGATCGGGCGATCAAAGGCGCGGGCCACGTTTTCCGCGGTAATATCGTCATGCGTCGGCCCGATGCCGCCCGAAGTGAACACGGTGTCATAGTCGGCACTCAGCGCCCTTACGGCGGCAACAATGGCGTCCGGGTCGTCGCTGATCACGCGGACCTCTTGCAGGTCAATCCCGGCCTTGGTCAGCTCTTGGGCGAGGTAGTGCATATTTGCATCGCGCGTGCGCCCCGACAGGATCTCATCCCCGATGACTAGCATGGCGGCGGTTGGGTTCGGCATGATCCGGGCCTCCTTGAACAGAACCATGACCCGGTATAGGCCTGCTGTCATGCGCTTTCAAACCCCTCTTGTGCCTGCCGTGCTTATCGGCCGCTATAAACGGTTCCTCGCCGATATCCGGCTGGACGACGGGCGCGAGGTCACCGCCCATTGCGCCAACCCCGGAAGCATGATGGGGCTGGCAGAACCGGGCATGAAAATCTGGGTCGAGCCGAATGACGACCCGAAGAAGAAACTGAAATACGGCTGGCGTCTGGTCGAGCACGCCAACGGCCATTTTACCGGCGTCGATACAAGCCTGCCCAACCGCGCCCTGCGTGCCGCGCTTGAGGCGGGCGAGATCGCAGAGCTTGCGGCCTATGGAACCGTGCGCCCGGAACAGAAATACGGCACCAACAGCCGGATTGATTTCCTGCTGCAAAGCGCGGGATTGCCCGATGCCTATGTCGAGGTGAAATCAGTGACCCTGTCACGCGCGCCCGGCCTTGCGGAATTCCCCGATAGTGTGACCGCGCGAGGCGCGCGCCATCTGGCCGAGCTGGCCGAAATGGTGCGGCTTGGGCATCGTGCCGTGCTGTTTTACCTGGTTCAGCGCAGCGATGCACAATCGGTCGGCGTGGCCCGCGATATCGACCCGACCTATGCCGCAGCCCTTGAGCATGCCCGCGCCGCCGGGGTCGAGGTTCTGGCCTATGGCACCGATATTGCCCCGGAAGCGATCACAATCGCAGAAAGACTTCCCTTGCGGTAACCTGTCCCTCTGGTCCTTTCCTGCAAATAGGCCTAGACAAAGCGAAAATGTCACAACTGCACGAGAGGGCCAAGCGTGACCGGAAAACATCGTGGACGACTGACGCGCGAGGGAATTCGCATCCATGAGGCTGCGGATTTCGCAGGCATGCACAAGGCCGGCGAACTTGCCGCGCGCATTCTGGATGAGATCGCGGATCAGGTTTTCGTCGGCCAGAGCACAGGCTCAATCGACAAGCTGATCGAGGACAAGGTCAATGAGGCTGGCGCCAAATCGGCGACGATCGGCTATAAGGGCTATCGTCATGCCAGCTGTATCAGTGTCAATCACGTGGTCTGTCACGGCATACCGGGTGAAAAACTTTTGAAAGACGGCGACATACTGAACGTCGACGTGACGGTGATCGTCGATGGCTGGTTTGGCGACACATCGCGGATGTATGTGGCAGGCAAGCTTAGCCGCAAGGCAGAGCGGCTAATCCAGATCACGCATGATTCGCTGATGAAGGGAATTGAGGCCGTCAAACCCGGCAACACCTTTGGCGACATCGGCCACGCGATCCAGTCTTTTGTCGAGGCACACCGCATGTCGGTGGTGCGTGATTTCTGCGGTCACGGCCTTGGCCGGGTGTTTCACGCCCCACCCAACGTTCTGCATTACGGGCGCGCAGGCACCGGGCCGGTTCTCGAAGAGGGCATGTTTTTTACCATCGAACCGATGGTAAATCTGGGCCGCCCGGAAACCAAGGTCCTGGCCGATGACTGGACCGCAGTGACGCGCGACAAATCCCTTTCGGCACAGTTCGAGCACTCGATCGGTGTCACCGCAACCGGCGCCGAGATCTTCACGCTTTCGCCGGCGGGCCGGTTTCACCCAACCTGGGGCGCATGATCTCAGACGGCGCGCAGAACCGCGCCGGGGTTCATGATCCCCTTGGGGTCAAGTGCCGCCTTGATCGCCCGCATCGCCATTAGTTTTGCCGGATCGCCATAGCGCTCAAGGTCATCGACCTTGAGCCGCCCGATGCCATGTTCGGCAGAGACCGAGCCACCCATCTCGTGCACAAGGTCATGCACCGCCCGCTTGATCAGGTCACGCTCGCCGTGATGATCGGCGCGGTTTTTTCCGGGCGTCGGAAAGACATTGTAATGCAGGTTGCCATCGCCAAGGTGGCCGAAACAGTTGATCCTGAACGCCCCTAAAGCCGCGATAACCCCGCGGCCTTTCTCGATGAACCCGGGGATCGCCCCCATCGGCAGGGAAATGTCATGCGAGCTGATAGACCCGACACGCCGGTTGGCCTCGGGGATTTGTTCGCGCACCTCCCAAAAGGCATGACGCTGCGCCTCGGACTGGGCGATCATGCCGTCGCTGACCAACCCGGCCTCCATCGCCTCGCCAAAAAGCGTCTCAAGCGCCCCGGCCGGATCAAGCCCGCGCGCGAGGCCGACCTCGATGAGCACGAACCACTCGGGGGGGGCATCGAACGGCAGGCGGATATCAGGCAGTTCCTGCGCCAGAAACTCAAGCCCTTGGCGATGCATCAGCTCGAAGGCGCTGACACCCTCGCCCATGTGACCGCGCGCCATTGCCAAAAGATCCAGCGCCGCACGCGCGTCGCGGACCACCATCAATGCCGTCCCCTCACCGCAGGGGCGCGGATAAAGCTTGAGCGCGGCGGCGGTGATCACCCCAAGCGTGCCCTCCGAGCCGATCAAGAGGTTCCTCAGGTCATAGCCGGTATTGTCCTTGCGCAGCCGCCGGAGACCATGCCAGACCTGCCCATCGGGCAGGACCGCCTCAAGCCCAAGACAAAGGTCGCGCGCATTACCATAGCGAAGCACATTCACGCCGCCCGCATTGGTGGCCAGGTTGCCCCCGATCCGGGCCGAACCCTTGGCCGCAATGCTCAATGGGAAAAGCCGGTCGGCAGTGGCCGCAGCTTCGTGAATGTCCTGAAGGATCGCACCGGCCTCGACCACCATGACATTATCTTCGGGATAAATCCCGCGCACCGCCCGCATCCTCTCAAGGCTCAGGATCACCGGCAGCGCGCCTTCGGGGCTGAGCTGTCCGCCGACAAGCCCGGTCCCGCCGCCATAGGGCACAATCGGCACGGCGGCCTCTGACGCGGCGCGCACCACCCTTGCCACATCTTCGGTGCAATCAGGCGCTACAACAACGCCCGCCCGCCCCTGCCAACGGCCGCGCGGCTCTTCCAGATAGGCCGGAGCGATATCGCGAAAGGCCCCAGCGGGCAATTCTGCGCGCAGGCGGTCAACAAAAGCGGGGGTCACAGAGTTCAACGTCATCCGCCCTACCTATCACGCGGGCCTTGGCATTCCAGCCTTTTCATCTTTCCATAAATACTCACGTTCCGACAGCCGCCGCAAAACGCACTGCTCACTCGTCCTCGCGCAGATAGGCGGGACGCAAAACCATGATCGTCGGCCTGTCTGGCAGGCTGCGCAAGGACAGCTCAATCTCGCTGGCCTTGGCGAAAGTGATCGCAAAATCATCCTCCATCCCGCCCAGAAACCGCCCCAGCGTGGCATCGCCAAACCAGTGCATCGGGATGACCACGCTGGCCTTCACACGGCGCAGGACGCGCATCATGCTGCCCAGATCCATGGTAAACCCGCCATCCACCGGCGCCATCACCACATCCATCCGGCCAAGGGCGGCATATTGATCGTCGGACGGCTCGTGATGCAGATGCCCAAGGTGCGCGATGCAAAGCCCCTCGGCCTCGAAGACGAAAATCGAATTCCCCTTCGGCTCGACCCCGCCCGCGAAAGAGCGGATATCGGTCGAGACATTGCGCACCACCATGGCCCCAAGATCAAGATGGTGTTCAATCCCCTCGCCAACAGGCCCCCACCCCGGCAAGACATGCGGAATGATCGGATCGGGGCTTGCGGTCCAATGGGTCTCATGGGCGTGGTTCATCGTCACCACATCGGGGATGAAATCGACATTGCCGATAAAGCCGGTGAAATCCGTCACCGCCGAAATATCCCCTGCCTGAATAAGAAAGGACGCATGGGCGATATAGCGCAACCGCACGCCATACTCGGGCAGAACGTCGCGAAACCCCGCCTTATGGACATAGCTCAGCCCCGGCGTTTCCTGCGCGAGCGCGATGCAATGGCTTGGTCGCCGCTCCTGTGCGGCGGCCTGAGTGGCAGCCTGAGTGGCGAGAAGCAGACAAGAAAGGACAATTCTGATCACCGGCATTCCTCCTTCACTTGAAAGAGGATAGCACAATCTACCCCTTCGTCAGCCCTTTCAGGTCGTCTCAGTGCGGCGCGACAAGCCCTCAGCCGACATCGGTGCGCCCGCGGCGATCCGCCCGCAGCGCCGCATAAAGCACATGGGTGCGCCAGCGGCCATTGATCTGAAGATAGCTCTGCGCCACGCCTTCATACTTGAAGCCGCATTTTTCCAGCAAGCCGCGCGACGCTTGGTTTTCGGGCAGGCAGGCCGCCTCGATCCGGCTGAGATCAAGGCGTTCAAAGGCGTAATGCACCACGCCTTCGATCGCCTCCTGCATATAGCCCTGACGCGAAAACTCCTGCCCGATCCAATAGCCAAGCGTGCCCGCCTGCGCCGGACCGCGCCGGATGTTATCCAGCGTGATCGCCCCCAAAAGCACCTCATCCTCGCGCCGGATCAGAAACAGCGGCACCGCACTTCCGTTGGCAATCGAGCGTTGCGCCCAATAGACCCGGTTGGAAAACCCCTTGCGCGCCAGGTGATCCTCGGCCCAGAGCGGCTCCCACGGGGTAAGGAAATCGGCACAGCGCGCGCGTAATTCGCTCCAGTATCTGAAATCGCCGATCACCGGCTGGCGCAGGGTAAGACGCTCTGTCTCGATCCTAAGCTTCCGGCGCGGCAACAGCATCATCAGGCGGCGCGCCTCTCGTTCAGGCTTGCGAGCGTCGGCGCATTCCCGACCGGGCCATAAAGCGCCAACGCCGAAGGCGCCCGCGCTATGGTCGCCTCGGCGATCCGGCTTACATCCTCAAGCGAGACCGCATCTATCCGCTCGACCATTTCGGTCAGGTCGGGCACACGGCCCCAGATCTGAAGCATCCGCGCCAGGCGCTCGGCTCGGTTCGACGGGCTTTCAAGCCCCATCAAGAGCCCTGCCTTCATCTGGGCGCGGGCGCGTTCGACCTCGGCGGCGCTCATGTCATCGGCGGCGCGCTTCATCTCGTCAATCGTGATGCCCGCGAGATCGCCCAGCTGATCGGCAGAGGTGCCCGCGTAGATCGTCATCATCCCGGTATCGGCATAAGCCCCGGCCTGAGCGTAGATGGTATAGCAGAGCCCGCGCTTTTCGCGGACCTCCTGAAACAGGCGCGACGACATGCTGCCGCCAAGCGCGCTCGCGTAGATCTGGGTCGTATAGATATCGGGATCGGCGTAGTTGGGGCTTTCAAAGGCAAGTGCGAAATGCGCCTGTTCCAGATCCTTGACGTGACGCGCCTCGCCGCCCTGAAACCGGGCCAGCGGCGGTTCGATCACGGTGCTGGGGATCATGTCGCCGAACATATCGGTGGCCATACGCACAAGTTCGTCATGATCCACGGCACCCGCCGCCGACAGGACCATCTGGCCGGGGCGGTAATACTGGTCGACAAAGCCCTCAAGATCGGGGCGCGCAAAGCCGCGCACCCGATCCTCAGCGCCCAGAATGGTGCGGCCAAGCGGGTGATCGGGATAGGCCTCTTCCTGCAACCAGTCAAAGATGATGTCGTCGGGCGTATCGGCGGCCTGTCCGATCTCCTGAAGAATCACGCCACGCTCGACCTCGATCTCGCGCGCATCGAATACCGGATTGCGCAGGATATCCGCCACCACATCAAGCCCGAGCGCCACATCTTCCTTCAGCACCCGCACGTAATAGGCGGTCACCTCGCGGCTGGTATAGGCATTGATATAGCCACCGACATCCTCGATCGCCTCGGCGATCTGCAACGCGCTGCGCCGTTTGGTGCCCTTGAAAGCCATGTGCTCCAGGAAATGCGCAATACCGTTCTGTTCGGCCCGTTCGTTGCGGGCCCCGGCCAGAACCCAGACGCCGATGGCGGCCGATTGCAGCCCCGGCATATGCTCCGTGACGATGCGAAATCCGTTGGGAAGGGTGGTCAGCTGGACACTCAATTGGCGATCCGTTCCTTGATAAGGGTTTCGATGGCACGCAAGTCATTGGCCACCCGCGTAACGCGTTCTGGCCGCTCGTAGAGGTCGGCCATGCGTTCCGGCAGCGGCGCATCCTGGCCCGAGGCCTCTTTGACAGCCGCCGGGAATTTGGCCGGATGGGCCGTGGCCAGCGTGACCATCGGCACACCGGCCTGGCGCATGGTCTCGGCGACATGCACACCGACAGCGGAATGCGGGCAGAGCAATTCGCCGGTCGCAGCCCAGGTGCGCGAAATCGTGGCGCGGGTTTCATCCTCGTCGCAACGACCGGAATCAAAGCTTTCGCGCAGCGCCTGCAACGCGCCCTGACTGACCGAAAAGCCGCCCGCCTTAAGCTCGTCCATCAATTGCGCCACAGCGCCGCCATCCTCGCCGTAGGCATAATACAGCGCGCGCTCGAAATTCGAGCTGACCTGAATATCCATCGAGGGGCTGATCGAAGGGATCACGCCGTCGGGTTTGTATTCACTGGTCGAAAGACAGCGATGCAGGATGTCGTTCTGATTGGTGGCTACCACAAGCCGGTCAATCGGCAGCCCCATGCGCCGCGCGATGAAGCCTGCGAAAATGTCACCGAAATTGCCGGTGGGCACGGTAAAGCTTATCTTGCGATCCGGCGCGCCAAGCGACACGGCGGCGGTGAAATAATAGACCACCTGCGCCAGAACCCGTGCCCAGTTGATGCTATTGACCCCGGCAAGGCCAACCGCATCGCGGAATTCAAAGTCGTTGAACATATCCTTGACCCGCGCCTGCGCGTCGTCAAAGTGCCCGTCGATGGCGAGCGCGTGCACGTTATCCTCTGACGGGGTGGTCATCTGGCGGCGCTGCACCTCGGAGACGCGGCCATGCGGGTAGAGGATGAACACATCCACTGCATCAAGCCCGCGAAACGCCTCGATCGCCGCTGATCCGGTGTCGCCGCTGGTGGCGCCGACGATGCAGACCCTCTGGCCCGAGCGTTTGAGCGAGAACTCAAACAGCTGACCGATCAGCTGCATCGCGAAATCCTTGAAGGCAAGCGTCGGGCCGTGGAAAAGCTCCAAAAGGAAATGCCCGCTATCAAGCTGTTTCAGAGGGGCGCGCGCGGCATGGCCGAACCCGGCATAGGCGCGCGAGATGATACCGCGAAATTCGGCGTCGGTGAAGGCATCGCCCAGAAACGGACGCATCACGCGAAAGGCGACCTCTTCATAACTTTGGCCCTCAAGCGCGCGGATATCGGCCGCGCTCATTTGCGGGATCGTTTCGGGCAGGTAAAGACCGCCATCGCGCGCCAACCCGGTCAGCATCGCCTCTTCAAAGCTGAGCGTGGGTGCATTGCCCCGTGTCGAGATGTATTTCACGTCGTTTTGCCTTTCTCTGCCTGCCGCGTCCGCCACAGGAAAAACCCGGTCATCACCAGCCATATAACGGCCAGTGAATACCATGTAATTGCATAGTTGAGGTGATCGTTCGGAATGCCGCTTATGTCCAGCGGCAGCGGCGTCACCCCCGGTTCCAAGACCGACATCTTACGCGCAACCACCAGGATCGGCTCGGTCTTGAGTATCTCGGCCATCGGGGTAAGATCGCGCGCGAACCAGATATTGCCCGTCACGTCATTCTCCGGCGTCGAACTTAGCCGCTCGTCGGGCCAGTGAAGATTACCGGTAACCTCAACCGCGCCCTCAGGCGGGGCCGGGAGAGGATCATTCACCGAGATAAAGCCGCGGTCCAGAAGCACCCGGCGCGTGCCGGTGTCAAAGGCCGAGATCAGCCGATAGCCGGCCCCGATCTGTTTCTGGCTGACAAGCACACGCAACACCGTTTCGTCGATCTCGCCGCTGATACTCACCGGAAGATAGCGGTGGTCGTCGATGCTCGCTGTCTCAGGCAGGCTTGTGGGCGGGGCGGAAATCCGGGCACGGATGTCGGCAAGTATCGCCTCTTTCCAGGCCAGCCGCTCAAGCTGCCAGTTGCCGAGGCCGACAAGGACCGCGGCCCCGGCCAAACCAAAGATCACAGGAATGATATAGCGGCGCACCGCGGGCCTCCGTCAAAGGAAAAGCGCGCACCCTCGTGCGCGCCCTGATGTTCTTGCCGTTCAGCGCGAAATGTTCAACCGCATTCCGCGCCGACGCCGGGCTTAGCCGCCCCAGATATAGACCGCTGCGAACAGGAACAGCCAGACCACATCCACGAAGTGCCAGTACCAGGCCGCCGCCTCGAACCCGACATGCTGTTCGGGGGTGAAATGACCGCGTTGCAGGCGGATCAGGCAGATAAAGAGAAAGATCGTGCCGATGACCACATGCGCCCCATGAAAGCCGGTCGCCATGAAGAAGTTGGCGCCATAGATGTTGCCCGAAAAGCCAAAGGCCGCATGGCTGTATTCATAGGCCTGAAAGACCGTGAAGATCGCGCCGAGGGCAATCGCGATGATCAGGCCCCATTTCATGTCGTTGCGGTTGTTTTCATGCACAAGTGCGTGGTGCGCCCAAGTTGCGGCACAGCCCGAGCACAGCAGGATCAGCGTATTGATCAGCGGCAGGTGCCAGGGATCGAAGGTCTCGATGCCAACCGGCGGCCAGACCGCATCGACCAGCGGGCTTTGCGGACCCATCGGGTACATCGCATGTTTGAAGAAGCTCCAGAACCAGGCGGCGAAGAACATGACTTCGGACATGATGAACATCATGAAGCCATAGCGCAGGCCGATCCGCACGACCGGTGTGTGGTCGCCGGTTTCGCCTTCGTTCACCACATCGGCCCACCAGCCGAACATGACGTAAAGAACGCCCACAACCCCGGCCAAAAGCATCCACGGACCATGGTCGTGGAAGAACAGGACCGCGCCGAACAGCATGACAAACCCCGCCAAAGAGCCGAGCAACGGCCAGAGAGAGGGGGGCAGAATGTGATAGTCGTGATTTTTTTCGTGTGCCATCTTTGTATTTTCCCTCGTCGAAGGCTTAGTTCAATTTTTTATCGGTTTTGTTGACCTGTTCAAGCGCCGCGTGGGCCTCTTCGGGCAGGTCAATTTCGTAGAACGTATAGGACAGGGTGATCGTATGCACGTATTTTGCGTCCCTGTCTGTCACGATTTCGGGGTCGACGTAAAAGGTTACCGGCATCTGCACCCGCTCACCGGGTTGCAACACCTGCTCGGTAAAGCAGAAACAGTCGATCTTGGTGAAGAACCCCCCCGCCTCGTAGGGGGTGACGTTATAGCTTGCGGAACCGGCGATAACGCGGTCGGTCGGGTTATAGGCCTCGTAAAAGGCAAGGCCGGTTTCGCCGATCTTCAATTCCATCTCATGCACGACGGGCTTGAATTCCCAGGGCATGTTGCGATCCTTGCTGCCGTCAAAGCGCACCTTGATGGTCTGATCCAGCACCCTATCGCTATTGGCAACCGCCACGCCGGTGGTGCCACCAAAGCCGGTCACGCGGCAGAACCAGTCATAAAACGGCACCGAGGCCCAGGCGAGCCCCCCCATGAGAACGACAACGCCCACAAGCCGGGTAACGGTTTTGAGTTTTGCATCCATCGCCATCAGTTCGTCGCTCCCTGTGTTGCAGGAACCTTGAAATCGTTGTTTGACACCTTGGCAATCGTCAGCCCGAACACCAGCGCCACGAAAAGCGCCAGCACAAGACCAAGGCCAAGGTTGCGGCCAAAGCGGCGCTTGTGCAGTTCATGTTCCTCGCGAAAGCTCATGCCCAGCCACCAAGCCCAAAGCCCGCCAATGCCGCCTCGATCAGGATCGCCGTGAAATGGGCGAAAAGGTAAACAAGCGACAGTTTGAACGCCTTCTTTTCGACGCGGTAATCGTCGGCCTCGGCCATGACTTCATCACGCCGCCATATCGCAACGGCATCACGCAGGAACATCGCGTTCAGCACAAGAGCCACGGCAAGATACACCGGCCCGCCAATTCCGGTAAACGCCGCACCAACCGCCAGAATGGCAAGCAGAACAGTATAGACAAGGATATGCCTGCGCGTCGATTTGCGCCCGTGCGTCACGGTCAGCATCGGCACGCCCGCCTTGTGGTAGTCGCCCTTCATGAAAAGCGCCAGAGCCCAGAAATGCGGCGGGGTCCACATGAAGATAAGCGCGAACATCAACACCGATTCGATGCTGATTGATCCGGTCGCGGCCGCCCAGCCGATCATCGGGGGAAAGGCGCCTGCCGCGCCACCGATGACGATGTTCTGCGGGGTCCAGCGTTTGAGGCCGATGGTATAGATCACCACGTAGAAAAAGATCGTAAAGGCCAAAAGGCCCGCCGCCACCGCGTTCGTGGCCAGCCAGAGCATCACGACCGACATCACCGCAAGGGTCACACCAAAGGCAAAGGCCTCGTCACGGGTCACCTTACCTGCGGGAATCGGGCGCTTGCTGGTCCGCTTCATCAGCGAATCGATGTCGGATTCCCACCACATGTTCAGCGCACCGGCGGCACCGCCGCCCACGGCAATGAACAGGATCGCGGCAAGACCGATGATCGGATGCACGCCAATCGGGGCCGCCAGAAGACCGACAAGGGCCGTGAACACCACAAGCGTCATCACCCGGGGCTTGAGCAGGGCGAAGAAATCGCCAAACTCGGCCTCGCCGGGCTGCGCCGCCTGGACGTTGGTGCTTGTGTTGATGGTCGCGTCGCTCATCTGGCTCTCCGCTGTCCCCTGAGGGTCACGTTTGGGATGGCTGCGCGCGCGGCGCGCGCAGCCCAATAGGCTTAGTTGGCCGAAGCCACGTCAACCGAGCGCGGCGTGCCGGCATACTCCTCGATCGCGCCTTCAAGCCATTGCTCGTACTCGGCTTCGCTCACCACCTTGACGGTGATCGGCATATAGGCATGCGCCTGACCGCAAAGTTCGGAACACTGACCGAAATAGATGCCTTCTTTTTCGGCCTTGAACCAAAGCTGGCTCAGGCGGCCGGGAACCGCATCCTGCTTTACGCCAAAGGCGGGAATGGTCCAGCTGTGGATCACGTCTGCGCCTGTCAACTGCATGACGACAACCTTGTTGACCGGAACAACAACCGACGTGTCGGTGGCCAGCAGGAATTCATCCTTGCTAAAGCCCGCCTCGACAAGCTGTGTCTCGACATCGGGTGTCATGCGGTTTTCGCCACCGGTGGCCGGCGAGCCGATCATGTAGCTGTCAAAGCCAAAATCATGATCAGTATATTCATAGCCCCAGTACCACTGATAGCCGGTAACCTTGATATGCACTTCACCCTCGGGGATTTCCTGTTGCTTGAACAGAATGGGAAGCGAAAACGCCCCGATGAACACCAGGATGACAATCGGGATGATCGTCCAGGCAATCTCGATCGGCGAGTTGTGCGTGAAGGTCGCCGAGGTCGCATTCGCACGGCGATTATAGCGCAGGGCCACGATCGCCAGAAGCACAGTCACGAACAGCACGATGGAAATGATGATCACATTGATCATCCCGTCGAGCCATTGCAGATCGCGGGCCAGTTCGGTTGCTGCGGGCTGGAACCCCAACTCACCATCCACGGGCTTGCCGACGATCTCAAGGCCTTCCTGCGCCATGGCGGGAAGGGCGGAAAGGGCGGCCAGAACGGCCATAAGGCTGGAAGTTAGTCGCATTTTAACCCCTGATCGGTTGAAGCGGTTCATATATCTTTGTACGGGTCGACCCATCCAAGGGCGGAATCCCATTGTCTCAGTCCCGTCTAAAACCATATTCTGACTCAGACGACAAGAAAGACCATTGCGGCAAACGGACGCTTTTTTGATTTAGATCAAATTAATCGCCACTGTCCTAATGCCGCTATATAGGACAAACGCCATCATGACCGATACCCCTTTTCGCCCTTTCGACAGCCTTCTGGACCGTGATACGGCCCTGAGGCACCTGCAAGAGGCCACCCGAGGCGCCGATGATGGCGAGCTTTTTCTGGAACGGCACCGGTCCGAGGGGCTGCATTTTGACGATGGCCGCGTCAAAACCGCCTCTTATGATGCCTCCGAAGGGTTCGGGCTCAGGGCCGTGCGCGGCGAGGTCACCGGATATGCGCATTCCTCCGAGGTGAACGAGGCCGCTCTGACCCGCGCCGTTGAAACCGCGCGGCTTGCGGTTGGCGACGGGGGCGGCACATTGGCCGACGCGCCCGCACGCACCAATCGCCGCCTTTACACCGATGCCGATCCGATTGCCGGGGCAAGCTTTCCGGTCAAGCTTGAAACCCTGCGCGAGATCGACGCCTTTGCCCGCGATCTTGATCCCCGCGTGGTCCAGGTCTCGGCCTCGATCGCGGCCTCACTGCAAGAGGTGACGATCCTGCGCCCCGATGGCACCGAGGTCAGCGACACCCGCCCGATGACACGGGTCAATGTCTCGGTCATCGTTGACGAACAGGGGCGGCGCGAACAAGGCAGTGCCGGTGGCGGCGGGCGTCTCGGGCTTGACGGCCTGCTTGATCCGGCCGACTGGCAGGCCAAGACCCGCGAAGCCCTGCGCATCGCGCTTGTGAACCTGCGCGCCGAGCCTGCGCCCGCGGGCGTGATGGACGTGGTGCTTGGCCCCGGCTGGCCCGGCATTCTGTTGCATGAGGCTATTGGCCATGGTCTTGAGGGCGATTTCAATCGCAAGGGCAGCTCGGCCTTTGCCGGGCTGATGGGCCAGCGGATCGCGGCGCCGGGCGTGACGGTGCTGGATGACGGCACGATCCCGGATCGGCGCGGCAGCATCACCTTCGATGACGAGGGCACACCCTCGGGCAAGAACGTGCTGATCGAGGACGGCATCCTGGTGGGTTACATGCAGGACCGCCAGAATGCCCGCCTGATGGGGGTGGCCCCGACCGGAAACGGACGGCGCGAAAGCTATGCCCATGCACCGATGCCGCGGATGACCAATACCTACATGCTGGGCGGCGATGCCGCGCCGGGCGATCTTGTGGCCGACCTCAAGGACGGGATTTATGCCGTGGGTTTCGGTGGCGGGCAGGTCGATATCACCAATGGCAAGTTCGTGTTCAGCTGCACCGAGGCGTACCGCGTGAAGGACGGCAAGGTTGGTGCGCCTGTCAAAGGCGCCACCCTGATCGGCGACGGCGCAACCGCCCTCAAGCAAATCCGTGCGCTCGGCAATGACATGGCGCTTGATCCCGGCATGGGCAATTGCGGCAAACAGGGCCAATGGGTGCCGGTGGGGGTAGGTCAGCCGACCGTTTTGATCGGCGGGCTGACCGTTGGCGGCTCTGCAACCGCTTAGCGCCCGTGGTTCGATCCGGTCTGATCCAGCGGAATGCGCTGACGCGCATAATTTGTCAAAAGACGCAAGACGCGGCGTGACGTGATACCGACCCCGTCACGCCGCCAGATTTCATCTTTCTTCAAATACTCATTTCAGAGGTCTTAGCCCCCAAAACAGGGCTGGCGGATCTGCGCAGAGGGTATACCCCTGCAATTTCAATTATTATCTCTATTTATTTCAATCAATTACCCGCATTTCCGCGCGATCTTCTCTTTTGCCTTCCTTGATTTACTGCCCGTTAACCATCCGCGCCCTACTACTGGGTACAGCAAGAAGGCGAGGCCATGATGTCCGAGGAAACACATCCTTCCACTCACCCCCCACTCCCACCCACCACGGAAGATGATCTGGCGTCCTGGCTTCGTCTCTTGCGCTCTCGCCGGGTCGGCCCTGCAACCTTTCATCGTCTCATGTCCGAACACGGCAGTGCCGAAGCGGCGCTTGATGCGCTGCCCGGTGTGGCCCGTGACGCGGGCGTCGAGGATTACGAAATCTGCCCGGTTGGCGTGATCGAGGCCGAATTGCGTGCAGGCAAGGCCGCAGGGGCGCGGCTGATGTCCTGCCTGGACGCGGATTATCCGCCCTTTCTCAAACAGATATCCGATGCGCCACCGCTGCTTTGGTACATCGGCACACCCGATATCCTGCGACGCCCGATGATCGGGCTTGTGGGGGCACGCAATGCCTCGTCCCTTGGCACCCGGATGGCCAAATCACTGGCCACCGATCTTGCGGCAGGTGGGTTCGTCATCACCTCGGGCCTTGCGCGCGGGGTCGATACCGCCGCCCATCTGGCCAGCCTTGAGGGCGGCACTGTCGCGGTGATGGCGGGCGGGGTTGATGTGATCTATCCGGTCGAAAACACCCGCCTCGCCCATCAGATCGCCGAAACCGGGGTCCGCCTGTCCGAGCACCCCATCGGCCTTATCCCGCAGGCGCGCCACTTCCCCAGCCGCAATCGCCTTATCAGCGGCATGGCGCAGGCGGTTGTCGTCGTTGAAGCGGCGGCGAAATCCGGCTCTCTCATTACTGCGCGCAATGCGCTTGATCAGGGCCGCGAGGTCATGGCCGTGCCCGGTCACCCGTTTGATGCCCGCGCCAGCGGCTGCAACATGCTGATCCGCGACGGCGCGCATCTGGTGCGCAACGCCGCCGATATCATCGACGCCCTGCCAGAGGTTCGGCACCCCGAGGTTCAGCCCGATCTGCCGCTGGATGTGCCGCAGACCACATCGCCAACCCGAAGCCTGCGAGAAACCGCAGCCCTGCATGAGCAGATCCTGCGCCGTCTTGGCCCCTCGCCGCTCGCCGAAGATCAGCTAATCCGCGATCTTTCGGCCCCGGCCCGCTTTGTCGCACCCGTGCTTCTCGACCTTGAACTTGACGGGCGGATTACCCGTCAAGCCGGCGGCCTGCTGTCACTTGCCCGCTGAGGCGCGCAGCCGAAACGTCAAAACGCGCCGCATTGACAATTCCCCTTGCCAGCCCACATGGTCCGCCGCCATAAGCCTCGTCCCGAGTCGAAAGGAAGTGCCCATGCCAGTTGTCGTTGTCGAATCCCCCGCCAAGGCGAAGACGATCAACAAATATCTGGGGCCGGGATATACCGTCCTGGCAAGCTATGGCCACGTGCGCGACCTACCGCCCAAGGACGGATCGGTCGACACCGAACACGGGTTCGAGATGAAATGGGAGGTGGGCGCCGACAGCCGCAAACATGTCAAAGCCATCGCCGATGCGCTGAAAGAAGATAACGAACTGATTCTCGCGACTGACCCCGATCGCGAAGGCGAGGCAATCAGCTGGCACCTGCAAGAGGCGCTGACCAAGCGCCGGTCGATCAAGAAGGACACCCCGGTCAGCCGGGTCACCTTTAACGCCATTACCAAAGAGGCCGTGGCCGAAGCGATGCGCAATCCGCGTCAGGTCGACATGCCCCTGGTCGAGGCCTATCTAGCCCGCCGTGCGCTGGACTATCTGGTTGGGTTCAACCTGTCGCCGGTGCTGTGGCGCAAACTGCCCGGCGCGAAATCGGCGGGCCGGGTGCAATCGGTCTGCCTGCGTCTCATCGTCGAGCGCGAAATGGAGATCGAGGCCTTTACCCCACGCGAATACTGGTCGCTCAAGGCGCTGTTTGCCACGCCGCGCGGTCAGGAATACGAGGCGCGCCTTACCGTTCTGGCAGGCAAGAAGCTTGATAAATTCGATCTGGCCAATGCCACTCAGGCCGAGCTTGCCGTTCAGGCGGTGACGTCACGCGCCCTCACCGTGAAAGCGGTCGAGGCCAAGCCCGGTACGCGCAACCCTTCGGCGCCGTTCATGACATCGACCCTGCAACAAGAGGCCAGCCGCAAGTTCGGCATGGGCGCGCGTCAGTGCATGAACGCTGCGCAGCGGCTTTATGAGGCAGGCTATATCACTTACATGCGTACCGACGGCATCGACATGGCCCCCGAGGCGGTGATGGCGGCGCGCGACGCGATCAAGGATCGTTTCGGCGAGGAATACCTGCCCAAGAGTCCGCGGATGTACAAGAACAAGGCCAAGAACGCGCAAGAGGCCCACGAATGTATCCGCCCGACGGAAATGACCCGCGATGCGGGCAAGATCAAAACCACCGATGCCGATCAGCGCAAGCTTTACGATCTGATCTGGAAGCGCACCCTTGCCTGTCAGATGGCCGCCGCGCGGCTTGAGCGCACCACGGTCGATATTGCCAGTGGTGACGAACAGGTCGAATTGCGCGCCACCGGTCAGGTGATGATGTTCGACGGCTTCCTGCGCGTCTATGAAGAGGGCCGCGACGATGTGTCCGGCGACGACGACGACCGCCGCCTGCCGCAGATCAGTCAAGGCGAACCCGCCGCCTTTGCCAAATCCTCGCTGCGCGATCAGTTCGCAAAGGCCAGCGATCAGGATGATGATGTGGTCGAGGGCGCAGGCGGCGCGATGACCCGCAGCGATGCGGCGGTTCTGGCCGCCAATGAAGCCGTGCTGGCGCTTCAGCATTTCACCCAGCCGCCGCCGCGCTATACCGAGGCGACGCTGGTCAAGAAGATGGAAGAACTTGGCATCGGTCGTCCCTCGACCTATGCCAGCGTACTCACCACGATCCAGGACCGCGAATATGTCCGCAAGGAACAAAACCGCCTGATCCCCGAGGACAAGGGCCGGATCGTCACGATCTTTCTGCTGAACTTCTTTCGCAAGTACGTGGGCTATGAGTTCACCGCCAACCTGGAAGAAGAGCTGGACGAAGTCAGCGCAGGCGCGGCCAATTACAAGGATGTGCTTGACCGGTTCTGGCGCGATTTCTCGGCCGCGATTGCCGAAACCTCTGATCTGCGGATCACCGAGGTGCTGGACGTGCTGGATGACGCGCTTGCGCCCACGCTCTATCCGCCGCGCGAAGACGGCAGCGATCCGCGCCAGTGCCCGCTTTGCGGCACCGGCCAGCTTCATCTGAAAACCTCCAAGACCGGCGGCTTTGTCGGCTGCGGCAACTACCCCGAATGCCGCTATACCCGTCCGATCGGCGGCGACAGTGCCGATGGCGGCGACCGGGTGCTGGGCGAGGATGCGGGCGATGAAATCAGCCTGCGCTCGGGGCGGTTCGGGCCTTACGTTCAGCGCGGCGAAGCCACCGAAGAGAACAAGAAGCCCCCTCGTGCCAGCCTGCCCAAGGGCTGGAAGCCCGAGGATATGGATCTAGAAAAGGCGCTCACCCTGCTGAGCCTTCCGCGCGAGGTGGGTGAGCATCCCGAGGGCGGCATGATCACCACCAATTTCGGGCGCTTTGGCCCCTATATTCATCACAAGGCCCCGGATGAAGCGAAGGGCGTCTATGCCAACCTCAAGGATCCGGCGGATGTGTTCGAGGTCGGGATGAACCGCGCGGTCGAGCTTCTGGCTGCCAAGCGGGCCAATCCGGGCGGGCGCGGGCGCGCGGCGGCCAAGGCCCTGCGGGAATTGGGCGAACACCCCGAAAGCGGCGGCCCCGTCAACGTGATGGAGGGGCGTTATGGCCCCTATATCAAATGGGAAAAGGTCAACGCGACCCTGCCCAAGGGCACCGAGCCGGGCGATGTCACCATGGAAATGGCCCTGGAATTGATTGCGGCCAAGGCCGCCAAACCGGGCAAGGGGCGCAAGGCAGCGGCGAAGAAACCCGCGGCTAGGAAGGCGACGGCGAAAAAGGCCCCTGCCAAGAAAGCGGCCCCCAAAAAAGCGGCGGCGGGCGAATAGCCCGCCCTTCCCGCCCCGGCGTGATTCCGGGACCGGATACGTAGTAACCCTTATTTTTCTGCAATGCGGCAGCGCCTGCGTTGACACGGACGGGGTAAGCACCCCATACCGTGGCAACTGAAATGCAGGAGGGGTTCTTCATGAACAAGGTCTATGGCTCGGCGGCCGAAGCGCTGGATGGGCTGCTATTCGAGGGAATGATGATCGCGTCGGGCGGCTTTGGCCTCTGCGGGATTCCCGAATTGCTGTTGCAGGCGATCAAAGAGGCGGGGACCAAGGACCTGACCTTTGCCAGCAACAACGCGGGCGTGGATGATTTTGGCATCGGCATCCTGCTTCAAACCCGGCAGGTCAAGAAAATGCTAAGCTCTTACGTGGGCGAAAACGCCGAATTCATGCGCCAGTATCTTTCCGGCGAACTTGAGCTTGAGTTCAACCCGCAGGGCACCCTGGCCGAGCGGATGCGCGCCGGTGGCTGCGGCATTCCGGGCTTTTACACCAAGACAGGTGTCGGCACCGTGATCGCCGAGGGCAAGGAGCACAAGGAATTCAACGGCGAGACCTATATCATGGAGGAAGGCATCTTTGCCGATCTCAGCATCGTCAAGGCCTGGAAGGCCGATGCCACCGGCAATCTTGTGTTCCGCAAGACCGCGCGCAACTTCAACCCGCCCGCGGCGATGTGCGGCAAGGTCTGTGTGGTCGAGGTCGAGGAAATCGTGCCGACCGGATCACTTGACCCCGATCACATCCACCTGCCGGGAATTTATGTGCATCGCATCATTCAGGGCGAACACGAGAAACGCATCGAACAACGTACCGTGAGGAGCGCATGATGACCCAAGAGAAAAAAGGCTGGGACCGCAACCAGATGGCGGCCCGCGCGGCGCAAGAGCTTGAAGACGGCACTTACGTCAACCTTGGCATCGGCATTCCGACGCTGGTCAGCAACTATATCCCCGATGGGGTCGAGGTCACGCTTCAGTCCGAGAACGGCATGCTTGGCATGGGTCCGTTCCCGACCGAAGACGAGATCGACGCCGACCTGATCAACGCAGGCAAGCAGACGATCACCGAACTTCCCCAGACCGCCTATTTCGATTCTGCGCTTTCCTTCGGCATGATCCGGGGCGGCAAGATCGCCATGGCGATCCTCGGCGCGATGGAAGTGGCCGAGAACGGCGACCTGGCGAACTGGATGATTCCCGGCAAGCTTGTCAAAGGCATGGGCGGCGCGATGGATCTTGTTGCGGGCGTGGGCCGCGTGGTGGTGGTCATGGATCACACCAGCAAGCATGGCGACAGCAAGCTTCTCAAGACCTGCACCCTGCCGCTGACCGGCACCGGGGTCGTTGACCGGATCATCACCAACCTGGGTGTACTGGATGTGGTCGAGGGCGGTCTGAAAATCGTCGAATGCGCCGAGGGCATCACCGAAGAAGACCTGCGCGCCGCCACCGAGGCAACGATCGTCTGATCTGACACCTTATATATGGGTGATCATGGCCGGGCCGGGATATCCCCCTGCCCGGCCTTTTCATGCCGGGGCAAACCCGCGCTAGTTCAGCGCCAGATTCAGGGCGCAGGCATCGGTGATAAGTTCAGGCCGGGTTTTGCAAAGCCCGCGCGCCACCTCGTAGGCGGCCAGCACCTTGGGCACGTAATCGCGGGTCTCGGCAAAAGGCGGCACGCCCTTGTGGGTTTTGACGGCGTTTTCACCGGCGTTATACCCGGCGAGCGCCATAACAACGTCGCCCTCGAATTCGCCAAGCAACCACTCCAGATAGGCCACCCCGCCACGGATGTTCTGATCGGGCCTCGAGGCATCGCGCACGCCGAAGCGGCTGGCGGTGGCGGGCATCAGCTGCATCAGGCCCTGCGCCCCGGCGCCGCTTGTCGCGTCGGCACGACCGCTTGATTCAACGGCGATGACCGCAAGTACCAGCGCGGGCGATACCCGCGTGCCGACAGTCTCGCGCAGGATATGGCGGCCCTCAGCCAGTGCGATATCCTGAAGCATCTGAAGGCGCGGCGCGCTTATCCTTTGACCGGCGGGCGGATTGCTAAGCTGCTCGGCCGCCATTCGCAGACGGGCCCCGGTGTCGGCCTCAAGCTCGGGCGGCACCAGTTTCCAGAACCAGCCATAGCTTGCCTCGCGCGGCGCGGGCAAATCATCGGTTCGGGTGGGAACGGCGCGGGGGGCCACGGCACTCTGGGGAGCAATCTGCACATTGATTCGACGCTTGACCCCGGCGGCCGGCGGCTTTTGGCGTTTAAAGGTAAAGTCAGGAAAAGGCGGCGGATCACCGGCATGCAGGGGGGAAGACCAGGACAGAATCGCGGTCATGGCAAGAACGATCAGGATTTTCATTGCGGGCTCTGCTCTGCCTCTGGCTGATTGATCGCAGTATCGCAAAGGTACGGATTTTTAGCCAGTATTGTCTTCGCCAAAGGAGCGCGCAAAACGGCATTTTCGCCACATTTAAACCGAAAAAAGTGAGAATCGGAATTTTCAACATTTTTATATTGTTTATTTTCCGTGGCTTACGAAAAATCTTTCACTTTTGTTAATCTTTACAAAAATAGCTTTAATGCCGCCCAAATCCCGCCCGAATTCGCTGGCTATATCAGGGCATACCACAAAGGTAGCAGGCCATTAAAACTCGACGGGCCCTACACCGAAGCGGTTGTTAAAACTGAGCAAACTGATCCTTTGGAGGGACAAACAATGATGAACTTTATCAAGCAATTCACAAAAGAAGAAGACGGCGCCGTAACAGTTGACTGGGTCGTTCTGACCGCTGCCGTTGTTGGTCTGGGCGTTGCGGGTGTGGCATCGGTCAACACCGGCATCACCGGTCTGGCCGGTTCAATCAGCACCGAGCTGAGCGGTGCAGGCGTTGCCGACCTGGGCACCCTGGGTATCGCCAACACCAGCACCACCACAACCACAACTCCCTAATATCGGGACACGGATCAGGACGTCGCCCTAGGCATGACCTGATCCTCGTCCGGCTTTTTCAAAGGCCGGCGTTAACACTGATGGCCGGAAATCCCTTGGATTTCCGGCCATTGGCTTGGCGGGAATGGGATTGACCGCGCAGGCGAAACAAACCGCCGCAGCGCCGCCCTGTTTCCCTGTTTTTGACATAATCGGTTTTTAGATAGGACGCTGAGGGTCTGGTCATCTGGCCAGACAACAGGTTTCGACGGAAAGGAAACACCATGCGTTTGGTATTCGGACTGGTACTTATGCTGGGCCTTGGGCTTGCGGGCTTTGCCGTATACATGGCCAAATCTTACATCCAAGGCTATCAGGCACAGTTGGCGATTGAGCGCCAGCAGCGCGCACCTAACATTGAAACGGTAGATATCTATGTCGCCACGCGCCCCGTGAAATACGGCGAGCCCCTGGACAAAACGGCCGTGCGCCTCGCGGCCTTTCCCAAGGCGACCTTGCCCGCAGGCGTGTTCACCAAGCCCGAGGGCCTGTTTCCCATGGGCGAAAACACACCGCGCACCGTTCTGCGCCGGATGGAAATCAATGAGCCGGTTCTGGCGGTCAAGGTGACAGCCCCCGGCGAAGACGCTGGCATCACATCGCAGCTGGAACGCGGCATGCGCGCCTTCGCCATCAAGGTGGACGTGACAAGCGGCGTGTCCGGATTTCTGCGCCCCGGTGACACGGTCGACATCTACTGGACCGGCGACGTGGGTGCGGGCAATGTGCGCACCGCCGAGAATTCGACCGGGGCCGTGACCAAGCTTATCGAAACCGGTGTCAAGCTGATTGCCGTGGATCAGGTTACCGACACCGATATGACAGAAGCCACGATTGCGCGTACGGTCACTGTCTCTGTGCGCCCCCAACAGGTCGCCGCTTTGGCGCAGGCGCAATCGAGCGGCCGACTCTCCCTGTCGCTTGTCGGCTCGCAGGATGACACGGTTGCCGAGGCGATCGAAGTTGACCAAAAGCGCCTGCTTGGCATCACCATCGAAGCGGCTAAAGAGCGCGTCGTTGCAGAAACCTGCAGTATTCGCACCCGCCGTGGCGCCGAGGTGATCGTGACACCAATCCCCTGCACCAATTGATGCCGGGCCAGACGAATCATGAGGGCACCCTTTGATCGGGTGCCCTTTTGCGTGTCGCGACGATTTCGTCACATCGTGGAAAAATCTGAATAAAAACGCATTGATTCTTGAAAAAAAGTTCGAAGTCCCTCAAGGTGGTTACAAGTACGGGCAGTAAGACCCGATAAAATGAGGCGTGATCGGAAAGGCAGGTCACATGAAAATACGTACCTATTTATGGGCGACGTTGGTCGGGCTTTCTTTTGCTGCGGGCCCCTATACGTCCATCGCACAAGCAGAAACCATTCGCGTAATTCGCAATGGAACAGGCAGCAACCTAAGTGTGCCAATGAACCGGGCCATCGTCGTCGAAAGCGACGTTCCCTTCGCAGAGCTAAGCGTCGCAAACCCTGCGATTGCCGATTTCTCGACATTGTCCGACCGCACGATCTATGTGCTGGGCAAATCACCGGGACGCACGACTCTGACGCTGTTGGACGCAACCGGTCAGTTGATCACCAATATCGACGTGCACGTAAGCGCCGATGTTTCCGAGTTCAAGGAACGCCTGCGCCAGATTTTGCCAAACGAACCGATCGAAGTGCGCACCGCGAATGACGGCATCGTCATGTCGGGCACCGTATCAAGCTCTGCCCGCATGCAACGCGCCCTCGAATTGGCGGAACGCTATGCCCCGGAACGGGTGTCCAACCTGATGTCGGTTGCAGGCTCGCAGCAGGTGATGCTGAAAGTCCGCTTTGCCGAAATGCAACGCAGTGTTTCCAAGGCGCTCTCAACATCGCTTTCGCTTGACGGGCGCACCGGCAGCGGCGGGCTTGGGTTTATCGGCGGCACCAACACCACCAATACCCAAGGCGGAATTCTCGGGACGATCGGTGGCTCGGTGCCCCTTGCAAATGACAATAACGGGGCCTTTGCCTTTGGCTTTGACGTCGGCTCTGTCGAAGTCGGCATTCTACTGGAAGCCCTTGAAACTAAAGGCGTTGTGCGCACTTTGGCCGAACCGAACCTGACCGCACTGTCAGGCCAGGAGGCTAAATTCCTCGCGGGCGGCGAATTTCCGATCCCGGTGGCGCAGGACCAAAACACGGCAATTGAATTCAAACCCTTCGGCGTAGAGCTTAACTTTGTGCCTCGGGTGGTCGATGATGGCATCATCAACCTGGAAATGGCTGCTGCGGTTTCCTCGCTCGATACGGCCAACGGGGTTCTTGCGAATGGGCTTAACGTGCCGGCGTTCCGGCGCCGCGATACCTCGACCACGGTATCTCTGCGCGATGGAGACAGCTTTGCGATTGCAGGCCTCTTGCAGGATGACTTCCGCGACAACAACGGTCAGGTGCCTTGGCTGGGCGACATTCCCATTCTCGGTACGCTGTTCCGCAGCGCCGATTACCAGCGCGCTCAAACCGAGCTGGTGATCATCGTTTCGGCACATCTGGTATCCCCCACCCGTGGCGAGGCCCTGGCCCTGCCGACGGATCGGGTGAAACTTCCGACCGAAAAAGACCTGTTCCTGAATGGCCGTGTCGCCAAGGGCGTGAAATCCAAAGGAGCGGTTGGCGAAGTTGCCAAGCAGGATTTCAGCGGCTCTTACGGCTATGTCATGGATTGATCGAAAGGCTGGATAATGAAACATCTTATCGCAATCGCTGGCCTTGTCGCCGCCTCTGCCTGTTCGCAACAGGGTGAAGTCTATCGCTCCTACTTCAACGAAGCGGGATCATTGGTGGATGGCGGCACCTTCGGCGACGCCAACATGAACAACCACCTGGCGATGACTGGCGAGCAGGGCTATGTTATTGACCTGTCGAACCGGTTTTCCAACGAGGTGACGAGTACCGTCAACTTTGCCTTCAACTCGGCAGAGCTGGACAGCGGCGCGCGAGATACCTTGCGCGAACAAGCCAACTGGATCCGTCAGTTCCCCGAAGTGCGCTTCCGGGTTTACGGACATACCGATGCTGTCGGACCGGACAGCTATAACAAGTCCCTCGGCATGCGCCGTGCGCAAGCGGTTGTGGCCTTCCTGGCGTCTCAGGGAATCAACGGTTCGCGTCTCGAGGCGGTCGCCTCCTTCGGTGAGACGCAGCCGCTTATCGTCACCCAGGGCCGGGAACGCCGGAACCGGCGGACCGTCACCGAGGTATCCGGCTTTGTCGGATCGAATCCGATCGTCATGGACGGCAAATATGCCGCGATCGTTTACCGCGAGTATCTCAATAGTGCCGTCCCCGCCTCCAATATCAAGATGGTGCAAAGCGGCAGCAGCATCGACAGCGAGTAAACACACACCAGTTTCTCCCTGTTCGGCCAAGGCCGGGCCAACTGAAACCCGCCCCAATTGGGCGGGTTTTTTGTGTCTAAAGACCGCACAATTACGATCTTTTGGCCCAAATGTCGCCAACATTTACAGTCATCTTCAATCAGTAATGAGCGTTCCCTCACCCATGAGGCGCCATGCAGAGAAAGTGACTTTTCCATGTTTCGCGGACCCTTCCGCGATCCCTGCATGGTGATGGCAGTAACAGGACCGATTAAATGAGCAGCATTGTGCTAAAACAACCCGAACCCAGTCCGATTGTCGCCTGTACCATAAGCCGCGACGTGCAGAATTTTGACCTGCTGATCGAGGATATGGAAACCGCACTTGGCGAAAGCTGGGGCGACCTCGGTTTTGCCGAGGCGCTGGCCTTTCTCAATCAGCCTGAGGCCAATTCCCTGGAATTCGTGGCGGTGGCAATTGATCAAACCGACGAAGACGATCTCGTCATGCTCGGGGAAATCATCAACCTGGCGAGCACAAAAGGCATTAAGGTCATCCTGATCGCCGAAGACGTAAGCCCCGCTGCGCTGCACCAGTTGCTGCGTCAGGGGGCGGACGAATTTGTGCCCTACCCCCTGCCCGAGAACGAACTGAAATCTGCCATCGAGCGGCTCCAGAAACCCTCGCCGCCCCCGCAAAGCGCGCCGGTTGCGACCGGGCGGGCAACCGCGGGCACGGGCGTGCTTTTGGCCGTCCAGGGTCTTGCCGGGGGCACCGGGGCCACGACCTTTGCGGTCAATCTGGGCTGGGAGCTGGCCAATGTCGAAAAGGCCGATCCGCCAAAGGTCTGCGTGCTGGACTTCAGCCTGCAACTGGGGTCGGTCGCCACCTTTCTTGACCTGCCGCGCCGCGAGGTCGTGTTTGACATGTGGGCCGATACCGAGAGGATGGATGACGATGTTTTCCGTCAGGCGCTTGTCTGTTTCGAAGAAAAGATGTGGGTCCTGACCGCGCCCCAGGAAATGCTGCCGCTTGACATGATCACATCGGATGACGTGAACCGCGTCCTCGACATCGCGCGGCGGCAGTTCGATTACGTCATCGTCGACATGCCCACAACCCTTGTCCAATGGACCGAAGCGGTCCTGCATGCCTCGCAGATCTATTTCACGACCGTGGAACTTGACATGCGCTCGGCGCAAAATGCCCTGCGGATGAAACGCGCGCTGAAATCCGAAGAGCTGCCGATCGAAAAGCTGCGGTTCTGCCTGAACCGCGCCCCGAAATTCACTGATCTGAACGGCAAAAGCCGCGTCAAGCGCATGGCCGAAAGCCTTGAGATCAACATCGAAGTGTTGCTGCCCGATGGTGGGCGCGCGGTCTGTCAAAGTTCGGACCACGGGCTTCCGCTTGCCTCGGCTGCGGCCAAAAATCCGTTGCGCCGCGAAATTGCCAAGCTTGCAAGCTCTTTGCATGAGCTGGGCAAAAGCGACGCAGAAGCCGCCTAGGAAAGGGTCCAGAACCAATGTTTTCCCGTTACAAGAAACCTGCGGCCACAAAGGCGGGCGCCGATACCAGCCCCGTGAGTGAACCGAAAACGGCACCGATCGAAAATACCGTGGTCTCGCCTTCTTTCCGCAAGCCCTTGCCGGTTGCACCCGCTGCGGCGGCGAGCGTGGACAAGGAACGCAAGCGCAAGGACCGGATCAGCGAGATTAAGATCGAACTGCATCGTGCGCTTCTGGACAACCTGAACCTGGCCGCGCTTGATACCGCGACGGAAGCTGACCTGAGGGCCGAGATCAGCTCAATCGCGGGCGAGATCCTCGAGGAAAAGGGCATCGTTCTCAACCGCGAGGATCGCGTGACCCTCACGCAAGAGCTTTATGACGAGGTCAAGGGCCTTGGACCGCTTGAAACGCTTCTCAAAGACGATACGGTCAACGATATCCTGGTCAACGGTCCACATCAGATTTTCGTGGAACGCGCCGGCAAACTGACGCTCAGCGATGTGACGTTCAAAGATGAAAAGCACCTGATGCGGATCATCGACAAGATCGTCTCGGCGGTGGGTCGTCGGGTGGATGAATCCAACCCTTACGTCGACGCCCGTCTTGCCGACGGCTCGCGTTTCAACGCCATGGTGCCGCCGGTCGCGGTGGACGGCAGCCTGGTTTCGATCCGGAAATTCAAGAAGGACAAGCTTGGCATCGACGACCTGGTCAAATTCGGGGCCTTCTCGGAAGAGATGGCTGCCTATTTGCAGGCCGCTGTTGCAACCCGTCTGAACATTATCGTCTCGGGCGGAACCGGCTCGGGTAAAACGACCACGCTGAACGCCTTGTCGTCTTTCATCGACAACTCCGAACGTATTCTGACGATCGAAGACACCGCCGAACTTCAGCTGCAACAGATCCATGTGGGCCGGATGGAAAGCCGACCGCCCAACGTGGAAGGCAAAGGCGAGGTTTCGCCCCGCGACTGTCTGAAAAACGCCCTGCGGATGCGGCCTGACCGGATCATCGTGGGTGAGACGCGCGGCGAAGAGGTGATCGACATGCTTCAGGCCATGAACACCGGGCACGACGGTTCAATGACCACGATCCACGCCAACAACGCTCGCGACGCCATTAGCCGTCTTGAAAACATGGTCGCCATGGCCGGGATCGAAATGCCGCTCAAGGCGGTCCGAAGCCAGGTCGCCTCGGCGGTCAACCTTATCGTACAGGCCAGCCGCCTTCAGGATGGCTCGCGCCGTATGACCTCGATCACCGAGGTGACAGGGATGGAGGGCGATGTGATCTCGATGCAGGAAATCTTTCGGTTCCAGCGCGTCGGCCTGAGCCCGGACAACAAGATTATCGGCCATTTCACCGGCACCGGCGTGCGTTCGAACTATTCAGAGCGGTTCCGGCTTTGGGGCTATGACCTGCCACCTCATATTTATGAACCCATCGCAGCGGAGTAACGCAGATGACCATCAGCGCAGAACCAATCATTTACGGCCTGATCTTTATCGGCGTTCTGGTCCTTGTCGAGGGCCTTTACCTGACGGTGTTCGGTCGCTCGATCAGCCTTAACAACCGGGTCAACCGGCGGCTTGAAATGCTGGACAAGACCGGCAACCGCGAAGAGGTTATGGAAAAGCTGCGCAAGGAAATGCAGCAGCACCTAAATGCGCGCAAGATCCCGCTTTATTCGATCCTTTCGGTCAAGGCCCAGAAGGCGGCGATTGCCTTTACCCCCAATCAGCTGATGATGCTGATGGGCGCGGTAAGCGTGCTTGCCTTTCTCGGCCTGACAATCGGCACCGATACCGCCATTCCGGTGCGCATCGCCGCCTCGATCGGGATGGGTGTCGGCGGGATTTTCACATGGATCAACATGAAGGCCGGCAAGCGCATGGGCCTGCTCGAAGAGCAGCTTCCGGATGCGATCGAACTCATGGTGCGTAGCTTGCGGGTCGGCCACCCGTTTTCCTCGGCGATCGGAATCGTCGCGACCGAGGTCGCTGATCCTCTGGCCACCGAATTCGGCATCATCGCCGACGAGGCCGCCTATGGCCGTGACATGGGCGAGGCCCTCAAGGACATGGCCGAACGCCTAGATATGCAGGATTTGCGCTTTCTGGCTGTCGCCGTGAACATTCAGCAGCAATCTGGCGGCAACCTTGCAGAGATCCTTGCCGGTCTGGCCAAGGTGATCCGCTCGCGCTTTCGCCTGTTCCGCCGCGTCAAGGCGATCACCGCCGAGGCGAAATGGTCGGGCAAGTTCCTTTCGGGCTTTCCCATCCTCGCCCTGATCGGCATCCAGGTGATCAAGCCGGATTACTATGACGAGGCAATGCTTCACCCGTACTTCATTCCTGCCGTGCTGATCGTGGGGACGTTTCTTGTCCTGAATCTGGTCGTCATGCGCGCACTTGTCGACATCAAGGTCTGAAAAGGAACACGCCATGAAACTTCTGACCCTGTCCACAGACCTATTGAGCGGCGCGCTTGGCCCCTTCGGCCCGATCATCGCCGCGGGCGCGATCGGCGTGATGCTAATTCTGGCCACCGTGCCGATCATGCTTCGGCAAAAGAAGGATCCGCTGGAGAAACTCAAGCAGGCCACTAGCGCCGCCAAGGGGGCTTCGGCGTCTCCGGCCCGCCTGCGGTCCAACGGGCGTAATTCAAAACTTGATAAGTATGCAAGTTTCCTCGAGCCGCAGGACGAAAAGCAACTCTCGCAGATGCGCCTGACACTTATGCAGGCGGGGTATCGCGACAAGGACGCGGTGCGCTATTTCCACTTTGCGCAATTTGCCCTTGGCATCGGTCTTTTGCTTCTGGGGGTGATCTATTTCATCCTGTTCAAATCGGGCGAGGACGTCTCGACGCAACAGACGATCATGTACATTCTCGGGCCCGGTGGCGTCGGCTATATGCTTCCCAAATATTGGGTCACGAAGCGCCAGCAAAAGCGCCAGGAAGAGATCACCGACGGCTTTCCCGACAGCCTTGACATGATGCTTGTCTGCATCGAGGCGGGGCAGTCCATGGATCAGGCGATCATCCGCGTGTCCGAGGAAATCCGTGCCTCCTATCCTGCTCTGGCCGATGAGTTTCAGATCGTTTCATTTCAGATCAAGGCCGGGCGTGACAAATCCTCGGTTCTCAATGAAATGGCCGAACGCTGTGGCGTTCAGGATATTTCAAGCTTCGTGACCGTTCTGGTGCAATCGCAGACCTTCGGCACGTCGGTCGGCGAGGCGCTCCGCGTCTATGCAGGCGAAATGCGTGACAAACGGGTCATGCGCGCCGAAGAAAAAGCCAACAAGCTGCCCACGAAGATGACACTGGCGACAATGATGCTTACAGTGCCGCCATTGCTGATCATTCTGGTTGGACCGTCCGCTCTGGGGATCATGAAACTCTTCGAGATGGCGGGCAAATAAACGGGGCACGATGACACCACGGGCGGGGCTATTCCCAGCGATTTTTCTGGCATTGGTCGGCTGCGGCGACCCACAGCCGCCAGAAGGGCCTTATGCCCCCGGCCCGGTGCCGGGGGCAGAAATCGTTGACGCGATGCTTGTCGGGCATCGGCTGATGGATGCGGGCGAATACGAACTGGCGCAAAAGGCCTATATGCGCGCGGCCGTGACCCAGGGCATGACAGCCGACATCCTGGCCGGCATGGGAAGCGCCAATCTGGGGCTTGGCCGCCTTGGCACCGCCGAACGCCTGTTGCGCAAAGCCATCGAGAAGGATCAGGAGTCACCGGAAATCTGGAACAATCTGGGCGTTGTTCTGGTGGAAAAGCGGGAATTTTTCGAAGCGGAACAGGTTTTCAGGCGGGCCTATGCACTTGATAATGGCGAAAGTGACTCAATTCGCGACAATTTGCGCTTAGCACTCGCAAAATCCGAAAATTCAGAC
>NZ_CAJXIP010000024.1 GCF_913054395.1 uncultured Roseovarius sp.
GCACGCCTTTGACAACGCCGCCCTCAATGTCGATCCCGGTCACCTCGCAGTTCTGGACAAGGTCGACGCCGCGTTCACTGGCAGCGCGCGCATAGCCGCAGGCCACGGCGTCATGGCGTGCCGTGCCGGCCCTTCGCTGAAGCACGCCGCCCTGAACCGGAAAACGGGCATTGTCAAAATCGAGATAGGGCACCATCCGCCGCAAGGCGGCCCGGTCCAGCATCTCGGCATCGTCGCCCTGATTGATCATCGCATTGCCGCGCCGCGCCATGGCATCGCGTTGTCCGTCGGAATGGAACAACACGATCTGTCCGCGCTGCGAATGCATGACGTTGTAATTCAGATCCTGCTCAAGCCCCTCCCAAAGCTTAAGGGAATGGCTGTAGAATTCCGAATTGCCGGGCAGGAAATAATTGGCCCGCACGATGGTGGTGTTGCGCCCGATATTGCCACCGCCAAGATAGCCTTTTTCAAGAACCGCAACATTGGTGATCCCATGCTTTTTGGCAAGGTAATAGGCTGTGGCAAGCCCATGCCCGCCGCCACCGATGATCACGACGTCGTATTCGGATTTCGGCACGGCATCGCGCCAGTGCGCGGACCAGCCCTTATTGCCCGTCAGGCCCTCTTTCAGAACCCGCCATCCCGAAAACCGCATTGAAAGCCCCTCTTGATACACTACTGCGACTGAACCAAGTCAGGCCGGGGATAGCAATGGCAGAGCGACCGCCCTGCCATTTTTTTCGTCACCTCATCCAGCGTGCAGGGCGACGATGCTCATCCGCTCAAAGGCCCATTGCACGATAGCTGGCCGCGACCTTGGCGATGGACACCAGATAGGCCGCCGTGCGCAGGTCGGTCACGTCATGACGATCATGCCAGACCTCGCGCATCGACTGATAGGCGATGCGCATGGTGTCATCCAGCCCCGAGCGGACCAACTCAAGCTCACCCGCGCCGCGCAGGTATTTCTGCTTGAAGCCGGGCGACATCACCCAGGCATCGCCCAGATGCTGATCCAGACGCTGCAATTCATCCACGATAAGCTGATGGCGCGCCTCTTCCTGACGCCGCCCCATCCGGCCAAAGCGGATATGGCTGAGGTTCTTGACCCACTCGAAATAAGAGACCGTGACCCCGCCCGCATTGGCGTACATGTCGGGAATGATCACCGCACCCTTTTCCCGCAGGATCTGATCGGCGCCCGCAGTGACCGGACCATTCGCCGCCTCGATGATCAGCGGCGCCTTGATGCGGGCGGCGTTCTGCATGTTGATCACCCCCTCCATCGCGGCGGGGATCAGAATGTCACAGTCGGTTTCCAGGACCTCCGCCCCGTCGGCACTATGGGTGGCATCGGGAAAGCCCTTGATGGTGTCATGCTTGCGCATCCACTCGTGCACCGCTTCGACATCAAGACCCGTTTCATTGTAAAGCGCGCCATCGCGTTCGATGATGCCGACAACCCGGCAGCCATCCTCTTCATGCAGGAACTTGGCCGCGTGATACCCCACGTTGCCAAGGCCCTGCACCACCACGCGCTTGCCATCAAGCGATCCGCTAAGACCGGCCGCCGCGACGTCCTCGGGGTGGCGGAAAAACTCCTGAAGGGCGTATTGCACACCCCGCCCTGTCGCCTCGACCCGCCCCTGAATGCCACCGCCGTTGATCGGCTTGCCGGTCACGCAGGCGCGATAGTTGATATCGGTGGTATTCATGCGCTTGTACTGATCCGCCACCCAGGCCATCTCGCGCTCGCCGGTGCCCATATCGGGGGCGGGCACGTTCTGCGCCGGATTGATCAGATCGCGCTTGATCAACTCATAGGCAAACCGCCGGGTGATAAGTTCAAGCTCGTGCTCTTCCCACTCGCGCGGATCAATCCGCAAGCCGCCCTTGGACCCGCCGAACGGCGCTTCGACCAGCGCACATTTATAGGTCATCAGCGCCGCCAGCGCTTCGACCTCGTCCTGATTGACGCCCATGGCATAGCGGATACCGCCCTTGACCGGCTCCATGTGTTCCGAATGCACGCTGCGATAGCCGGTGAAGGTATGAAGTTGGCCGCGCAGCCGCACCCCGAAACGCACCGTATATGTCGCGTTGCAGACGCGGATTTTCTCTTCAAGCCCCGGCGGCAGGTCCATCAGGGCGACCGCCCGGTTGAACATCAGATCGACACTCTCGCGAAAACTTGGCTCTTTAACAGCGTTCATTGTCCTCTCCCTTATGCGACCTTTGACCCTCCGCGTTTTCGCGGATCATTGTGCCCAAAGTCTTGAAACATGGTTAAGGTCTATGGCCATTTTGTCCACCCATCAGGGAAAAACGTAAAACCTCGCCCCTCCTTGGCCGAAACCGCGCCTCTTCGTTTCTACGCTACGGACAATATCCATGCCCGTTTTATATTGTTGATTTTAAATGGTTAACCTCGCCAATTTCGGCGGTTTTCCGCCTTAATTCGGTCACAAGTCAGGTTCAGAAAGAACGATGGTGGAACACGTGGTCCGACGGCCCATGCTGTCACGATAGAGGTGAAAAATGTTTATTAACTGCAAAAAACAGTTTGGTTGCGATGTCCAATTCCGCAATCGGTCAGCACGAGCCCCCGCATGGGCGGCACGGTTCATGCATAAGGAAGATGGTGGCGTTACCATGCTTGCTTTCTTCATCTTTGTAACCTTCCTGATCATGGGCGGCGTTGCCCTCGACAGTATGCGCCACGAGACGGCACGCGCCGCCTTGCAGGCCACACTCGACAGGGCCGTTCTCGCCGGGGCATCGGCCAGAAACGCGACCGAAGCCCGCGCAATCGTCGAGGATTACTTCGCAAAGGCCGGCAAGGAAGAATATCTTCAGGCCGAGCAGGAAGGTGATATCACCACCACGCTCAACCACGCCAGAATCACTGCGCGTGCAAACATCTCGCTCGACACCTACCTGATGAAGTTGAACGGGATAGACACGCTTAGCGTTGGCGCTACTTCCACAGCAGAGGTCGAAATCCCAAGACTTGAAGGCATCCTTGTTCTCGATGTCTCGGGCTCGATGGCCAAAAACTCCAAGATGGCCAATCTCAAGGGGGCCGCGAAAAAGTTCATTACAGACACGGTTGGCGCGGTCGATTCCGAAAACAAGGGAAGTGTCGTGATGTCGATCGTCCCGTTCAGTTTCTCCGTTTCGCCGCCCGAGTCGATCTACAACGCCCTCGCGGTGGATGATCGCCATAATTACTCGACCTGCCTCGAGTTCCAGGAAAATGATTACCACCACTCCGAGCTGACAAGCGGCACCTCCTCTCTCAGCAGCGGCATCCCGGCCAACCAGATGATCTACACCTCGGTCTATGGCGGCTTTGATGATCTCGATCAAACCTGGCGGTCGTGCTACAATGAAGAGCCGATGCGCATTCTGCCCTACTCCACCGACGAGGCAGAGCTTCATGCGAAGGTCGATTCACTTGTTCCGGATGGGAATACATCGGGCAATGACGGCATGAACTGGGGCGCTGCCCTGCTTGATCCGACATTCCGTCAGGTGACCTCAGCGATGATCGCCTCCAACGACCTTGATCCGTCCCTGGTGAATGTACCCGCCGATTATGATGACCCCGACACGTTGAAGGTTATTATCTTCATGGGCGACGGTGCGAATACCACATCCTACTTTTTCGACGTCGATCCGCCGAAATACCGTGGGGTGGCGTCCGATCTCTACGAGGTGGTCTATCAGGACCGGATCTTCGACTATGCGTACAACGTGAAGAATGTCGACAGAAAAGTATATGGCACCGAGGGCGAAGATCTCTGCTCCAATCCCAAGTGGGAATGCATCTACCAAGAGAACGGGCCGAAAGAGTCGGTCTACTATATCTTCAGCGAGAGCAAGCGCCAGTATTACAGTGTCGGCGCGGCCTCCAGGGGCGAACCCGCATGGATCACATCCCTGGAGTTCAACAATCTGAGCACAACCGTTCCCGGATACATCGAAACGATTCAACTCGACTGGGAAGAGGCCTGGGGCCTGATGTCGCCTGATTATTACAGTTCCGTTGTCGGAAGTTCGGATGCCATAGACGAATATTTTGCCTTCGAAAATGTCGATGGTGCGAAGAAAAACATTCTTATGCAAAAAGTTTGCAGCGCCACCAAGACTCAAAACGTCGTGGTTTACACCATCGGTTTCGAAGTGCCCCAAGGTGGGACCGCAGAAAACGAACTCATCAAATGCGCAACCTCGCCATCGCATTACTATCGCGCTACAGGCGCTGATATCAGCGGCGCATTCAGCTCGATCGCGGCCAACGTGAGACATCTGAGGCTTACACAATGAAACGTCGCCTGACCAATCTGCTGCGCGCCTTTATGCGAGACGACAGCGGAACCGCGTCCATGGAATTCGTAATGGTGGTCCCGCTGTTTTTCGTCCTGTTGCTGTTCTCGGTCGAGCTGGGTTTTGTGACACTGCGCGCCACCATGCTTGAACGCGGGTTGGATATCGCAGTACGCGAAATTCGCCTTGGGACCGGCACTGTGCCCACACATGACGAGACCAAGGCGATCATCTGCGAGAGAGCCATCATCATCACGAACTGCGCAGAGAAATTACAGCTTGAAATGGTCCCGAACGACCTGCGCAATTACACAGCCCTGAGTGACACACCGGACTGCACCGACAACACCGAACCCACAAAACCGGTCCGCGCCTTCATTCCGGGCGTGGAAAACCAACTGATGGTACTGCGGGCCTGCGTAAAATTCGAACCGATCTTTCCCAACGCAGTTCTAGGCGCTGCACTGGCCAAGGATTCAAGCGGCGAAGCTGCAATTGTGGCAACGACCGCCTTCGTACAGGAGCCTCTCTGACATGGGACGCATGCGAATCATATCCAACCTGCGCCGCTTTTTTTCCAACGAACATGGGACCGCTGCCGTAGAGACCATCATCATGGCACCGTTTCTTATCGTCGGCCTGGTGTTTTCCTACGAATATTACGAACTCTACAGGCATCAGAGCCAGCGCGAGAAAGCCACCTATACCGTGGCTGACATTCTCTCGCGTGAAACCGCTGTGATCAAAAACCATTATATCGACAACGCGAAGTCTCTGTTCGACTCCATGACGGGCGATCAAGATGACAACCAGCTTCGTATCTCTGTCGTTCGCTACCACGTGGACCCGGATCAAGGTATCGACGAATTCGAACTGCGCTGGTCAGAAATGCGGGGTGAGGGAGCAATGAATGCCCTGACACAAGCAGATGTGCAAAACGCGCATGACGTCTTTCCGCTCATGGTGAACGGGCAGGATCTTGTCGTCGTGGAAAATCGATCGATTTACGAACCGGTGGTCACAAATGGCCTGATGCGTGATGTTCCCATTGAGACCCGCATGTTCATGACGCTGCGCTTTGCTTCGCAGCTCTGCTATACGAGCGTCTGCACGCCCTAATCAGGCGCGTTCAGCCGGTTCATCTGGTCTTCCATGACCTCGGCCATCACCTTGGCATTGGCACTTGCCGTAACACCGCCAACCCCGATGCGCCGCCCGACACGCCACCAAAGCCCCGGCTGCCATGCGGTCGGGGCTTTGCGCTTGAGCCGGATCGAAAAGCCGTTTGACGGCTTGAAGGCGAACACCCCCCTCTCGACACTGGCAACATCGCCAAGCGGCGCGATCATCACACCGTCATCGCTGCGCAATCCTTCACGTGTCAACTCGAGCGTGCGCGCCGTAGCGCGCCACATCCGCTCTGCCAGCCAGAGGATCACCACCCCGAGGGCCACCATGATCAGTTGCCAGAGCATGGCCGGCGGCTGAACCAGTGCCAGATAAAGCATCAACAGGCCAAGCGACCCAAGCGCCACCACCCCTAGAACCCGCCGTGGGGTCGAGGCCCTCAACACCGCCAGAACTTGATCATCTTGCATCCGCATTCTCCCTTTTGGCTGGCTTTACCCCGCCCGCACGGGTTTGGCGAGGGGGCGCATTCCCGCAGGCCGCTCAAAAACGCACAGCGCCGGTTGAATGCTGAACAGGCCCGGACCATGACGCCGCGCATGCGAGGCGCTATATATGGGGTCAAAGGAGACATGCCATGTCGATCAGACCGATACTTGAAGCCCGCAAGGCACAGCCCACGATGGAAGGGGCCGGCGTTCACCTGCACCGCGCGTTCGGCTTTCACAACCCGACCGAGCTTGACCCGTTCCTGCTGTTTGATGATTTTCGCAATGAAAACCCGGCAGATTATGCCCAGGGATTTCCCTGGCACCCCCATCGCGGCAACGAAACAATCACCTATGTTCTGGCCGGTGAGGTGGAACATGGCGACAGCCTTGGCAATCAGGGCCGCCTGGGGGCGGGCGATGTGCAATGGATGACCGCCGGCTCGGGCATCCTGCATCAGGAGATGCCGAAGGGAAACGCCAGCGGGCAGATGCACGGGTTTCAGCTTTGGGCGAACCTGCCCTCATCGCTCAAGATGACCGCGCCGCGCTATCAGGACGTGAGCGCGCCCGATATTCCCGTGATCGTCGATGATGACGGCACCGCAGTGCGTGTGATCGTCGGCGCCTTCTGGGGCAAGCGCGGCCCGGTCGACGGGATTGCGGCAGACCCGCAGTACCTTGATATTTCGGTCCCGCCGGGGGTGAAGAAAACCTTTCCCGTCGACACCTACCGGCGCAGCTTTGCCTATGTGTTCGAAGGGGCGGGCGCCTTTGCAGATGCAAGCGCCCCCGAAGGTGTGCTGCTTGAAAAAGAGGTGGCCGGACAAGAGGTGAATATTCGCGACCTCTCGGGTAATCGCACCCTGATCCGTTTTGGCACCGGCGACGAAGTCACCGTTCAGGCGGGTCCCGAGGGTATTCGCTTCCTGCTAATCTCAGGCGCGCCGATCGCCGAGCCGGTCGCCTGGCACGGGCCGATAGTGATGAACACCAAGGACGAGTTGCGCACCGCAATGGCCGACCTGCGCAACGGCACTTTCATCAAACCCGCGCATTAGACCTGTCCCCCGTGGCGGCCGACGCAAAAAACCGCTCAGGCCGCCACGGATTTGCGCACCATGTCGCAATAAATCTCTTCCACCTCCGGCAGGCTCAACCGTCCCTTTTCGCGGAACCATGTATTGACCCCGGTCAGCATCGCGATCAGCGCCATACTCGCGATCCGCGCGTCGGTAACCGCAAAACAGCCCGCTGCCACGCCGCGGTGCAGGATATCCTGAAGCTGGGTTTCATAGGTCTTGCGCAGTTCTTCGATCACCGCGAAATTCTCCGGGCTGAGATTGCGCAATTCCATGTAGGAAATGAACACCGCCTCGGGGCGGCGCGCGTGAAAGCGGATGTGAAACCTGGTGAAGCCTTCCAACGCCGCCATCGGATCATCCGTCACAGGCTCGGCCGCGCGCGCCGCCAGCAACTCATCCATATGCGCCTTCATCAACTCGTAAAGCAGCGTCTGCTTGTCGGGGGTATAATTGTAAAGCGCCCCCGCCTGCACGCCGACCGCGCCGGCAATCTGGCGCATCGACACCGCTGCATAGCCATGGCGTGCAAAAAGTGACAGTGCCGCCTCGCGAACGCGGGGGCCGGTGATATCGGAATGAGAGCCTTGGGTACGTGCCATCCCCAAGATTTATCTGAACATACGTTCAAATCAAAGCCCTTGCTTGCTCTGGCCCCCAAAAGAATGGCAAGAGGGATCGAAAGCCGCCCTTTTGAGAAAGGTCACATCCGGCATGCGCCTTTGCCCCGCCCCCCTGATGGCCGCCCTGATCGCAAGCCTGATCGCGGGCTGCACCCCTTTTCCGAAGCTGGAGGAAAGCGCAGGCGCGCGCGCGGCCCCCTATCCTGATCTGGTGCCGGTCAAGGATATCGTGGCACAGGTTCCGCCAGAGCCCACCGACCCCGAAAGCACGACCGATCTTGCCGATCGCTCTGCCCGCCTCAAGGCGCGGGCGGCCCGTCTCAAGGGAAGTGTGGTCGATGCCGACACGCAGGAACGCCTGGAAAGCGGCGTCAATTGACAAAATCCGCGCGATAATCACCCCAAGCCGCGTTGCATGGCGCCTGCGAACCCGCTACATCGCGCATCCAGACCCTTTCAGTGACAATCGGAGAGCCCCATGAACACACCCCTGCGCCTTGGCATCGCCGGATTGGGCACGGTCGGCACCGGTGTCGTCAAGATCATCCGTCAGAAGGCCGATCTTCTGGCCACCCGCGCAGGCCGCCCGATCGCGATCACGGCCGTCTCGGCACGCAACCGCGACAAGGATCGCGGCGTGTCCCTCGCCGATTACGCCTGGGAGGACGATCCCGTCGCCCTTGCCAAACGCGATGATGTCGATGTGTTCATCGAACTGATGGGCGGAAGCGACGGCCCCGCAAAAGCCGCCACCGAGGCCGCGATTGCCGCAGGCAAGGACGTGGTCACCGCCAACAAGGCGATGCTTGCGCATCACGGTCAGGCGCTTGCGCTTGCCGCCGAAAAGGCCGGTCACGTGATCCGTTTCGAGGCCGCTGTCGCGGGCGGCATTCCGGTAATCAAGGCCCTGACCGAAGGCTTGGCCGGCAATGAGATCACCCGCGTCATGGGTGTCATGAACGGCACTTGCAACTATATCCTGACGCGCATGCTCTCGGCGGGCCTGCCCTATCAGGAGGTGTTCGAAGAGGCCGACAAGCTTGGCTATCTCGAGGCTGACCCGACGCTTGACGTGGGTGGCATTGATGCTGGTCACAAGCTGGCACTGCTGTCGGCGATTGCCTTTGGGGTTCAGGTCGATTTCGACGCCGTAGCGCTGGAGGGCATCGAAAAGGTCACCATCGAGGATATCCGCCATGCCGCCGACATGGGCTATCGCATCAAACTTCTGGGTGTGGCGCAGATGACCGGTCGCGGACTTGAGCAGCGCATGTCGCCCTGTCTTGTCCCGGCCAAGAGCCCGCTCGGTCAGCTTGAAGGCGGCACCAACATGGTGGTGCTCGAGGGAGACAATGTCGAACAGATCGTGCTGCGCGGTCCCGGTGCGGGGATGGGGCCCACCGCAAGCGCCGTGATCGGCGATGTCATGGATATTGCGCGCGGTTTTCGGCTGGCCACCTTTGGTCAGCCTGCCGGCAGCCTTGCAAAAGCTAAGCCCGCCAGCACCGCGACGCCCGTACCCTATTACCTGCGCATGTCGCTGGTCGACAAACCCGGCGCCCTGGCCAAGGTGGCAACGCTTTTGGGCGAGGCCGGGATTTCCATCGACCGGATGCGCCAGTACCGCCACAACAAGACCACCGCGCCGGTGCTTATCGTGACCCATAAAACCACCCGCAGCGCGCTTGACACGGCGCTTGCCGGCATCGCCAGGCTTGACGTTCTGGCCGCTGATCCGGTCGCGCTGCGCATCGAGATCGTCTGACCGCAGAGGCGCCAGCCCCATCGCCGCGCCCTTGTGCGCTGCGGGGTCGGGCGTTAATGCTTTTGCGACCCGTTTTACAAGGACCTGCTTATGACCTCTGATACTGTTTTCAACGACCGGTTGTTGTCTCTTGGGCTCGCCCGCGTCTCCGAGGCGGCGGCCCTGGCCTGCGCCGGGCTGATCGGGCGCGGCGACGAAAAGGCCGCCGATCAGGCCGCCGTCAACGCCATGCGCGACCAGCTTAACATGATGGCGATCAAGGGCGTGGTGGTCATCGGAGAAGGCGAACGCGACGAGGCCCCGATGCTTTTTATCGGCGAAGAGGTCGGCACCGGCGAAGGCCCCGGCGTGGATATCGCGCTTGACCCGCTTGAGGGCACCACCCTGACCGCCAAGGCAATGCCAAATGCACTTACCGTGATTGCCATGGCGCCGCGCGGCACCCTGTTGCACGCGCCCGACACCTACATGGAAAAGCTTGCGATCGGACCGGGCTATCCGACCGATGTCGTCTCGCTTGCGATGTCCCCGCGCGAGCGGGTCGAGGCCCTGGCAAAGGCGCGCGGCTGTCGCCCCGCCGAGATCACCGTCTGCGTGCTTGAACGCCCGCGCCATCAGGAAATGATTTCCGAGCTGCGCGAGACCGGCGCGGCGGTGTTCCTGATCCCCGACGGCGACGTGGCCGGCGTCATCCATTGTGCCGAGGCAGAGCGCACAGGCATCGACATGTACATGGGCACCGGCGGCGCCCCCGAAGGCGTGCTGGCGGCCAGTGCGCTCAAATGCATGGGCGGGCAGATGTGGGGCCGTCTCGTGTTCCGCAATGATGATGAAAAGGCACGCGCTACCAAGGCCGGCATCACCGATTTCGACCGCATCTATGCGCGCGATGAAATGGTCACCGACGACGTGATTTTTGCCGCCACCGGGGTGACCGACGGCTCGATCACCGCAGGGGTCAAACGCCGCCGCGGCTATGTGGAAACCGAAACCGTACTCATGCGGTCGCGCACCGGGTCGCTGCGCCGGATGATCTATCGCAGCCCGCTTGACTGATCTGTGGGCAGGTTCGGGGGCGCTGCCCCCGTCGCCCCTCGGGCGACTCCCCCGGGATATTTGTGGCAAGAAGAAACAGGGGCCTGCAACATGACCGGTTTTCTTGGCATCGAATCCTCGCTCTCCGGGCGCAAATGGTGCGGCCCCGGCGTTGAGCGCGACCGGCTGGCCGAGGCGATGGCGCAGGCCACCGCCCTGCCCCGGCCGCTGTGCCAGACACTGGCGCGGCTTGGGGTTCCGGCGGAAGAGGCACAGGCATACCTTGCGCCAGCATTGCGCGACCTTTTGCCAGATCCGCGCAGCCTGCGCGATATGCAGCTGGCCGCCGAGCGGTTTCTTCTGGCTGTGAAGACGGGACAGAAGATCGCGATCTTTGCCGATTACGACGTCGATGGCGGCACCTCTGCGGCGCTTTTGATCGACTGGCTGCGCCAGATGGGACAGCCCGCCCCGACCCTCTATATTCCCGACCGCATTGAAGAGGGTTATGGCCCCAACGAGCCCGCCATGGCCGAACTGGCGGCGGCGCATGACCTGATCGTCTGTGTCGATTGCGGCACCCTCAGCCATGCGCCAGTGGCCGCCGCCAAGGGCGCCGATGTCGTGATTCTCGACCACCATCTTGGCGGCGAGACCCTGCCCCAAGCCCATGCAGTGGTGAACCCCAACCGGCAGGACGAGACCGGTGATCTGGCGCATCTTTGTGCCGCTGGCGTAGTCTTTCTGATGCTGGTCGAGGCCGGACGCCAGTTGCGTGAGGCAGGTCGGAGCGGGCCTGACCTTATGGGGTTTCTCGATCTGGTGGCCCTGGCCACCGTGGCCGATGTGGCGCCGCTGATCGGCGTCAACCGCGCCTTCGTGCGCCAGGGGCTTCGGATCATGGCACGGCGCGAGCGCCCCGGCCTTGTGGCCCTGGCCGATGTGGCGCGGATGGATGCAACACCGAATGCCTATCACCTTGGGTTTTTGCTTGGGCCACGGGTGAATGCAGGTGGGCGGATCGGACGCGCGGACCTTGGGGCACGGCTTTTGGCCTCTGACAACCCGGCCGAGGCCCGTGCAATGGCCGAACGCCTTGATCAGCTCAACTCGGAGCGCCGCGAGGTCGAGGCGAATGTGCGCGCCGCTGCCATGGAACAGGCCGAAACCCGCGGTTTTGATGCGCCATTGGTCTGGGCCGCAGGCGAGGGCTGGCATCCCGGCGTCGTGGGCATCGTCGCCAGCCGCCTGAAAGAGGCCGCCAACCGCCCCGCCATCGTCATCGGGCTTGACGGGGACGAGGGCAAAGGCTCTGGTCGCTCGGTCGCGGGCATCGACCTTGGCGCCGCCATTCAGCGGCTCGCCGCCGAGGGATTATTGATCAAGGGCGGCGGACACAAGATGGCCGCAGGCCTGAGCGTGGCCCGCAACAGGCTTGACGAGGCGATGGCGCGGCTGTCCGACTTGCTGGCAAAGCAGGGCTCCGACACCTTTGGCCCGGCTGATCTTCGGCTGGACGGGGTCCTGATGCCGGGCGCCGCCACGGTTGAACTGATCGAACAGATCGACGCGGCCGGTCCCTTTGGCGCAGGCGCGCCGGGGCCGCGTTACGTCTTTCCCGACTGCCAGATCAGCTTTGCCAAACAGGTCGGCGACAGTCACCTGAAGCTGCGCTTTGGCGATGGCATGGGGGCGAGCCTTGACGCGATTGCCTTCGGCGCCTTCGACGGTGCTCTGGGTCCTGCCCTGATGGCCCATGGCGGTGCACGTTTCCACCTTGCCGGGCGGCTGGAGATCAACACCTGGAACGGGCGCCAGTCGGTACAACTGCGCCTGGAAGATGCCGCACCGGCCACTTTGGCACCCTGAAAACAGCGGGTAAGCACAGCGCATCTGCCCCCCGGCAGATTTTCTTTGGCCAAGGTGAAGTTTTTACAAAATCCCTCTTGCGCAGCCCGCCCGTTTTGCCTAGTACCGCGACACGCCAACGCTGGCCCGTTCGTCTATCGGTTAGGACGCCAGGTTTTCAACCTGGAAAGAGGGGTTCGATTCCCCTACGGGCTGCCATTTACCCTCATAAAGCACTGTTTTTACAAAATTTTTGCTACAGAGGGGAGATACCATCCGCCCTTAAATCCGCCCTTGCTTATTACGGGATTTCAAACACAAAAAAAGCCGGGCGAATCTTGCCCGGCCATTGTCTATTGGAAAGAAGAAATTCGGGGCGGGCACCGAGGCGAATCTGTTCACGGGCGCAGAAACGTTTCCGGCCCAGAGCGGACCTTGACCGAGGAGTCGCGATGCTGCGTCGCACCCCGTCGAAGCGGACATTCGCTGCATGAGCCCAATATGCGAAGTGGCGAAGGTCAGGACTGCGGACGAAGCTGACTTTGACCAGAGAATGCTGAATGTCTGCTGAAAGTGCCGTATCGAAAATGAAACATATCGCATCGTACCGATTGGGTCCTGTTCTTTCTGCTGACCGGAACAACCGGTTGGCTGATCCGGGCCGTCAATCGCCGCACGTCGCCCGACAGGTTGCATTCGCAACAAAAAGACAGAAGCTCACTGTAACTATTGATTTGTTGGCCAACCCCAAAGATCCGTCACACGAACCGTCAGACCGATAATAGAGCCCGCGAAGGGCAGGATGATGAATATGCGAACAACGTGAAATGCCGTCACCACAGCCAACCCATCCTCGAGTATCTTCGCGGTCAGGGCCATTTCGGTCACGCTTCCCGGAGCGGTGGATAATAGCATGACCTGCCATGTCTCGCCTGTGATATAGGTGAGCGCCACGCCCATGCAGACACACAGGAGGATAAGCAGCAGGGACGCAAGCACCGCGCCGGGAATAAAGCCGCGCGCGCGGCGCATGAGGTCACGGTCGAAAACCGCGCCGAGCCAGACACCCAGGAAGATTTGCGCCAGAACCAGCAAAGGATAAGGGTAAGCGGTGATCGGCAGGCTGAATGCGGCGGCGCAAGCAGCCCCACCCAGCGTGCCCACAAAGAACGGGTTGGCCAGACGCACAGAACGCGCGAGCAGCGCGCCGAGAACGCCTGTCACAGACAGCAAGATTGCACCCGACACGGACCAATCCATACGGCTGAGCGCAGCGACCGGATCTTTGAGCGTCCCATCGAGCGCGACGATTGCAGGTGGGACCAAAATCACGAGCAACATGATTATCAGAAGCAATGCCGAAAAAAGGCGCTCGTTAAAAAGGGGGATGCAATCGCCACAATACGCGCCTACACGCAGCGTTGCGGTCAGTCTTTCGGACGGTAAACTTGCCAAGGGTCATCCGCGCGAACCTTCGCACAGAAACCGCAATAGAGCGCTTGGCCATCTGGCCAAGCTCTGATTTCAGCGCCGTTTTCATTATGCGCCCCCAAGACAGATCGAGCTCTTTTTATCTTTTTGCTCGAAGTCTTAAGTGTCTATAAAATTTGATAATTTTTAAAACATTCGCTGTTCTGGCCCTGAATTCGATCAAGCGCAATCATCCGTCACGAAGCCCTTTCCGCCTCTTTTCCGGCACCAGCAATGCCCGAATGGCCCAAGGCGCTCCGGATATTTACGGACCGATCAAAGGCGTGGCGACATTGCCCCGAACGCCTTAATTCTCACCGCCCTGAGGCCCGGCATTTGCCGGACCCGGAAATGGCCCAAGGCAACTGGCCCGGTGCGAGACCTGAAAGACATGGTTATAAAGCTGCGCCACCCATTGCTTGACATCCATGGTTCTCTCAAGGTGCCTTAGCGCGGGGCCGATCACAGGTTGCACCTGTTGCCAGAAGAAATTCGGAAACTGCTCCATAAGGTCCATCGGTGTGCTGTACCCCAGCTTTTGTGCATAGCCGGTTTCCACGAACTCGTAGTAAAGCCCGCTGATCTTGCGGTGGTAAAACGGGTCGGCTATCTGGCCAATAAGGTCTGCGGCACGCACCAGAGCGGCTTCACTCTCTGTACAAGCATAGAACGGGTCATCCGGCGTCGGGAACCGGGTGTACTCGATGCACTGGGCGATCCGCTCTTCGTCAATCAGCCCGGACTTGGCAAAGCGCTGACGGGCATAGATCTCTCCGCGATCAATATGATAGGGCGCGAGAAACGCATCCGACGAGCCGCGCGGCGGGCTAATCCGGTCTCCGGCCTCGTTGATCACCACTTCGGTGTCGGTATCTCCTTCACAGATGTTGCGGGAAAATCCGATGTCATGCACCAGAAGCGCCACGATGTAATGCAGCCAATCCTCTGGCTGCACCGCACGGGTGACAAGCTGACCACGGATGATTTCCTGACCAACCAGCGTCACCATCATGGTGTGCTCGGCATTGTGGTAAAGAGCGTCGGAATTGCCCAACCGCTCAAGCAACATGCGCGCGCTGCCACTTAAAAACGCAGCATACTCGCCCTTGCGCCCTGAGAAATATTGCAGATAGGTCTTGGCTAGGTGGTCTCCAAATTCAGCGGCCACAACTGCGGTGGGATTGAACATGAGTTCCCCCAGTCAGCCGAAATGGCCAAGTTTATCCTAACACAAGGCGATTTCAGATCAACTGGCCCGTAACAGCCGCAGTTGATCGATTGAGGTGGGCGTTCAGGGGCTATTCAGGTTTTGAATCCTGACATCGGAACCTGTCCGCAAATCATACTGAGAAAGTGATTGGCTCATCTGGGTGGCGTGACGATGCGGCGCCCTGGCGGCAATGCCAACGCCGCTGGCCGAGCGCCTTTCGTTTGATCCGGAACAGGGCATGTTTTATGCGCCTGCCCCGAACCGTATCTCGGATTTGGCCTGCAAATCCTTTAGCCGTGTCATGCGCTACGACGCAATGCAGCCCCCAAGCGGCTCAGTAAGCCGCGTTTCTGGCCCTTTTCTGCACTGGCGGTGACGGTAGACGCTGCTGCGGCCTTATGGGCCAGCGGCTTTCTGGCAAATGCCGTGGCCGCCGCTAGGGCAACTACCCCGGCCTCATTCGCGGTGCGCGATGCGACGATCTGTTGTGCATCCTCCCATTCCACCAATGAGCCGCTTACCGGATCAAAGATCAATGCGGCCTCCCTGTCAGTATCTTTCCGGCTTGTAGTATCCGCAGGCGCGGCTTCGTTATCCGGCGTCACGGTGACTGTTGTCGGCTCCGCCGTCGGGTCCTCACCCACTTCGATCCGCGTAGAGGTCTCAAGTTCGTCGGCCATGATGGCAAGTTGATCGTGTTGATATCCGAGTATATGACCGATCTCGTGCCGCAGGACGGTCAACAGATCGACACCCGAGGTAACGATGGCACCCGTGGATGGTTCTTCATTGCTTTCGATATACCACCCTGCGCCTGCGGCCATTGCATCGATCAGGATCGTATCGTCGCCGACCGTCCGCGCCAGTGTCGAGCCCTCGAGATCTGTGATGATCAAGGTGACTTCTCCAAGGAACGCGAGTTCCTCTTCCGAGATCAGCCCGCTTGCCACCCAATCTTCAAGCGCGACATCGTACACGCTTTCAACCTCGGCCTGACTGAGCGTTCCCTCGATATAGGTCTCGCTCGAAAGCGCCTCGAAACTATCCTGGGCAAGCCGCAACGTGGTGTTGAACGCTTCGTCATTGGTGGCAAGGCGGAAGTCGTCGAATGTCACTTCGCCGTTGAGCACGATCAGACCGAACGCCCCGTCGACCAGGGCGGCATTGAAGCCGAACTGACCGACGCTTGCCCCGTTGACCGTGATCCCGAGACCAGCGCCCTGGATACTCACCTTGAGGCGATCGTTCGCATTGGCGTTGAGATCGAAGGCGAAGGTGCCATCGATGACCTGCCCATCGTCGTCCGTGGCATGGCCGACGAGTACGCGGTCGTTCGCGGTGTCGAGCACGATGAACTTGTAGTTGAGCGCATCGTAGCGGTCGAACACGAAGCCAGCCGTGCCGTCGCCTTTCACATCGACTTCCATTTCCAGAATGCTGTTGGACCCAAGCGAAACACCAAGATCAACAGTCTGGACCGCTGGCGCGAGTCCCGCGGCAACGCCGGTCAGGGTGCCCGAGCTTTCGGTCCAGCCACTTGATTGCGATATGCGGGGCAGCTCAGCCACCGGCGGCGAGAAGTCGTCGGTTTCATCCAGCGTCCAATCGGGTGGCAGCACCTGAACCTTGAAGTTGTCGATCCTGCCGCGCGAGCCATCCATGCCCACGCCCACCATGCCGCGATTCAACGGAATAGGGTCGCCATAAACGTCGATTTTCGGCACGTAGTCGTAGGTGAACCAGTTCACACCAGCCACGGCGAGCGTCACGTTGTTGCCGTTGACGGCGACGGTCACGCTATAGTTCTTGCCTGGCTTGATCTGGACCGGCTTGTTCGACTGAACGACGTAGTGCCAGCCGGTTTCATCGACATAGCCCATCTCGATCTTGTTGGTGGATACGTTGATACCCGCAAATTTGAAGTCAACATCACTGTAATAGTCGAAGATCACGTAGCCGTTGGCTTTCCAGCCACCGGTCGGCTTGTCGAGATTGAAGGTCGCTTCGACCTCGTAATAGCTCGGCAGATAATCATCGAGCAGGAACACGGCCGAGGCTTTGTCCGAAATAGTGTTGGCGCTGATCTCCATCACGCCGCCCGTGGCAGTGAACTGGCCTTGATCAGCAGCGAAGCCGCCCGTCGTCCTGTCATTGAAGTCTGCAGACCGCAGAATGTCACGACGTCCGCCCGGAATATTGCCAGCCTGCGGATCAGTCGGCGGGCCGGACTGGTCCTGCCAGTACCCGCGATCACGCTGGGTCACAAGGCCGATTTCGCCATGCGGGTTGCCCTGAAGCTGGATCACGTTGGAATACCGCGAATCCTGTTCGATAGCGCCTACGTCGCTGGTGCGGGTGATATCCACACCGTCCGAATAGGCCTGAGCCGCAAGGAAGTCCCACAATTGCGGCGGAACCTGACGGCTGACCGTCGCGATACCGAAGGGGGCAAAGGGTACGAGATAGCTGTTGAACTCGCCCAGATGATCGATCAGGCGGTCGCCGCCGGTGTTCCCGATCAGGATATCAAGCCCGGCACCGCCGAAGACCCGGTCTTCCCATGACAGGTGCGACTCGGGTGTCAAATTCAGGCCCCCGTCGGCCTCGTCAGCCGAGCCGAATGCGCCAGTGTCCCAAACGGAGATATCGGTTCCGATCACGTCATCGGCATTCATCAGATCATTGCCGAAACCACCGTAAATCCGGTCCTTGCCGGTACCGCCGACAATCCAGTCGTTGCCCATGTCGCCGAATATCCGGTCATTGCCATCACTTTGAACGGCGACCTGATCGCCGATCGGTGTACCGTTCGGAGCGAATTCGACATAGCTCAGGACGGCCTCACCCTCGTTGTCAGAGGCGTTCAGGAAGTACTGTTTCAAGCCATCCGGCGAGCCATCTTTCCAAACCGTCCCATCGTCGTGGAACAGGATCACGCGCCGCGGGTCGTATTCGTCATAGAGATAGAATTCGCCGGTGCGTTCGCGCGTCGGAGTTGGCTCGTTCCAATGCTCGTCGCCATCCCCGAACAGCAGGATATTACCGGGGTTCCACGGACGGGTGAAATCTGTCCGCGTCAGGCCAATCGGCGCAACCGCATCAGGATTGTCGCCACTGACATCGTCAATACCCGGTGTTTCACCGTCACCGAACAACAGGATGTAACCTTCGGCAATCGCCTCATGGCCGCCGACCGCATCATCCCCCGATCCGCCGTGCAGATAGTCGGTGCCGAGACCACCGAAGATCACATCATCCGCGAAATACGGGTTGTGCGATGCTGGATTGGCCGAAGACACAGGGTTGATCGCACTGTCGATCACGTCAAACGGGGTCAGATCCACTGCTTTGACCAGCTCGAATTCGATGTTGATCGTCTCCTGCTGCACGCGTCCCGGCGTATAGATCTCTTCGTTCAGAACATTGCCCTGGCTGGTCCGGCGATCGGGATCATTGGTCAACAGTTTCAGCGTACCATAGAGATCTTCCGAGAAAGCCTCGCCAAATGTCTCGCCACCGGCAAGACCTTCGTTACGCTGGGTAAAGATACGGCCGTCATCACCGAGGATGCCGTCAATGCCAGTGCCCCCCGAAATCCAGTCATTGCCCCAGCCACCGATGATGTCATCGTTTTCGGCATCCCCGAAGGCAATGTCGTTGCCGCCACCGAGATACGCGACGTCGTCACCGGTACCGCCATGGACCTCATCATTTCCACCGATATCACGCAGGGCCCAGAAGCCGAACATTTCGCGCCAGGTATCGCCTTCGACCTTATAGGCAAGATCGGTGTTGGGATTGCCGACGTAGGCGGGATCGGTGATGAAATCGCCTTCAATGGCTGCCGGGTCGTCGCGCAGGAAGTCGGGTCCGCCCGGGCTGTAGTCGAGTTGGCTGACCCCGCGCACGATGATCCGCTCGCCGTCTTCGGCATTGTAGGTATCATAGTCGAAGGCCAGATAGAGGCCACCGCGCGTTTCATACAGTTCTGCGTAGACTGACGCAAAGGCCGCCGGATCGCTCAGATCAATGGTTCCGTCAAGCACATCGGTGTTATTGATCCCCACGATGCGGACGATATCGGCATTGTCACCGGCAATCACATCAGCATCAGAGGCGTGCCGAGACAGGGTCGCCGTGGACCCGTCGGAATTTTCGGCGCTGTTGCGCGCGATTTCATCCGCCGCGCCGGTTCCGCCAAACAGCATGTCATCGTGGTCGGGGCGCAGGTCGGGGTTGATCAGGCTGAAGAAGCTCGACGAGCCGCCGACGATGTCGTCCTGGCCCAAGCCGCCAAAGACGATATCACAGCCACCGCCACCTTCGATGTAGTCATTGCCATCGACGCCGTTGATATCGATACCGGCAGCGACAACCTTCAGCGGACCGATGGGATCTTCGGGGCCTTGGGGATCGCGCCCGGCACTCACATAGCCGGTCGGAAGCTCGATGCCGTCGAACGTGCCGTCACCGCGACCGGCAACTGCACCTTCAATCGTACCATCGCCCTGGATGATGTCATTGCCAAGCTGACCGAAGAGCTGGTCATGCCCGCCGCCGCCTGCGATAAAATCATTCCCAAAGGTGCCGACTCCGGCAAGACCGTCGTTGATATCGAAGGTGTGGAACATGGAGTAGTCGATGGAATACTCGTTCCACCAGCCCGGTCCGTTCGGATCGCGGTAATCACGGGCGACGCGCTCGCCACCCTCCAGCGTAACCATCAGAACACCGCTGCCATCTTCCGTGATTTCGAAGACACCTGGGCTCACTTCGCTGCCATACCCGTCTGACGGTGCGCGGTCTGTGCGGCCATACATAAGCGTTCCGGCCAATGTCTGGAAGCGCAGGCTGGCAATGTCATCATAAAGATTACCATCTATTTCACCCATGCGGCTCAGCGTAACGTTGTCGCCAAAAATCAAATCGTCACCCTCAAGACCATCAAGCGCATCGTTGCCAGCGCCACCGATCAGGATATCGTCTAGTTCCGAACCGAGAACGACGTCGTCGCCGCCGGTCGCAAACTCCGCCGTGACGATTGCTATAACTGTCGACAGCTCGGTCGTCTGGATTTTTTGCGGCAGAGCAAAGGGCTGGTTCGGGTCAATGACCAGTTGTTCGACCTGCCCATGATCGCCAAAGATGATGTCCGGCGTGTTATCGGTATGGGCCGAACCGTTGCCGATGATCATATCGTCACCAGCGCCGGCTATATTGTCGAGACCGGTGGTATCGCTGACACGGTCCCCAAGGGGATCGCGAACCGGGCTTTGATACGGGGCGAATGTGCCTTCCGCATGGGGCTGCCCTTCGATCAGCGTCGGTTCGGGGCTTGCATCAATCGTGGCAACCGTCAGGGACCGCGTCAGGATATTGACGTTGAAACCGCTGTCGCCATAGATGTGATCGGTGCCAGCCTGACCGATGATCGTATCGTCACCCGAGCCACCGGCAAGATGATCGCCGGTCTGCGAGCCGATGATCAGGTCGTCGCCCATCCCACCATAGGCGGTGATGCCAACGCTCTTGTAGATCCCGGCTGCGGCATCATCGGCAAACAGCGCCGAGGCGTCGATAATGTCGTGACCGTGAAGATCGAACGGGTTGGCGACAGCGAAAATGAATTCGTCGTCTTCATTCTGGCCATCCGGCAATTTTGGGAACGGATCAAACGGCTTTTCACCGAACTCAAGGCCATAGGGATCGTTCGGATTGCCCGAATACCAGATGCCGTCCTGGCTGGTATCGCCATAGATCACCAGCGGGCTGTCGGGTCCGGCGCCGCCGGTGACGATGAAGTGATCGCCACCCTTGCGCTGTTCGCCCGCCATCGTGCGGTCGTAAGTGGTGATCGTCAGGGTCGCGCGACCGTGATCGTCACCACAATTGCCCAAGGCGGCATCAAGCAGCACAAGCGTGCGGTCATCCTCCAAGATGTCAGCGATGGTAAACGCACCGGCATAGCCCTCAATGAAGATCACACCACCAGCAACAAAGCCGAGATCCGACCAAGTCTGCGCGGGATCGTTGAGCGTGACCACGGTTTCCAGACCTTCGGTCGATGTGCTTCCGGGGACCACTGAGATTTCTACGGTCACGTCAATCGTGACGGTCACCTCCTTGGCTTCCACCTTACTGATCAGGAAGAGGTTTTCGGGATGTGCACTGATCGTAACCGTGTCGACATTTGTATAGTCCGAAACCGACCCGTCATTTGGCGCGCTGAGTACCATGACCGAGTCTTTGCCCCAGTCGTCGAAGGTGGGTGTAATGCCGTAATCACCGGCCACCGCATCTTCGAGGGCGACAATCGTGCGGGTAAAGCTCTCGCCCTCCAGTTGGATCAGGTCGCCAATCGCAAATCCTGCCTCGGCAAAGCTGCGGCCATCAAGGCGCGCGGCCTCGGTCTGGCCAGCCTCTGTGTTCAGGTTGAACTTGCCAAGCACGTCAACATAGAGGTTGCCGCCACCATGCAGCACGGTCAGTCCGCCATGGCTGCCCTGTACCCAGAACGTGTCAGACAGCGACGTCAGATCTTCAAGCCCGGCGCCTTCGACGATGGCATCCATGCCATCCTCGCTGAATTCGACAATACGGTATTCGCGGGCATCGTCACCGATACCGATATGGAGCAAATGCCCTTCCAGGAAGCCGGCATCGGCCCAGTTGGTCGCGCCGGTCGTTCCGTCATTGGTATTCCAGCGCAGCGTTGCACCGGCGGCCGTGGCCGCAAGCACATCAACGGTCAGAAGTTCGATCACATCGTCATCTTCGGCGATCAGTTTGGTCGAGCCGCCAAAATCAACGCCAGGCTCCAGTCCGGTTGCACTCAGGATCAGAAGCGAATTGTCGGACGGATCACGATACGGCTCGTTCGTCTTGGGGTCGATATCGTCCACCGTGTAGCTCATGGCGTCTTCAATGCCGATGATCCTCCCCAATTCGACCAGCGAACCGTCAATGCCTTCGGCGAAGACCGTCTGCCCCACCAGAAAGCCCTCGGCTTTCCAGTTGAATCCATCGCGGGTGATAACCAGGTGACCTTCAAAGTCTGTCCGGTCATAGAGGAACTGATAATCGCTGTCCGACCAGTCCTCGATCGCGGTGAACTCGTTCTCGGCAGAAACCGCAGGCGCCGGATTGAGCGTGCCTTCGACCTCGAGAAGATCATTGCCTTCCCCGAGCATGACGTTGACGACTTCGACTGTGCTGACCTGGGTATCATTGGTCACACCATTGGCGCCGAAGTTGACTTTGCCAAAGCTTATTCCACCGGGGAAGATGAGGGTCGTGCCGGTTTCGCTTTCGGCCCCTTCACCAAAGAGCGGCCCGGTGACATTCGGGAAGACCAGATCCGACCCCATGCCAAAGCCCGACAGGGTGGTTTCTGTCAACACACCCGAGGTGTCGGCCTTCGAACCGTCGTTGAAGATGTTGAGCACGTCGATCTGCTGGCTTTCCGGCGGCTGGGTGCCGATGGCAATCAGGAAGCTGTCCTCCTCGCCCGGAAGCTTGACACCATTGGTCAGCGAGCGGTCAGCCCCAGACGGGCCACCCTCGACAGCCAGCGGGCCGCGCAGGTCGGACAGGCGATGTGCTTTGACCGGGAATATCTTGACCCCTTCGCGCGTGGTCGGCACTTCGTAATAGGGATCAGCCGTCAGTTCGATCTCCTGCAACTGGTAATAATCGGTCGGCGTAAAGACCGCATTGGCGGCGATCCGCGTGACCGTAACCTGATCGTCAGCGGCATCCGTCAGCCAGGCTGCGGCAGATACATCTGCGTTCGGATCAAGCGTGAACTGGATCGTGTGATCCTGGGTATCGTTGAACCCACGGATGATGGCGATCTTTGCCTCGATCTCGTTCGCCCCATCTGAGATGCGGACCCACTGCCCCTCAAGGAACCCTTCCTTGAGCCAGCCCTGCACGTCTTCGTTGGCCGCGCCGAATGCCTCGGTACGGATCAGGGCCGGGGCGCCGTCAACGGTGGTATAGGACACCGTGCCGGACCAGGTGTCGCGCTCTGTTAGCCGCGACAGCACCACGTCGTCTTCGACCTCGACCATGGAAATCGCCGGTCCGATGGGATCGAGATCGCTTTGAACCAGGGTCAGCACCGACTCGGAGACAGACAGCACCTCGAAATCGCCGTCGGCAATGCCCGCCCCGGAAATCCGGATCAGATCGCCGACATCCCAGCCTTCGGAAATGAAGCTGCCGAAGTCTTCGCCTGTGCCGCGGGTCAGCGTGGCGTTGGCGCCTGTATCATCAAAAACAATCGAACCGACAAAGACTTGCGCCGCGCGCAGACCGCCAACCTCAACGTAATCGTCCGGCGTCACCGCGACCCCGTTGATGCTGCTTACGTTGGCCAGACCGTCGGTCACGACCGCTACGTTCACATCGGCAGTTGGCGCTTTGGTCAGACGCAGCTCATAGGTATCAGGGACGGATTCGTCGTCCAGAATTGTGCTCAGATCGTCTGGAATCAGCACCGTGTCGCGTCCGCTTTCCAGAACGACGGACCCTGCCGTATCATTATCGATCACCTCGATGTCGAGCAGGCCGGTGCCCGAGCGCAGGTTCGGGAAAACGTAATCGCCATCGGCATCGATCGTCGTGGCCCCGATGGGGGCGTCGCGCGTGACGACGACACCTGCAAGATCCGTCGTCACGATGCCGGTGCCGTCAACATCCAGGATCAGCGTGAGTCCGGCTTTGTCAAAGCCCTTGACCTCGGCGCTGGTGATCCCTGCAACCCCGGAAATGCTAACCGTCTCGCCAATCTCAAAGCCGCTGGCAATCCAGCCGCCCGAATTCAGGCTGAGAGCCGCAAATTCCGGACCGCCATCTTCATTGGACCATGCCGAAAGCTCCATGTCGGCGGTGATACCGGCAAGGTTCTGACCGAAGCCGAGCACTGCGGTTTCCGGATCTTCGCGGACATCATCATTTTCGGCGTGAATGGTCACCAGAACGCCCTGATCCCAGTTTGTGGAATCGAAGGAGATCGTGCCCGACAGGGCATCGAAGCGTCCGGTACCGCCATCACTCATTTCGATGGCCTGATCGGTCAGAACGGTCAACGCGCTGTCGCCATAAAGCCCGCCCAGGTTAACCTTGACTACGATGGTGTCGCCCGCTTCGGGCGCCCTCTGAAGCTGGACGAGGATCTGATCGGTCAGCTCCGTGCCGCCCAAGGTTCCTTCGACGACCAGCGTGCGACCGTCTTCGGTGAAGCCTGTAACCACACCGCCGGCAATCGTTGCCGAACCATTCTCGATCTCGGTCACAAGAACACCGGGCGTATCATTGTCGCGCACATCGACTTCGACATTGCGAACGTCGATCGCGTCATAATCGTCTGCGTTCGAGATCACCGAATGCTGAACCACAGTGACCCGGTCGCCTTCAGCGCGCAGATCGTCCACAGCCAGCAGATTGACTGTCTGGGGAATATCCCAATTGTCTTTGGTGAACTTGAGAACCACAGCGCGGTTCGGCACATAATAGGTGGTGCCATCCAGCACGATTTCGCGGAGGAAATCGTCGCCGACCTGCGAATTCGCCGGGTCGAGATAATTCACGCCAAGGATATCATCCTGCGAGATGCCCGTCCCCTCTGCACCAGAGGACGATACCCACATGCTGTCGCCGACTCCACCGGACAGGCCGTCATTCGGCAAGGTGCCATCCTGTTCTTCCTGTGGCGAACGGGCGGCTGAGACCGTGACATAGACAACTTCATCCCCGACCAGTTGGCGGGCAAGACGCACGGTGTAGCTGTCGGTTTCGTGGGAGGCATCCCCCTCACGCACGGCTGTCAGGCCATCAGGGCCTTCGTCGATGACAACAAGCCCTTCGCCATCGGTCGTGACGTTGTAATCCAGCCCGTCGATGACCGATCCATCGTAAAGGAAATCGTCGGAGGCCACGATGTGATCCGCGGCGCCCGAGACCCCCTCAAGCTCGCGCGTCACGATGTCTTCCTGAACATCACCGGCAACATTGATGATGTCAGAGCCGAGCCCGCCGATTACGCGATAGGCCACGCCAAACGCCGTCGAGCGGATATAAAACTTGTCATCACCCTCAAGCCCGTCGACCTCGACCACTTCAACCGTTGAATAGCGCACGTTTAACCCGGCGCCGAACACGCCCTTGTCGGTGATCGCGATGTCATCGGCGAATTCAGTCCCCAGAACCACCAGCTTGTCAAAGCCGGTGCCACCTTCGACCGATACCGGGGCGTTGATATTGTAGCGCACTTCGTCCTGACCGCCGCCAGCGCGGATATCCGGCGCCTGCGCAACAGAGAATCCGAGTCCGATCTGCGGGCTCGCAACGCCGTCTTCATCAACTACGATAACGTCATCCTGGGTGATGCCGACAGTGATGAAGACGTCGAGATAGTTGATGCCGCCGTCTGCATTGCGGTCGGTGATATAGCCGCCCCCTCCATCCGACAGCAAGGCCTTGAGCGTCACCTCGTCGGCGCGACCGGCAAAGGCCGCCTCGCCATTGGCCGCGATATCTTCGAGTAATGCAACTCCGGCATCGAGATCGGCGACATCAATCGTATCGTCTTCGTTCCAGTCGTAATCCGTTGTTGCAGCGATCGCGAAGGCGCGGACGATGAAGAGATCGTTGTTGTCATCGCCTTCCAGCCGCAGTTCGGATTGGTTGGAATAGACACGGAATTCATCGTTGCCACTGCCGCCCTGGGCCAGCATCGGCGCCGACGATCCCCGGCTGAGCCAGCCGCGCGTGGTGGGCCTGAGGTCGGGGAAGACGTCTTGTGCAAGCAGGTTCCCGTCTGCCTCATTCCGGTTTTCACCGAATATCTGGCCGATCTGGAAGACGTCGTTGCCTTCACCGCCGTCTATGGTGGTGATGACCGTCGTATCATCGGAATAGAAGTGATCGTTACCGCCCTGCCCTTCGATCGTCAGGCGACCGTTCAGCCCGGTATCGTAGGAAATCCGCTGAACCTCGGCACTTTCAAACGTGTCGGGCAGGACATCCTGATACCCCTCAAGCGTGCCATGCAGTAGAGCAACATAGCCCGGACGATCCGCAGTCTCGCCCGGCAGGAACGCGGCCGCACGCAGCAGGAAGATATCGTCGTTCGGGTCATCGACCCCGTTCAGATCGCTGTCAAAACCATAGATGAAGGCCTCGTCGACGCCGTCATCCTCTTCGCCGGTATCGAGAATGTTGATGATATAATTGCGTTCATCCCCCTGGCTTCCGAGCGTGAACACTTCGTAGGTGTCGGTGTCTGACTGACCATCAAGCGTAAGTGTGTGCATTGCCAGCACCGAGAGGTCAAAATTCTCGCCAGCCACTATGGCATCCGTGTCATAGGGCACTGTCGCGTAGGTAATTGTTTCGATGGCAGGCGAGGTCTGTGCCGCCGCATCCTGCAGGTAATAGACAACAAAGCTGTCTTGTCCGTCATTCCGGGCATCGGGTGTGGCATACTCACCGGTCACCGCATCGGCCGAACCGTAGGCGCGAGTTTGCGAGCCCAGATAGATATACCCGTCATCGCCCCATCCGGTCATGCCAGTGGAACCGCCCGTGTCACCGAACTGGATGAGATCGACATCTTTGTTACCAAAGACCCGCGTAATCCCGGCGGCCGTGCCGTCTTGCAGGATATCGGCTTCCGTGCCCCAGGGGCGCCATGTTCCGATCGGCGCGCTGCGGGTTGTGCCCGTTGGTGTGCTGGGTGCGCCCGGCACCCGGTTCCCCAATGCCACCATGACCGCACCCGCGATGATCTGGCCACGCAACACGATATCCGCGCCGTAATCGTCATCGGCAAAGACAAGATCGCCGTTGTCATCGCCATAGATGTCGATTGCTTCGGCGGCCACGATGGCGCTGTTCTCATGGGTTGCAATATCGTCACCCGCCCGCAGTTCGACATACCCCTGTTCGGCAAGGATCAGCCCGTGCGGCAGGGGGCGCAGGGAGTCATCATGCGTACCCGGCTGCACACCGTTGGTCTCGGCAAACCGGGCCGAACCATTCTTGATCAACAGCAAGTCCTGGTTCTGCGTCGTATCATCGGCTTCGCGCACCGTCAGGATGACATCCCCAAGATAGCTGTGGGCAAGCACGAGGCGCAATTCATCCTCGGTCTCGGTAACCACGATGTCATCGTCCGCCTCAAGCGCGACATCATCCAGCTCCAGCGTCAGGCTGCTGTTCGTCAGCAGATCAAAGCGGCTATCGATTTCGAAGGCGTTGGCTTTCAGCCCAATCGAGCCACCGTTGGCGTCAAGGTCAATCGTCCGGGCGATGACATTGGCCGCCCATTCATCATCGCCGTTGGCGTCAAGGATCGAGCCCATCTTGGTTCTGAGGCTGACGGAATCGCTGGTGGAAACGATGTAGGTGCGAAGATCGCCGTCGATTTCGTCAATGAAAATACCGTCGGTCAGGGCGACCGCCGCGGCATCGTAGGCACGCAAAGCACCCGTCGCGTTGTCGGCATTTGCAACGTTGATCTCAAGGTAGTTTCCGGTCTCGCCGATACCACCGCCCAAACCGCTGTCATACACGACAGGCGCACTCACCTGCGTGAATACATCGGCAGAGTCAGGATTGACAAAGCCGGGCGCATCATTGTTCAGCGACGCGGAGGCCGACACCATGGTGATATTGCGGCCAGACACATCGGCGGGGTTGGTGTTGTCGTCGTTATTCGCGTCGATGATCGACTGGGGCGAATACAAAAGCACGTCCGACCCGGTCGAGCGGATTTCTTCCACCCGCATGTGATCCGAGATTTCCGTGAGCGCGATATACCCGTCGGTCACCACCGTGATGTCGCCATCGTTGTAATTGACGCCGGGGTTGTAGATTTCCGTCAGCGCAAGAACGTTGACCTGAGGTTCGCCCGACGTTGTGTCGGCAGCCGTGACAATTATGTCGCCGTTCTCATCCGAGGTGGTATAAGTCCCTGCCCCGGCCTGAAGACCGGCAATGATGCGATCTTTGGTGGCGCGATCGAGCCCGCGGAAATCATAGGTGGTCTGAAGGATCGTCGTCGTGATCGGAGAAGTGCCGAGGAAGCCTTCGATCGGCCCGACATAGGCATTTGATCCGGAATCCGGTTCGAAGAAGAACTCGAAGTAGTTGCTTCCGGCAGATGTGTTGTTATCGCCTGCGACAGGATCGTCGTCCCATTCCACGGCAATCCCCACGCGACCCGCGGTGCTGGTCTGATGCAGGCCATTTCGCAGCAAGACGTCAGCCGTGTTGCCAGCGGCGATCCGGTCAATGTTGACGATGTATTCGCCCGCCGCGGCGCCCTCTCGTTTCAGGGCGCGCAGATCGAGGTCGATATTATCCACGGCATCGACAGTGATCGCTTCAACCGTCGTCAGCGAATGGGTGTCAGAGAAATCGGCACCCGCCACAAGGTCTTCGGCAACACCATCCGGCGTCAGCGACAGTTTGAGCGACAGGCCGTCATCGCTGACCTGGACGTAGTAATACGCGCCATTGGTCAATCCGATATCGGGGCTCGTCGAGTTGTAGCGGACCAATTGGCCATCGACGAACTTGCTGCTCTGACCGACAAAGATCGAGTTGCTAAGCGCGCTGACCTGGCTGGTCGCAAAGTCCAAGGTGGCAGGCAGGCCCGCAACGCTGACCAGATCGACATTAAGCCGTTCGGTATCGGAGCCGACATCGTTCGCTGCGTCGATATTCAGGATGTTCGTGATGATCAGCGCAGCCCTGTTATCGGGCGATGTCACCCCGCGATCCTTACCGGACAGGATTGAACCGAAGCCACCTCCGCCGGTGTTGATGATTGATGTCGTTCCGATCGGATTGTTGATCGTGCCATCGATGATGACATTGCTGTTGCCGGTGTTGATGATCTCGATCAGCGTCGGCGCAACTTCCGCGTGGATCGTGAAGGTCAGCGGCGCGGTTTTCGCCGGATTGAGCCAGACCAGCGGCCGATCAGTCGACTGGACGTCAATGTTGTTGATCTCGATATCGCGATCCGAAGCATTCGTGATCCGCACCCGCTCAAGGGTTTCACGGAAGGTCCAGACTCCGTTGGAACCGGCCATTGTTGTCGAGTCAAAGGCCACATCACCGGGGCCCGGATTGCCAATATCATTAACCACGATCAGGTCGCTCTGAATTTGGCCGGAATCCAGATCGGCAATCCCGCCACCAGCGCTATCGTCGATCGTGACGTTGATCGCCTTCTGAATAAAGCCGCGGTCATCAATCACGAGATCACGGATCACATCCAGTTCGGGCGAGCGGCCCGACAGGATCGTCACATCGCTGTCAAACGCGATATTTTCCGAGAAGTCAGTATTTTGATCCCCGTGTTCGTCCGACCCGCCAGCGGCCAGCGAGCGCTTGGAATGGCGTGCGTTGTTGTCAACGCTGGTATGGCCGCCGTTCACGGTCGAGACATAGAATGCGAGGCGGAACTTGGCATTGTTGAACTGCGACAGCTCGGTAAATTCGCCATCCGGATTGGCCAGGCCCGGTGTCACCAGCTCGATCCGCGGACCGGCTATGATCTCGGCATTGTCGACGCCGGTGACCAGCCCCGTGAGATCCTGCTGCACAGTCGTGTCCGAGCTGACATAGCCGAACAGACCGGACGACCGGCTATATGCCGAGGCCTTAGTGCGCACATCGTCGAAAGACGTAATGAAATCAACGCCACGATAGCCCGTCACTTCGGCATCTGCCGACACGGTTATGACATTATCCGCCTGGTACTTGGCCGTAGCGTCCGCCGTGCCTTCGGAATAGAACCCACCGCCACGTGCATCGGAATCCGCCGTGATGTTCGTAGCCCAGGATGCGTTATTGTCATTCACATCGCCAACGGTGGATTTCAGGATCACCTCCTGCGCCTCCAGGTTGGCGCGTTCACCGATAGAGACGTCCGCATGGGCGCTGTCGGTAATGAAGTCCGACCGGCCTTCGCCATCGCCGCCGAACCCGTTACCACGCGCGGTCGACGTCGACTTGCCGCGCACCGCACCGGATGCGGCCAGCTTGGCCAGGTTTCCAACAAGGACAACAGCGTCATTTCCAATCGTCGCATCGACATTATAGTCTAGGTTGATGCGGCTGTCGGCATCTGCGACGCCGACGAAACCACCGGTTTTGGAGGTTGCCGAACTGTCCGAATTCGCATCCGCACCTGCCGTAATCCGCAGATCGTTGCCCGCGACGACCTGGGTATTGGCCCCGATTGTCGACAGGCTGGTCAGTACGGTCGTGGTACGTGAATCGACATTGCCCACGGCGACCAAGCCACCTGAGCCATTCGTCGTGCTGACGGTCTGGTGCACATCGGCCAACGAGTTGATGATCACGTCATCCCCGGCACGCACGAGATCGGCGTTGATCGCCGCTGTAGCCGACGAGGTTGAGGTCAGCTCGGCGCGGTTCTGTTTGACTCCAATGATCGCCCCGCTGGAGCCTTTCGCCGTGGCCGACGAAATTCCGTCACCCGACTGCGGCGCAAACAGGCTGAGCGGCACGCCGCCCGGCCCGAGCAACGTGCCGCCGCTGGCAAAGCTGGTCAGGTCTATGGTGAGGCTGTGATTTCCCGTGCCCACGCTGATGTCTTCGGCGACAGCGCCGAGACGATGATTTGTCACGCCGTCGGCATTGGCCACAAGGTCCAGACGGGCGCCACCCGGAGTGAGCGAAAGTCCGAACTCGGTCGCACTGACAAGGTCGACGTAATAGGTCTGGCCATCGACCAGATCGACAAGACCGCCATCGTTGTATTGCAGCGGCAGGTCCGCCAAACGGATCAGCGAATGAATGTCGGAATTGCCCGGATCCGTGGCATTGCCCGGATCGTTGTCATTCGCGGTACTTAGATCGTCGAAGGGGAAACCCTTGTCCGGCGTCAGCGAAATGATCTCGGTATCGAAGGTATCGGAATCCGCAGTCGTCGCCTGAACGATGGCCCCGGCATGCGGACCGACCGCCAGACTGGCATCCGTGCGGCTCAACCGGATCGTGTCGCCATTGATCGCATCAATCGTGGCGGTGCCGCCAAGCGGCAAGCCTGCGAGTTCGATCGTCTGCCCGACGGTGAAGCTGGACACATCGTTCCACTGGGTTCCGCCGCCAAGGGTCAGCGTCACGTAGTCGGTCATACTGATCTCTTCATAGCCGAGCGTCATGGATTGCTCGACCCGGTTGAAGTAGCTCAGGTTGCCCGTCAGCACGATCTCGCTGTCGGAAATGGTGCTGATCGTGTAGGTGTCGTCGTTCCCATTGCTGCCGGTGATGATGATGTCTTCACCCGCCTTGAAGCCGTCATCAATCCAGCTGCCGCCATCATCCCGGATGATGCGGTCGGACGAGCCGTCATTGTCGTAGTAGACGCTGACGTTTTCGGCAAAGGCACGTTTGAGCGCGATGGTGCTGTCGTTGACCTTGACCACACGATAGAGCGTATTGTTCGTCAGCCCACCGATCGGCGTCGCGCCGGGGTCTGTAAAGCCGGGCAGGTCATTTCCATTTTCATCCACCGGGCTGGTGGAATCATCCACAAACTCGACGCGGTAGAGAACAAGGTCATTGTCTTCCAGACCATGGCTGAACGGTTTCCCCTCGTCGGTTGACCCATCATTGATCGAGAACCGGATGTAATCGTTGTCCACGGTTGAAAGGTTCAGGTAACCGCCTGAAATCGTGTTGCTTTGGTCGACATCAACCTGACGGTCGGTAAAGATCAATGCTTCCGGCGCCTCGTAGGTCACCGCCTGATCATCGCTGAATCCATGGGTGAATCCGAAGATCGTGTTGTCTTCAGTGGCCGCAGCATCGCCGATGTCATCGACGCTCGACGGAAGGAAGGACTTGTAGGCGCTTTCGGGATTCAGCGCGATTGCCTGATCCGTGGTCAGCTTGATCGTCAGCGCATCCACCAGGATCACGTAATACGGATTGCCGTCGGTCAGTCCGGGGAGTTCCGTTCCGCCGTCGCGATAGATGACCTTGTCACCTGCGAGGAACCCGTGCTCGGACTCAAATGTGATTTCCTCGGTCAGCGGATTGATCGTGGCGCCATCGAATTCTGCCCCAAAGGCAATGGTGTCGGCATCAACAACGATAACCGCATATTCGCGATTGAAATTTTCGGTCGTCTCGACACCATTCGAGTCAAGCACAGTTTCGGTAACATACGGGTCAAGCCCGCCGATAACTCCGCCATCATCGACATATTCCACGATTTGCCCGGTTTCGAGGCCGTGGGCCACGACCGTGAGCGTATCGTCATCAACACTGATGCCGTCGATGCCGAATGTGGGAACCACCCCCGTGCCCGGCGTCGCCGTCGCATCGAGCGACACTGATCCTTCGGCGTCGATGACGGCACCGCTGTCGATGGTCGCCAGAACTACAGGCTCCAGGCGCGCTACGGCGAACGATCCGCCAGCAATATCGACGGCTCCGCCTGTCGCGCCCTTGGTATAGGCGTCCGCCTGCGGCTTAGCACCGGCTGTGAGCGAGATATCGCCCGACCCGCCATTATCGTCGGTCACAAGGATCGCGCTGTTGCTGCCAATATAGGCTTTGGCCGCTACGTAATTGGGATCGCGGGTGAAATCGCTGTCGTCATTGCTGAGCGGATCCCAATCGCTGCTGTCTTCCTTGGAATTGGCATAGGCAACGGCGCTGTTCGCCGAAGACGTGATCAGGCCGCCAGAGGCGGCAACGGTCTTGGCATTGGCCGTATCGCTGGTGGTGGCAACAATGCCAATGCCGCCGACCTGGATTTTTGGTGTCGCAGACGACGATGCCGACGCTTTGATGCCCGCTTTGGCCGACCCGTTTGCCTCGGCATAAGTGTCGGTTTCACCTACGCTGAGGATGATCCCCACAGTGAGGCTTTCGACATCAGCGTCGGCGTCATTCACGCCCTTGGCCGAGATGGTCAACGCGCCGTCAAGCGTCACGTCCGCATCCCCGTCGAGATAGCTGTCAAGCGTCGCAGAGGCGATCGCCCGTGCTTCGGTGAACTGGAACCCGAGCAGCGAAGCCTTGCCTGCTTCACTATAGGCTTTCGACTTCCGTCCGGCCGCGACTTCAAAGTTATGCTGTGCGTTGATGTCGAGCGTCGCCCCGCTAATGGTCGCACCGCTGCCGACGAAGGCGCTCAACGTGGGCGACACCACGCTGGTCACTTCCATCGAGCCGACACCCACCAGCGATCCTGCCTTGGCCGATCCTGACGCATCCGCATTACCGTCCGAAACCGCATTTACCTTTATGTCACCATTGACCGTGGTCGTTGCGTCAGCCCCGATGGAAGCCTCGATAACGGGCTTCGATTCGGCGTGGGAGATCGGAATCGTCGCCTCGATCAAGCCACCGCCGGCGGCTTCCGCGCTGGCAATCGCATCCGAGACGGCGACGGCCTGAATGGTCACATTCTGACCACCGGTGATGTCACCATTCATCCTGGCTTTGACGCTGCCGCGCGATTTGGCAGTGGCAATCGAGGCACCCGCTGCGACCACGCCGATCGAGAATGCAAAGGCATTGGCTTCTGTATAGAACGCACCATGGGCATCGACGAGCACATCGCCGGCACCGGTGTTGATCGCACCCGAGGTTGCCGGATTCGCGTCTGCGGTAATTTCCGCGACCACGTCGGTGGTATCCTCGGCTGTCGGCACCGAACCTTGCCCCGAGAACAACCCGCCACCACCCGCGCCGGTATCGACGAACACGCCGCGACCCGCATCTTCGACAATGGTGCCATCCGCAAGCCGGTGATGGTTATAGAGCGCTATGACATCAAGGCCTTCGCTGTCGGACTCCAGGTTGTTGCCGACCCTGGCGCGCACATCCGAGTCAAACTTGGCCCGTCCGAGTGTGACACCGGCAGCCGCCAGACCGCCTGTGACCCCGATGATTTCAACGTCGGCCTTATGGGATGCCTGGGCCAGAACCACGATCTGACCGTCGGAATCTATCTCGACGTCATTGCCGATTTCGGCCCGCACCCTGGAGGTATTATCCACGTAGACAAAGTTGAATGACCCCGCGACGATACCCGCCGAACCAGCGGTCAGGTCGACGTCGAAATCGACGGTCGAAATTGCCTTCACCGTGATGTCGCCAACCTCGTGATCGACCGTTACAGGATCTTCACCTGGTGCGCCGGGCTCTTCCGTTGACAGACCGATGTCGACATTGTGGCCGATGCGGGCATGCGTTTCGATTGTATTTGCATCGCCGTCATCCGCGCGGATCTTGGAAAACGCGGCACCGACTGCGGCGCCACCGACCGCAACGCCAACAGTTTCGGACTTGAAGTCCTGATCCGTTTCCGCAGTCACGCTGAGGCTGTTTGCATCCCGGATGATCGAATTGTCGGATACTTCTGCCAGCAAAGTGCTGTTGTCGTTGATCACCGTGACCGCAGCACCAAGCGCGGCAATCCCGCCCGTCCCGACGAATGCAGTATAGTTGATATCGCGCATGCCATAGCCATCAACAGTGATGTCGCCCTGCGCGGTAATCGTTCCGCCAAGTTTGGCCTGAACCTTGCTCGTGACGTTCAGCACTGCGACAGCGCCACCCGCGCCGACGAAGCCAACGGCAACGGCGCCGTCCACAACCTTGACCGTGATTTCTTCAGAGGCGTCAACGTTCACGTCGTCGCCCGCATTGACGATCACGCCGCTTTCGACGATGGCATTGACGCCACGCTGCGGCCCGGCCGCAGCCGCCGTAAGTGCGGAGCCCATGTCCGATCCGGTAAAGCTGTTCTCGTCCTCACCAAGTTTCAGCGCGGTGCTTTTCAGCATCTTTCCTGCGCGGTCATCGGCAGAGTTTTCCTCGATGTCACCGCTGGTCGTCGAGTCATCCATGCTGGACAGGCCATCATTGATGTCGTCGGATGTGTCGTCAACATTTCCTTGCGTTTCAGTCGAGGCATTCTTTGAATCGTCTTCGTTGTTAAGCGCATCCTGCGATGTACTGGCATTGGCGCCATCAGTGTTCTCGCTTTCGGAATCGTCATAGACCGAGCCAAAATCTTCACCGATCGACCAGACGTTGATCGAGGCCGCAAGCCCGACTACGCCGCCTGCCCCTGAAATCGTGAATCCTTCGAGCGTGCGCTTGGCCAGCGCATTCACGCTTAGATCTGTCTTGGTGTTGAGCACGGTTCCTGCGCCGACCGACGCATTCACGTCATTCTTCATCGTCCCGAAGCTGACCGCACCAGCAAGGCCCGCGATACCGCCGGCAACGCTGCCTGCCGCGTCGATCATGCTTGCATCGTTGGATGCACCCACGTAGACGCCCTGCTGCGCAGAGTCGGACGTCAGGGCGTTGCGGGTGTTGATCATCGCATTTTGCCCGATACGGGCCGTCGCATCGCTGTCGATCAGGCTGACAGTTACCGCACCGGCAATACCGGCATAAAGCCCGCCCGCAGCCGCCACACCGATGTTCAAAAGGCTTTCCGTACTGTCGGCTTGTACGACAAGACCATGTGCCGTACCGCGATTGAAACTTCCGTCGCTCTCTTTCAGCCCGTCGAGAAGCACACCATCGACACCGATCGTGCCATTGCCGCCCGCGTCGATCTTGGCGCTGTCG